>PCBV01000001.1 GCA_002731905.1 Methanobacteriota archaeon
AGTTCCCATGTCTCATTAGGAACATTCTGCAATTTCATGCCGCCAGACATTCCCATACCGAGGGTTAGCTCCATCTTTGTCATATCGAAGGTGTCTTGGGTCCACCACGTTTCGGTTGTAACTTTAGTGACATAGTGGAAATTTCCACCAATTTCCATAGTCTGTGTTTCGGTTGGTATTTCCGTACCGTCTGCCAAGGTGTATGTGCATTCATCACCGTCAACGCATTTCTCTTCGACATCATTGTAAGTTCCTTCCTGGAAGAACACACCAGTAATTGACGTGTCTACGGCGGTNTGGATGTAGAACGCCTCTTCGGATTTGATATGTATCTGTTCATCGAAATCATCAACGACCTCGCTTGTGTAATACACTCCGATTACTCCCTCATTCTCNTNGAGGCTNTAACCCATTAAATCTCCATATTCACCAGTGGGNTTGTTNNCAATCTCTGCATCTANTTCTTCTAAAATTTCCNTGGTAAATGAATCTNACTCTTCCATTATGTCAAATTCGTGTCCGAGCGCCCACGTATCACCGACATTGAAAACTGCTGATTCTTCGACGGCAGNGCTNGCTGGAGNCANAAGCAAAAAAATACTTGCTAGCATCGCAATAGCGACTTTGTTCATGACGCGGCGTACGAAAAGNGGTATTTAAAACTAGTTGAANNNNATCTGCAANTATTTTCAAAAANTGTTTGAGGGGTGATTACGNCNAATCTACGGCGCGCAAAGTAATTATACCGGGGCCAGCCCCCTGCGGCGTGATGCGACANCTTGCGCTGCTCNCCGGNCTGCTGNTGATGACTGNAGGCTGCATAGACCTAGACCGGGGCGACGAGCCCAATCAGGANCCGCTGGCCAAGGCAAANNCNGAAACAGCCGGACCGTACGAACCNGNGACCGAAATCTGGTTCACCGGTTCNGGCTCGAGCGACCCTGACGGAGATGGGCTGGACTTCTTCTGGGACTTCGACGCTGCCGACGGCGACTCACAGCGCATCGTAGGGCAGGGTGACAACGGCCGCGCCGCGCACACCTATCACGAAGAGGGGAGCTACAGTGTGACGCTTACTGTCCGCGATCCAGACGGCGCTGAAGATACTGCNACNCTNCAGGTGACGNTAGCGCNACAGACNGATGAACTACGTGCGGTGGNCTCTACTGAGGACGAGACAGAGGCTGTCTACCACCCTGGCCANTCNCTGCGATATGACCTGTCTGCCACCGGCTCAACCGCCGATGGCGACATNACCGAGTACGAGTGGGACTTCTCGTACGANGACGANGACGGCTTCCAGACNGAGCGAAGCAGTANCAGTCCGGAAACCGAGCAGGACTTCGAGTCGGGCGTCTTCGTCATCTCTGTGCGCATCACTGACACACTGGGCGAGCAAGACGAGGCACACGGCAGCGANGNCCTAGAACTGGTCATCAACTTCAACACCACCATCACCGAGAGTCTAGCAGGCGGGACTGACGANGGGCAGCATGATCTGCCGGTCAACGACGTCGGCTACTACAGTAGTGGCGAGCTGCGCTACATCAGGCTGCGACTTGAGTACGACACAGACAGCCGACACGATTTGGACCTGTACCTGTTAAACCTGACNGGNGAGGANGTTGCCAATAACAACACCCACGACCAAGATAACAACCATCAGGTCAACTCCATAGCNCTGGAGTACTACAANTCTAGCCACAGCCAGTGGTTCGATGAGGAAGGCGAACTGGGCGACTGGTCGGTCGAGGTGCGCCGCAGCANCTGGGATNTGGGCGGCGAGGTGGAGTACAAGCTTTACNTNGACATNATCTACTGGGAAGAATAGTTCTCAGTCACGTCCCGGCAGCACNGCTCCCTTGCCNGTTCTCCCGTCNAGNAGNACCTGCAGCGGCTGCTTCAGATTCAGNTGGCGTACCGGNCCNTCGCTGGCGGTCGGCTTNCANGCCTCGAGCCAGTTCCAGTCNATGGCGCNGNGCGGNGCNGTGAGGTAGCCAACGCTGAACGAGATGATATTNTGGAAGAAGTGNGTGCCNTGNCTCGGCTCGACCGGCAGGTCTGCCAGCTGGCATTCTATAATGGTGCGCGCACCTGAAATCTGCCCCCATTTTACAGGGATGCCGAGCCACGGGTCAGANGAGCCCCAGCGNCCGGGGCCAACGAGCAGGTAGGGGCACCCTGCGCGCGTCAGCTTGCGGTTNAGCTTCTCGATNATTTGCGCGNCTTCGCGCGTCTCNGNGCGGTCGAGCCGGTCGGGGTGGACATAGATTATGTCGCGTATCTCCTGGATAACTCCATTGCCGAGCGAATGCGACGAAGTGCAGAGCGCCCCCTCAACGCTATCGAGATCAACCTCGACGTCGACTGGCTCCCACACCAGTGGCCGCGCCTGTAGGAACACGAAGCGACGCACACCAGGAGCGATGACGACGGCGAACTCGATTTCCACGGGACCGCCCATCCCTTCCTCTGCCTGCGCCAGAAAGAGCTGTGTCAGCCTGGACAGCGGGAACTGCTCCTGCTTAGTGACGCCAGCGAAGGTCACCAGCCGCACGCCGGCGCGTGCTAGGCCATCATAGATGGCATCGTTCTCGGCTGAATAGACCGAACCGATGGGGTGCAGCTGCCGGTCTATTTCGGCGCGCGCCAAGTCCAGCTGCACCAGGCTCGCCTCGGCGGCGCGCGTTGGCCGCTCCTGCTGCTTCGAAAGGTCAAGCGCCCAGAACTGCCGTTGTGAAGAGCGCAGGTAGTCCTCGGTCGACGCGAACTGAAACTGCTGCCGCGGATGCGCCGGCGAGAAACGAAACATCTTCTCGCCCTCGACTACTGCCTTGCCGAGGCCCAGAGCAACCGCCACGACGCCATCCTCCGGCGCCGCGTCGCCTAGCGGGTAGAAATTGCGCGACCGCGCCACGCCGGCGAAAGTTGGGTAGAAAGCGTCGCCGTGTGGCAGCCCCGCTACTTCCTGTATGACGACGCCCATCTTTTCTTCCTCGATNCGATTAGGTGTTGCAGCGATGTACGCCTTTGACGCTTGATAGAATGTGGAGGCGTAGACCAGCTTGATGGCATCGCAAAGGTGCTGGAGCCGGAGTTTAGGGTCGGGATGGTTGTTGGAAAGCATGTAGGTCTCGTACACGCCGGCAAANGGCTGGTGCTGTGAGTCTTCCAACAGGCTGGATGATCGCACGGCGAGCGGATATTCCACCTGCTCCACGAAAGTCTTCANATCCTCATAGATGGACTCGGGAAAGCGTGCCTCGATNAAGGTCTCAGCTATGTCNTCATCCTCCAGTTCCGAAGTGTCGGAGTACGCCANTTCAGTCAGCTCGTTGGACTCGAGGAACTCGTCAAAGACCNTCGTGCCAACCACNGCNGAGCGCGGGATGCAGACCTCGATNTNGCNGAGTNCCGCCAGNTCGAGCTGNGGNAANAGCGCGTGGAANTATGCCAAGCTGCGCCCCTTNCCNCCGAGCGAGCCNCCNCCNAGCCGCACGAANTCGCTCCCTGCCTCGAGAGCCTGCGATGAATAGTCCGCCACTTCTATGCGNCGNCGCTGCTTNTCAAACTCCCGCAAGGTATCAAGCAGGAACTGCCGTAGCTGNTCGTTGTCAGTGAACTCGGTGACTACGTGTGGCCGTAGCCGGGTGGCGAGGTCGAACTCGGTCCGCGCGCGGAACCATTTGGAGAATTCGTGCCGTGCAGCGTGGTGGCGCAGCGACTCGCCAGGAATCTCTGGGAGCGCCTTGCGCATCTCGGAGATGTCCTGCGCGCGCTCCACTTCTTCGCCGTCGGGCAGCCGGAAAACGAAATCGCCGAATCCCAGACTGTCGCGCATGAAACTTCGTAAGCTCTTCAGCAGCGCCGGGTCTGCCTTGTCCAGAAACTCTATGCCCAGATTGCCGGCAACTTTGCGATTCTCCGGTAGCGATGACTGTAGCACTACTCCCGCGTCAGGACTTGCCTTCTGGACCTGTGTGATGAACTTCTTCCCAGCTTTGGGGTCGTGGTTCCCTTCATTAGGAAAGCCGGCATCGCTGATTACGCCGAGCAGGAAAGGTGCATAGCGGCTGTAGAGTTCCTGCGCCTGCTCCATGTCGGTCGCCAGGAGAATCTTGGTCCGGGCGCGCATACGGAGTAGCTTGTGGTGTAGCGAGAGGCCACCTGCCATCAGGCTGCCGGTCTGCTTCATCAGCTCGGAATAGAGCTGTGGTAGGAAGAGCGAGTAGAAGCGGGACGAATCCTCNACCAGAATNAGCACCTGCACNTCTCCGGCGCGGGTATCGTGGTCGACATTGCGCAAATCTTCNACNAGCTTGATGATNGCGAGAAGCACTCGCGCGTCGCCCGACCAGACAAAGATACGNTCAATCGCGTNNCCCTCGTGGAACAGCGCCAGTTCACGCGTGTTGTAAGCTAGCAGTACCACAGGAATTCCNGGCTGGATTTCNTTGGAGCGACNNCCNAAGANGTGCACNNCCATCTCGCCCACGCGCGCCATGGTGATTACTAGGTCGAACGGCCGCTCCTGCAGCAGCTCCAGCGCCCGCTCGCCAGTCGCGGCGTGGGTGATGCGCGGAGCATAAGACAAATTCAACTGCTGGTAGTCAACCAGCAACAGCTCGTTGAGCCTGCCATCCTCCTCTAGCGTAAAATAATCGTAGGGACTCGAAACCAGCAGTATATCGCGGATGCGGTAGCGCATCAGGTTTTCGAAGCGGCGGTGCTGTGCAACCCAAGCTGCCATGGGCAGGGAAAAAGTAACCTATTTTAACTACGCGTGGTAGCGCACAGCGTGAAGGCAATCATCATGCTTAGCGGGGGCATCGACTCCCCCACCGCAGCGCACATGCTCCAGCAGCAGGGCTGGGACCTGGTTGGACTGCACATGGACAACCGCCCCTTCACTGATGACCGCGAAATTGACAAGACACGGGCGCTGGCGAAACACCTCGGAATTCCACTCTGGATGGCACCACACGGTGACAGCCAGGTCAAGATTGCACGCAATGCCGACCGCCATTTGCAGTGCCTGCTCTGCCGGCGCATGATGTATCGTACTGCCGCCGCGTTGGCAAAGCAGATCGGAGCCGACGCCATCATCAACGGCGAGTCGTTGGGGCAGGTAGCGTCGCAGACGCTACCCAACTTGGCGGTGATTGACGAGGTCTGCGACGTCCCTATCTTGCGGCCGCTGATTGGCCACGACAAGGTTGAAATCGAGCGCGTTGCGCGCCAAGCTGGGACATTCGATATCTCTACCTTGCCGAGCCTCTGTTGTACTATTGTCCCCGAAAAGCCGGCGACCGCGGCGTCGCTACCACGAGTGGAGCGCTGGGAGGCGCAACTGCCACTGGAAGAGATGGTCGGTGACAGCGTTGACGGACTGGTACAGGTGATGTGAGCTTCTACCTGCTGCGGCCCTGCCAGGACTCGGCCGCGTTCGAGCTGAAACCGCGCCAGACGGCAAAACTAGACCTACAGCGGGCTCTGGAATGGTTGCGCCAGCGCAAGTTCCGCAAAGTGGTGGACGCCGGCGTGATGGTAATTGTTGAGCGCGAATGCATGGTCAACCTCTATCCTTCAGGACGTATGCTGCTCCGTACCAGCGACGAACAGCTAGCGGAGAAACTGGCTGCCGAAGTAGGGCTACTGCTTAATGGGGCGGCTTAAATATNGGTCGTCGAAAAAATGNCGNCTGAACCTTTTGTCTCGATTGTCGTGCCAACCACTGGCCGTGTNGGTTATATTCGTGGAATGGTGAAGTCGATAGTGCGGCTCGACTACCCACGCGACCGCTTCGAGCTAATACTGCTGGGCGATGTTGAAACACCACTCCTGCAACGAGCGCGGGAGCTGGCGCAGGAGGGTGGGGTTGCGNTACGGATTATTCACGATTCAGTCGCTGCGGGCGAGAAGCGCAACCGAGGCGTCGCCGTCGCNCAGGGTGAGGTTATTGCCTTCACTGACGACGACACTATCCTGCGCGAGGACTGGCTGCGCGCTGCTGTGCAGCATCTTGCACAGAATCCCGACTACNCCGGTGTCGGCGGTCCGAACTTCACCCCGCGCGAGGGACTGCCGTTCGCCAAGGCAGTCGGCAGGATATTCGGATCTAAGTTCCTGTTCCGTTTCCGCTACACCGCCGGCCATGACAAACCACGGGAGGTGGACCATAATCCCACCTGTAACTACATCCTACGGCGCGAGGCTATTNCGGGTGTCAGGTTCCACCCAACGCTCTGGCCGGGTGANGATGTCGAGTTCGANATCCGGCTACAGCAANCAGGACANAGAATCCTCTACGCGCCGGACGTAGTGGTGTGGCACCACAGGCGGTCGCGGCCACTGGCGTTCCTGCGACAGATGTTCAACTACGGCGTTACCCGTGCACAAGTAACACGCATGCATCCCGGCAGCTTCGACCCGCGTCACTACGCCTTCATCGGGGCGTTTTTCGTNCTGATAGCACTCTATGCGCTTGCGTGGCGGCAGCCGCTGCCGGTCGCAGTACCGTGGCTGCTACCAGCGACGCTNAATGCTGCCTATTTTGGCGTTCTNGGACTGGCAGGGCTGCTTGTCGGCGCGCAGACNCGCTCGTTCAAGCAAGCATTCTACGCGCCGCTGGTGCTCTTCATACAGCACTTCGGATACTCGCTCGGTCTGCTCGTCGGCCTGCTGCGACGGGCGTAGTCCTTTTGAGGCGGGTGGTCTGCGCCGGAGCGTGGAGCTGGACTACGACAAGCTATTGAGCCGCGCTCGTGAAGGGCTGGAGGATGTCATGACTGATGACGCCCGCTTCGTCCCACCCGAGCCGCAAGTGCTCTATGAAGGCAAACGCACCATCCTGCGTAACTTCAGTGAGATGGTAGATGCGCTGCGACGCGAGCCGGACCACTTCTCGAAATATCTGGTGCAGGAGCTCGGCACAGCAGGCAACATAGAGGGACGGAGACTAGTACTGCAGGGACGCGTCCCTGAGAAGAAAGTCGCCGCCCGCGTCAGCGCCTACCTCAAAGCGTTCGTGCTTTGCGAAGAGTGCCACCGCCCCGACACAAATTTCCAGCGACAGGGGCGCACGCTAGTACTGCAATGCGAAGGTTGTGGCGCGCACCGCCCCATCCGTGCTAGCGGAGTCTAAAAACGCGAGGTGCAGAGGTCAGCATAAATAGCACGCCACTTCAGCGGACTGATGCGCATAGGGGCCGTGATGCTGGCGTTGCTACTGCCACTAGCGGGCTGTATCGACCTGCTGGACAGTGACGACGGAGGAGGGAGTAACCAACCACCGCAGCAGCCGCAGATTGTACGCCCAACGCCTGGCGAGATGCTCGAGGCAGGCGTTGAATTCCAAATGGTAGGGGCCGGGACCGACCCAGATGGTGACGCTCTCGCCTATCTCTGGACTCTAGAAGGACTCGGAGAGCCACGAGAGCTGGGACGTGAAGCCATCGCCAGCGCAACTATCGAGCAGGCCGCCACGGACCTACGATTAGTGCTGACTGTGAGCGACCCACACGGTGCATCGCAAAGCAACTTCATGCTTGTCACAATTGATCCGGCCAACCGGCCACCAACGGCGGCCATCCGGCTGCCAGCCAGCGGCGGCGCCTACACGGAGGGAGACCCGGTGCAGTTCGATGGCAGCTTCAGCAGCGACCCAGATTTAGACTCGCTCAGCTACCAATGGGAGCTCGGCCCAGCGGGCGCAGCGCAGAGCCAAGTCTCGAACGATATCAGCTTCAGCCAGTCGCTGGGCGAGGGTGAGTATGCAGTAACACTGACGGTCAGCGACGAGCGCGGCGGTGAAGATTCCGTGAGCCACCAGTTCAGCGTGAGCAACCTACCTCCGGTGGCAGTCATTACACCGCCGGACAGCAGCACCGAATTGATAGGCATCTCAATCGATTTCGTCGGCAGCGACTCTTACGACCCGGAACATGACCTGCGCGAGTACGAGTGGGACTTCGGCGACGG
>PCBV01000002.1 GCA_002731905.1 Methanobacteriota archaeon
AGCAACACTCCTAACCAGTAATGGGGTCACTGGCGGACGACATCGTCGGCTGCCATGCCTGTCCTCGTCTTGTCGAATACGCTGCTGACATCCGCGAGAACCGACGCAAACCTGGGTATGCTGCCGATGAATACTGGTGCCAGCCGGTGCCATCTTTCGGTGGACGTGACGCGTGGCTGCTCATAGTAGGGCTGGCGCCAGGCACCCACGGCGCGGGACGTACTGGGCGGCCTTTCACTGGAGACTACGCCGGTGAACTGCTCTACCGCACGTTGTGGGAGCAGGGGTGGGGGTCGAACCCTAATTCACACTCGCGCGAAGACGGACTGAAGTTAGAAGGAGTGCGCATTGCCAACGCGCTGCGTTGCGCTCCACCGCAGAACAAGCCAACTGGCGAGGAGCTGAAGCAATGCCGCCCGTTCCTGGAACGGGAGCTGCAGCTGCTTCCGCAACTCGAGATGGTACTAGCGCTTGGTGGAGTAGCGCATCGTCAGGTCGTAACTNCAGTCGGTGGCCGGCAGGTGGATTTCCGTTTCGGCCACGGCGCGCGTCACTCGCTGCCCGGCGTGGAGTGGGGGCTAGTTGACAGCTACCATCCCAGCCGCTACAACCTTAACACGCGACGCTTGACCGAAGAGCAATTCTCAGTTGTATTATCGTCTCTCCGGGAATGATATTTATAGAGTCCGGCATGNCCGNGCAATGGACCGCAGTCGCTTNCCGCTGCCACTCACCGCCGGGGTGCTGTTATTGCTCGGTGCGGGCGGACGTATTGCCCTGCACGGACATCCAAACGTTGAGACGGTAATGGTCGCTACTTTCCTGGCGGCGATGTTNCTNCCCTTNGCGTGGGCATGCACNGTNACTATGGGAATGCTGCTGCTTAGTGATTGGTGGCTGGGCTACTTGTGGGGATCACCAATTGTAGCGTTCACCTACAGCGGCTTCCTGTTGGTGNCCCTAGCTTCACGCCGCTGGCGACCGCAGATNGGCGGACATCTNTCCTCGGGACTGGTAATGCGCTTCGCTGGTGCGGGGGTGGTCTTCGCAGTAGTCTATGACGGCTGGACCAACTTTGGTGTTTTCTGGCTCTGGTGGGCGCATACGCCTGGTAACCTGCTAGCAGTTTACACGCTTGGACTGCCATTCATACTCTATCACCTACTCTCAAGCATCATGACCTTCACCCTTGTNGGACTGCCGCTCTGGCTGGCGCTNTCNGCTCCNGTNAGCGACNAGGNNACCGCGCCGACAGGCGANGCCGCTGGGGACTGAANCNGCGGNCACNGCGGCCGCTGGCCTTTATATCGCTCGTGGGGCAGGCNGGCTGATGTCCNTCGGGCGAGTNGCCNTACTGCTGCTGGCGCTGCTGTTGCTNGCGCCGCCGGTCGTGCTGCCAGGACCGANCGCGCCACTAGGACTGGCCAGCGGTGACGANNCNCTGCCGAAATGGGGNTTCTACGTCTACATGGCGGGCGACAACTCACTCTCTGATGAAGCGGCAGACGACCTTATTGAGATGCANATGNTNGGCTCGAATAGCGACCGGGAAGTNGTGGCNCTNATNGANCANNANGGTGAANANGANAGTCGNGCCTACCGNGTGNTGCATGAAGGACTGNCTGAGANTGCCCTCAGCGACCTCAATTCCGGCTGGGGTGACGAACTNGATATGGGCGACCCNNCCACGCTGCGCGACTTCCTGACATGGGCGACGACCNCCTANCCGGCNCAGGAGCGCNTCNTNGTCATCTGGAACCACGGCGACGGCTTCAAGCGTGTAGCCGAGGACGAGGAGAGCTACCTGACNGTGCCNGAAATCGAGGGNGCACTGGCNGAATATCGGGACNCGACCGGGCACGGACCGCTGACGCTCATTGGCTTCGACGCCTGCCTGATGGGAATGTTCGAGATTGCCTACGAGCTGCGNGAGCACGCCGNCTACGTCCACGGCTCGGAGGCGTATGAGCCNCAAGAAGGGTGGACATACAACCATCTACTGCCACTTCTCNACGCGGAGACAACGCGTGAGCAGATGCTCGATGCGGTGGTCCACACCTACATCGAGAGCTATCGCAACGGCTCGGTCCCCGGCGGCTACTCGATGACTGCAACAGTGGTTGACACCGCGCAACTGGAGCCACTCCATGAGGCCATTTCCGGCTTCGGCTCTGCATTGCGCGCGACGCTACCACTCTACCAAGACGAGGTGGATGAGGCGCGCGCCAACAGCCAGGTATTCGAGAACAGCGCTTACCGCGACCTTTACGACCTGACGCTTCACGCAGCCTCAGAAGTGCCATCTCCGGCGGTTCGCCTAGCAGGCGATTACGTGCGACAGACACAGATGAACGCCACCATCGTCGAAGATCACTGGACGAAGCCTGACCGCCGCGACGTCAGCGACGCGCATGGGCTAACGGTCTATTACCCCACCTCAACCCCCTCGTCACTCTACTTCGACCTTGCCGCCGCCACGGGTGGCTGGCGCAACTTTATCGATGCTATGCATACCTTCCCTGAAACGCACGCGTCACTAGCAGTGGAAGCGGACGCGGAAGGCGCCAACATCACCTTTTCCGGCAGCTACAGCGGCGACGCGACGCGACTTGAGCTGTTCCTGCAGGATGCGGATGACAACGTCGTCACGCACGAGGAGCACGCGCTCGGGGGAGGCAACGGCGGCGAGCTCTCCGATGTCCTACTCGAGCCGAACCGCTCCGGCAGCTACCGGCTCGATGCACTGCTCTACGATGACGACGGCTGGCTGCAGGACCACCACATTGCTGAGGGGTTGGTGGTGGACTTGCAATTGCCGGACCTGGTGGTGGAGATTGCCGGACCGATAATCGAGGTAAATCTGAATGGACAATGGCTAATCGCAGAATTTCTTTCGGAAGGTCACCCCTTCGGTCTTGGGGGAACAATATCGAATCAGGGGACGGTTACGACCTCCTCTGTCAATCTAGTCGTAACGGACGGTGAGGAAACATGGCAATTCGAGTGGGACGAACTAGTACCGGGAGATTCCAAAGAGTGGCTCACCACCATAGAACTCGGCAGTCTAACTACGGGAAACTACACTATTTCGGCGATAGTTACCTCGGACGCTGAGATCGATGAAGACCCAGCGAGTAATATGGACATTTATGTGTTGCAAATTGTTCCACCTGGTTCCCACATTTACCAAGTGACAACCGAGCACGAAAGCACGTCACAATTCGAGGATGGTGAGTTCTCGGCCAGCATCGTGAACATCACACTGACAGGAAACGCCGGACAGGGGGTGGCCCTCGTAGAGTTGCTGCTCGATTATCCAGCAGAATGGAGTCTGCAAAATGCCTCCGGCTACTACACGGGGGCAGACGGGAACGTCTTCCAGTACGAAACCCATTCGGAAAATTCGCAGTATACTACCCCACTCCTTGTTCCTGCCGGAACCGCAAGCCTGCTTGCATCCTTCCTTCCCTCACTCAGCAGCGTTGCGGGACCGCACGAAGTGGGTATTTCGCTTATCGACCACAATAATCTATCCGCCGGCAGCAGCACCTTCACAGTGAACGTGCCGCAGTATTACGGACTGCAACTCTCGGCGTCCGAGCGGAACGACGGCGACTGGTCGCTGTTTGTCACCAACACCGGCAACGGCCCCGATACAGTCGTAATCTCCAAAGTGCTGCCAGAGGGGCTGGAGCTGTATCTGGCTGAGAGCAATCTGTCGTTGGCTCCGTTCGAAACACGCGAAGTACGACTGCTTGGCCTCGCAGGAGCGGACGGCAGCTATGAAGTAAGCTTCAGTGCGCGCAGCGTGAATCAGGCAGAGTTACAGGTGAACCTCACCTTCGAACTGAGCCTTGCTAGTGAAACAAGTTTCTTCAGCTGGATTCCGGCCCTACTGCTTGGCCTGGCGGGCGTCGGCGTCGTCGGCTATGCGTTAATGCAACGACAGCTGCAGTAACAATTACAGTAGCAACGGAGGCGCCCCCGTACTTTTATTACACGAACACCAGCGTCCCGTCTGTGCTCCGCTACCTCTTCGTCGTCATGCTGCTGCTGTTGTCAGCAGTGCCGACGGTGCCGGCTCCCGCTGCACCAGAGTTCGCGCCGAGCTATTTTGACGACGACGGTAACGGGGTCGATGACCGGCTAAAGCCGCTGCTAGCGCGTGGCGAGGCGGTCAATATCTTCCTTGTTTTCGACGCGGAGCCCGGTGACGCACAGCGTCAGGCTCTCGCCTCACTAGGGCTGGCACCCAGCTACGAGTCGCACTACCTGCCAGTCTGGCAGCTGGACGACGTGCCGGCGCACAAGGTCAGTTGGCTAGCTGCGCTGCCTGACCTCCGGCTAGTCGAATGGCAGGCAATCTACTACCCGCTGCTCGATAAATCGGTGCGCGCTATCAAAGCGCGCGACTCCTCTACTTACGATCAAGTGGCGTGGGACAGAGGACTAGACGGTGATGGGATTGTCATCGCCGTACTCGACACTGGCGTCGACAACGAACATGAGACTTTCGAGGGAAGATTCATCGCTGGAGTAGACTGTGTCAGCGGCTGCGGTGACCACACCACTGAGGAAGATAGTGGCGGCGACCCTGACGACCGTAACGGTCACGGAACGCATACCGCCTCCACGGCGCTTGGGACTGGTGGCGAGACCGATGAAGACAGCGATGGCGAACCGGACTACATGGGGGTCGCCCCGGGAGCTCGGCTGGTCGACGTTAAGGTGATGACTGATATCGGCGCCGGTGGCAACGTACTGCAGGGCATTGAATGGTGCACGGAGCACGCCGATGAAGACTGGGATTCAAGCGGCAGCGATGGCATACAGGTGATGTCAATGTCAGTCGGTACCAGCGGCGGTAGCGATGGATCAGACTCTGTTTCGCAAGCAGCCAACACTGCCGTGGCAGCGGGCATCGTGGCGGTAGCGGCTATGGGCAACGACGGTGACAACGAAGTACCCGCTCCAGCGGCGGGTGACTTGGTCATTGCAGTCGGCGCGACCGAGAACCCTGAAGACAATGTCGACCGCAATGATGACCTCGTGGCAAGTTACTCCAACTACGGCCCGCGCGACAGCGACGGTGACGAGGACCGTTGGGACGAGCTGAAACCGGATGTTGTAGCGCCCGGCAGCGACATTCATGCCGCAGCTGGTGCACCGGCGCCATTTACGATTGCGACTGACGGCTACACCACTATGGACGGCACATCCATGGCGTGTCCGCACGTAGCGGGGCTGGCGGCGCTGATGTTGCAGGACGACCCCGGACTGGAGCCGGGCAGCAGCCAGAACGAGGTGATGTGGCGCATGCGTAACTTCTCTGAGCCGTGGGGCGCTGCTTCCGAGCCGGACAACAGCTCGAAATACAACTACTACTCCGGATGGGGCTACGTCGACGCGTGGGAGTTCGTGAACATCGCGCAGCCCGACGGCGAGGTGAGCGTGCTCTCCAGCGACCCTGCAGAGCCCATTGAGGGCGATGATGTAACTCTCAGTATCACAGTTGAGAACGTCGGAGACGCCGTGCTCGAGGGCGCGCACCTAGAACTTTACGCTGACTCAAATGAACTGGAGGCATGGAACCTGCCCGACATTGACCCTGATGATGAGTTGACGCGCACCAAGCAATGGTCACCCACTGAGGGTGAATACACGTTACGAGCAAAACTCTTTGCAGACAATGACGAAAATGGAGGCAATGACGAGCTTGAGCTCACCGTGAGCGTAGGGCCCCCACCACAAGGGGTCGACCTTGAACTGGCGGCACTAACGGCGGAGCCGAATACGCCAGTGCACAACGAGCAGGTGAAGCTGACTGCTACCGTAGTCAACCAAGGCGAAGAGTCTGCAGACCACTTCAGCGTGCGCTTCTACGACGCAGGAGGGGTGTTCGCGACGGTTGACAGCCCCGCGCTAGACCCCGAGAGTGAGACAGTAGTAGAAACGTACTGGCAAGCGAGCAATGGCAACCACACACTACGAGCAGAGGTTTTCGACATTGAACCTGCCGACCAGCACACTGCCAACAACGACCACGAGCTGGAGCTAGAGGTCGCACCACCGCCAGAGGAACCGGACTTTGCCCCTGCCGTACTTGCGCTGCAGGGCGAACTGTTGGCGGGCGAGGCGCTCGATATCAGTTTTTCAGTGCGCAACCTGGGGCAAACGGATGGCGAAGTGGATGTCACACTCAAACTCGATGGTAACGTGCTAGAAAACTGGGATAGCCTGATGGTGGATGCTAGTGCCGAGGTGCTACTCTCTGCAGAATGGGAGGCAGAAGCGGGTGACCACCGACTGGATGTACAGCTTTCGGGAGCGTCGCCGCAGGAGGCGTCAGTCGACAACAACCAGCTCGAGCTTGACTTCAACATCGCGGCCCTTGAACCACAATTCAGCGTCACTTCCATCGACCATGATGCGACACTCACGCAGGATGTCGCGACAACCGTAATTGTGACAGTCGCCAACGACGGCAGCGCCGTCGGCAGTGTGGAGCTCGTGCTTGACGCGGAGTCCACGCGCATCGGGGTGCAGACGGTGGAAATCGGAGCAGGTACGACCCAAGACGTGGTGTTCGACTGGACGCCTACCAACTGGGGACCGAAAGAGCTGATTGCGACCGCTGCCGACAGCTCACTGTCGAAGTCGGTGTGGATTTTCGCACCCGTGAACCAACCGCCGCTAGCGGTGGCGCAGGTAGCGGTAGTTGGAGGTGCGTGGACGAGCGGAGAAATTATGATTGAGACGGGGCTGGAGGTTAGCTTCTCGGGAGAGGAGTCGAGTGATCCAGATGGGGAAGACCTGCTGCTAGAGTACGCATGGAGCATCGTAGACCAGAACGGAATGCCGTTCAGTCTTTACGGACAACAAGACGCTCAGAGCTTCACAACCATCTTCAACGTAGCCGGTACCTACACCGCCACGCTTACCGTGAGTGACGANCACGAAAGCNAGACCGCAATGGTCAGTGTCGTGGTCATCTCAGNCCCAGTCACGACCACCCCGGGCAGCAGCGGGGGCGACGATANCNACTGGTTNCGAAGTATAGGTACACTNCTGTTCGGNCTGGTAGTCCTAGCNGCNGGCGCGCTAGCNCTAAATCGGATGCGCAGCGAGGAGGATGACGATGACTACTTCGATGATNTCGANGGACCNCTTCAACTCACATGCCCCGCCTGNCAGGGCNCNATCAGTGTCGCTACTCNCCAGAGNCCAGTCCANNTGGGCTGCCCCCACTGTCAGGCACAGTTTGTCCTGCGCGAGTAGCGTGCCNNGGGCGGTAAGCCGTCTTTAAGTGGGGGCGACACNACTGTCAGGGNGGAGGCAGCAGCGTGGCCGACCTGAGTGTGGAACTGGCAGGGCTCGAACTCGCCAATCCCGTTCTGCTCGCCTCTGGNATACTGGACTCGACACCAGGNATTCTGGAACGGATGGCNGACTCCGGAGCGGGAGCGCTCGTAACCAAGTCCATCTCGCTGAAGCCGCGCCCCGGCTACGCTGGCCCGACGGTGGCGGAAGTCGCGCCAGGGACCTGGATAAACGCGATGGGGCTGCCCAATCCCGGGCTGGCCGAATTCCTCGACGAGTTCGACCTGCGCGGCGGCAAGGTGCCGGTCATCCCCAACCTAGTCGCCGATACACCGGCGGAGTTCGGCAAACTGGCTGCAGGCGTCNCCGAAGCCGGCGCGAAGCTGGCCGAAATCAACCTGAGCTGCCCACACCCGCAGGCGGCTTACACAGGATTACTGACCGCGCAAGATCCTGAGGCTGCGGCGNCAGCGGTCGCCGCCGCTTCGGAGCATTTGCCGGTCATCGCCAAACTCTCGCCCAATGTAAGCGACATCGGCACAATTGCCGTGGCGTGCGCCGAAGCGGGTGCGGCGGCGGTCAGCGCCATCAACACNATGCCGGCGCTCGACATCGACACGGAGCTGGAGCGTCCGGTGCTCGGTAACGCCTTCGGCGGACTTTCAGGNCCGGCGCTGCTCCCCATCGGCTTGCGCTGCGTCCTCAAGGCAGTGCGCGCTCTGCGCGATGCGGGGCACGCAACGCCAGTCATTGGCATCGGCGGCATTTCCAGCGGTGAAGACGCGGCAAAGTATCNCCTCTGCGGCGCGCAGGCGGTGCAGGTTGGCACTGCACTGGGCGGCAATCCGGAGCGATTGGGCGAGATTGCGACCGAGTTNGGCGACTGGATGGAGCGAAAGGACTACGCTACTCTCGACGCTTTTCGCGGTAACGCGCTGGAGTGGCTGCCGTGATGCGGCCCGTCGCGGCCGAACTCACGGAAATTGACAATCGCACCTCCGTAGGTCACTCGTTATGGCTCACGCCCCGCAGCGGCTGGGAGGAGCAACCGGAACCGGGACAGTTCGTAATGGTCTCGCTACCGCACCCTCCAACCGGCTTCGGCCAGGAGGTATGTGACGCTGTGCCAATGTCTGTCGCTGGCTGGGAGCCAGGACGNCTGCGGCTGACGGTCAAGAACCTCGGCCCGACCTCAGCTGCGCTGTTGGCGTGCAAGCCCGGTGACATGCTCACCGTAACGGGTCCACTCGGCCGCGGTTTTTCGCTCAAGGCAACGCAACCGCTACTGATGGGTGGGGGCGTCGGTGCGCCACCGCTGCTATTCCTTGCGCAACGGTTCGCTGCGCAAGGCGTGGAGTTAGTGACTCTGCTGGGCGGCACGACTGCCGACGAAATATTCCACCGCAGCGAGTTCCCCGGCACAGTAGAGATTGCGACCGATGACGGTTCAGCCGGCCATCACGGCTTCGTGACTGAGCTGCTGGACAGCCGTAATCCCGACATGCTCTACAGCTGTGGCCCTGAACCCATGCTGGTCAAAGGTCTGGAATGGGCACTAGTCAATGATATTCGAGCCGAGCTCTGCCTCGAGCGTTACATGGCATGCGGCGTCGGCCTCTGCGGTGTCTGCACCATCGACCGCCAGCTGGTGTGCCAAGACGGCCCCGTACTCGGCAGCGAGCAGCTAGAGCACTCGGTGGAGTTCGGNAAGGTCGTGCGCGAGGCGGGCGGCATCGTACGCCANACCCCNGCCTAGAGCCGCATNGTGCGGAACGCAAGCGTGCCGACACCGAGCAGCGCGAGNCAGAAACCGCCCAGCACCGCGAGGTCGAGCGCCAGCCCGAACTCGTTGAACGCCTCAACCGGCAGCAGCGTGTAGCGGATGGCGTCGACCGCGTAGCTGACCGGGTTGGCGACCGTCGCCCAGTAGAGATAGGGCGCCTCGTTGACCAGGTTCTTCTTCAGGAAGAGCGCGCCGCTGAGGAAATACATGGGGAAGACAACCAGGCTCACTACCAGCGAGAACCCCTCCGGGGACTCCATACGCGAGCCGATAATCAGCCCAATGGAGGTCATCGTCACGGCAAGCAGGAACATGAAGAGGTAAACCACAGCGAGGCTATGGATAGTGTAGGTCGCCTCAGGAAAGATGAAGTAACCCAAGATGACGATTATCGTGACCTGCACCATCGAGTCGGTGACCCCGCCCAGCACCTTACCGAGGAATATGGTCGAGCGATTAAGCGGTGCCGCGAGCACCTCCTTCAGGAAATCGATTTTCCGGTCCCAGACGATGTAGAGTCCGTAGAATACCGACTGGAACAGGACCGTCATGCACAATATTCCGGGAAAGATGAAGGTATCGTAACCGACCCCGCCAAAGCTCTCGTCGTCCACGATGGAGGCGCCGATGCCCTTACCCACCACGACGAGCCATAAAAGCGGCGTCAGTACGCTCCCGACTAGCCGCGAATACTCGCGGAAGAATACCTTGACTTCGCGCAGCCAAATGGCGTAGAGCCCCGAGAGCTGGCTCATCGGTTCACGCTCCGCACGCGATGCATGTGCTTCGCGACGCCTTCGGCACCCTCGTTGCGAATGTCGTGACCGGTGTAGTGCAGNAAGACGTCGTCGAGCGTGGTGTTGCGGACGCTGAAGCTGGCGATGTCGCCCGCCGCGGCAAAAATGGCGGGCAGGTTCTGCGCCACATTCTGCACCGCGACGTCGAGCCGCCCGTCGCGCACCTCGCTGCGGCTGACACACTCGAGCACTTCCAGCGCTGCTACGGATGCCGCGGCATCAGCGACCTCAAGCTGGACTGTGTCGCCGCCGACGACCGCCTTCAGTGCCGTGGGGGAATCAAGCGCGACAATACGGCCGAAATCAATGATGGCGAGGCGGTCGCAGAGCCGGTCCGCCTCCTCCATGTAGTGCGTCGTCAGGATAATCGTGACTTTCCGTTCGGCGACAATCGACTCGATATGCGTCCAGATGCGCTGGCGCGTCTGCGGGTCCAGCCCAAGGGTCGGCTCATCGAGGAACAGGATGCGGGGGTGGTGCAGCAGACCCCGTGCCAGCTCGAGGCGGCGGCGCATCCCGCCCGAGTAGGTGCGCACGAGGTCGTGCTCGCGCCCCTTGAGCTGCACCAGCTCCAGCGCCTCCTCGATGCGGCTCGGGATGACTGCGCGCGGGACGCCATACATCAGCCCGTGCAGGTAGAGGTTCTCGTGGCCGGTCAGGATGTCGTCGCTCGACGGGTCCTGGAACACTATACCCATCTGCTCGCGCACTTTCGACGGCTGTTGCACGACATCGAAGCCCGCTACCGAGGCGCTGCCACCATCGAGGCCAAGCAGCGTCGCCAGCATCGAAATAGTGGTGGTCTTACCGGCGCCGTTGGGACCGAGCAGGCCGAAAATTTCGCCTTCGGCTACATCGAGATCGAGGTTGTCGACCGCGACCAGCTCGCCGAACCGCTTCGTCAGCCCGTGGGTCTCAATCGCTCCCATCGGCGCGCCACCCAACGCGGGGATTTAAGGCGCGGAGTCGCGCAGTGCCTGCACCGCCAGCACTACCCCACCAATGGTCAACACCAGTCCAATTGCGAGGTGTCCCAACGTGCTGTCGGCCCAATGGTGCCATACCAGCATCAGCATCAGACCTAGGAACAGCGACAGCGCCGCTAGCCCTTTGCGCAACGGCAGACTCACATTGGTCGAGCGTGGCCGCCCTTAAAACGGGGGTGCCATCCGTCGGCCAATGCACAGTTTGACTGTCATAATCCCAACACTTAACGAAGGCGAATCAATCGGCCCTACTATAGACGCCATTCCCCGTGACCTGGAGTGGCTCAAAGTAGACATTATTGTTGTGGACGGAAACTCGACTGACGCAACTGCTGCCGAGGCTGAAAAGCGCGGTGCACGCGTAATCAACGAGCCGCGCAAGGGATACGGCCGCGCCTACAAGACGGGCTTTGCCGCCGCCACGGGCGAGTTCATCGCGACACTGGACGGTGACACCACCTACCCTGCCGAAATCATTCCACACGTGCTGGCACTGCTGCTCAATCGCGGGCTGGATTTCATCACCTGCAACCGACTAGCAATGATGGATACTAACGCGATGTCTATGACCCACAAAATAGGTAACTGGTCGCTTACCATGGCGACCAACGTACTGCACGGAATCCACATTCAAGACTCTCAGTCGGGGATGTGGATTTTCCGACGACATATATTAAAAGAAATCCAGCTTACCAGTGACGGGATGCCGCTCTCCGAGGAGATCAAGATTGAGACCTTCCGACGCGGCCTGAAGGTGCTCGAAATCCCAGTCGAGTACCGCGACCGGATTGGCGAAGTCAAGCTCAACACCTGGGATGATGGCGTGCAGAATCTCTGGTTCCTGGTGACCAAGATGGCGGACTTTCGGTGAAGCGGATAGACTGGTACTTGGCAGTTAACCACGGCTACACCCATGCCGTACTGCTCGGCATCCCAGTGCTTATCCTTGGCCTGGTCGCGAACGACGTCGGGTCGCGGACCGAGCTGGTGGGATGGTTTGCGCTGGGAGGTATGGTATATGGTTTCGGCGCCTTCCCCGCCGGCTGGCTCGCAGTAAAACACCCCAGCGAGACGCTAGCGGGCGGACTTGCGCTCGCTGCAATTGGCCTCGGGCTAGCTGCTGCGTTGCCTGAGCGGACCGGCCCCGCGCTGGTCATATGCGGCGCCGGGCTAGCAGCCTATCATCCAACCGGAATAGCGTTGCTGGCTGAGATTTACCCTGACGGTACCGGACAGGCGCTAGCGCGCAACGGAGTCGGTGGTAACGTGGGGCAGGTCGCTGGCCCGCTGCTGGCAGCGACGTGGCCTTGGGTCGGACCACAAGGAGTGCTGTGGGTCTTCGCCGTCGCGGCGGTAGCAACGCTACTTCTTGGCCTTGGGACCATACCTGCACCCGCCGGTCCGTCTGCGCAAGGGCGCTCCGTGCTGCTGGCACTGCTAACGCTCCCGGTCATTGCGCTGGAAACAGCCTCGGCGCTGAACGGCTTCGCTTTCCGGGCGGTGATGGTCATCACACCGCTAGAGGTCGAGGACTTCCTTACCTTGCTTGGGACAACTGCCGAGAACGCTGCGCCAACAGTTGCGCTGCTGATTATGGTCGCGACTGTCGCTGGCATCCCCGGCACGCTAGCTGCCGGTCGCGCCATCGAGCGGAAAGGTGCGGGGCCTGTTATCTTCATCGCCGCGCTGGGCGTACTCGCTGGAGTATTATTGCTGGCTGGTGGCCTGACGGGGGCGCTGCCGGGCGGCCTCTGGCTTGCAACGGTGGGTATGGCGATATTCGGCGTATTCAGCTACGGCAGTCAGCCTGCCCTAAACACCCGACTGGCGGAACTGACTGACGCTGATGGGCGTGCGATGCTCTTCGGCGTCACCTTTGCGCTGCGTTTTGGACTCTCGTTCGGCGCGCCGCTGCTAGTGCTAGCGCTAGTGCAGTGGCAAGCAACGCACGTGATGGTGGTGCTCTGTGCGCTTGTAGTACTGCCATCACTCTGGGCCTGGAAACAGCGATAAATTAACCCTTACCATCTAGGAAAAACCAGCGCCAATCTGAACGCCCATCTTTCTGCTCGAGATCGGCGCCTTCGACTTCACTAACAAATGTATTGTTGTAGCTAACTGACATAGTATAATCACCGTCTTGATTCTGTCGGAAATAGTCAGGATCAAGAGACATCTGGAAGTTACTAATAGCGAATTCTTCAACACTACCTCCATCGTATTGCCAGTAACCAGAGTTGAGTTCAGTAGCAAAGGTAATTGTTTGCACTAACTCCCAGTCATCACTGGGTCTGCTATTGTCATTATTCCAGTAAGCCGCATCGTATTTCTCGCTTTCAGTAGGGGCGTTGTTGTTGTAAAAATAAATTTCAATTTTGCCACTCCCAGTCGGTGCAACAGTTTTCGAATTNAGTGGATCTTCAGAAGAACCGAAGGTGATTGTAGTGAGAACTGGGTCGCACAAATCATCATCACAAATATCATGACCTATAAAGAAAATNGTACATGTAACCGTCTTTGCCACCATATTCAATTCCACACTATCGCTTACCTGTTCNTCACCAAACATCACTGTAAGTGTGTAGTCCCCATTGTCAACGAAAAAGTCNTCATAAGGTAAAGATATGCTGTCCCGCCCATCATCCCCGAGAACTAATTTTCCTGTCGNTCTCACTTCTCCGTCATACGTGATNTTGTAGTCCCCTTCCGACTCCAAACTACCGAAAAGCGGTGAATTGGCCATAACTTCAGCATTCAAAATTATATCGTCAGAAGAATAATGCTCTTCAACATCAATCATAACTTTGAGGTGAGCAACTCCTGAATAAAAACCAAAAGATGTTAATACCAAAGACAAAACAAGCATCAAAATCACTAAGACAGAACCGACTGATGCCAGTTTGAAAGTGAGGGGGGAAAAACCGAGGATTGTCTCATCATAATCTTCGTCCCACTCCTCGTCGTCCCACTCCTCGTCAGGTGCCATCGCTGGCGACCCCTNCCTGNAGTTCTTATAGGTTTCGACTTCAGGCTGCGGGTGACCGGACCTCNGGTAGNGGGACTTCGGACTGTTTGAGGAACGGCAGCACATCCTGCTTCAGTACACCTTCTGCAATCAGTGCTAACACCTTGTTCTTGATTTGGTAGGCTGGCATCGAGCCAACNAACATGTGNGTAAAGAACATCTTGGTCTCCTCATCAAGTGCGGCGTAGCGAATTAGCGAGCTGGGCATGAACATCAGGAGGTGCCACGCCACCTTGAGCCACTCCAAGTCNTCACCCCACTTGTTGCGCCAAGCGCGGTGGTAGTCCATCAGCGCCGTCTTGGAAAANTCNNNGNGNTCGAACAGNCCTCNCCAGCGTNTCNGCNGCCANNNGCCCNGANTCGANNGCGTAGTAGAGNCCCTCACCNGAGAGNGGCGAAACAAAACCACCGGCGTCGCCAACNACCANCATGCGGTCGCCCGCNCTCGGCTGNANNCCCATNCCNACNGGNATATTGGANCCGGCGAGCATTTCGCGCGTCACTTCNAGGTCGCGCGGGAACCANCCCTGCTCCTTGAGCGTCGNGACGTAGTCGAGCAGGTACTGCCGTTCGTCCCACCCCGAGTTATCTTCTTTNGCGCGACGGATGGTCGAGCGGGGNCANCCNATACCGACGTTGAGNACCGTGTCCTTGGAAAATGACCAGCCATANCCGTCNAGCCCCTGNAACTTGATGTGTGCCATGGAAATGCGCTCGGNACCNTAGACATGGTCCATGTATTCGCGGCCGACTTCTATCTCGAAATANAGTGCGGTTGCGATGTCCTCGTCGCGCCACTTCATCGGCAACCCCTCATCGGCGCGAATGCGTCGCGCGACCAGGTCGAACGACCCTCCGGCACCAATAATCACCTCGCTCTCAAGCGTGCTCCCGTCGCGTAGTTCGGTCAGAACCTCGTTAGGGGTGACATGAAAATCCTTGACTGCGATACCCTCCATCAACGTTGCGCCTGCNTCAACAGCATANTCGACCAGCTTGTTGTCAAACGTGAAACGGCGGATATTGTAGAAGAATGGCGTCTCCTGCCTATAGTCAACAGCGAGGCCGTCCGGTCCATACACGATGCCACGTTTGCACTTGCTCTCGAGGAAGTCGTCCCAGTTATCGACGATGTGGNCAAACTCCTCAATGTGGACACAGAGGCCACCGCCGCATGCCTTTTCGCGGGGGAACTTCGCGCGGTCTACTAGCGCGACCGACTTCCCTTGCTTTGCTAGGTAGTATGCTGCCGTCGCGCCTGCTGGTCCTGCTCCTTCGACGACGACGTCGAACTTGGTCACGCCTGTTCCTGCTTGCGGTAGCGGGTGACGTAGCCGGTGATACGGTTACGCATGCTGATTGACTTGACATCGGTCAGCTCGTCTACCTGTGCCTTGTTGTGGTCGAAGTCCTCGGTAAAGCGNTCACCGTGGTTTTTCACCAGCTCGATGGCAATCCGCTTGATGTATGTTGGCCTGACNTGACCCATGCAGCCGCGGCACCCGCGCCCCATATAAATATGCTGCGGAACGAAACGCCTTAAGCCTGCCTGCAATCGGGGANNATGCTTCACATCGCCTCGAGACTGCTCGGGCTGCCNGTTTACACCCGCCACGGCACCCACCTTGGTACAGTCCACGACGTNGGGCTTGACACNAGCAGCNNCCGCGTCGACAGCCTCTACATCACCGGCACCGACCCNAGGCTGGTCCCGGACAGTGCCAGTATCCAGGTTCCCTTCCGCTGGGTGCAGGATCTGGACGATATNGTCGTGCTGCGCTACTTCCCNGAACCGCTCGANCTGGAACCGCCAGAAGAGGCNGAGATCGAGTTCGANGAGTAGCCTTATGAACGACAACAGAGCACTGNCGCCGTCGATTACGCNAAATTTAGGGCCCGTGGGGTAGCTTGGCATCCTTGTGGCTTTGGGAGCCATTGACTCTGGTTCAAATCCAGGCGGGCCCACCACCTCAAAACTGTTAAACCAGACAAGGCACTACAGCCCCAATGCACCTGCAGTCATTCCTGCTGTTTGCTGGCTTCGCGCTGGCACTGATGATGGCTGGAGAAGTTGAAGCAAATGACCCTGAATTCAGCTATACCACTGNGGGGAAAGTGCGGGCGGTCGCGATCTCAGCNAACGGCGAGTACATTGCCGCCGGCTCCGATGACGACAAAGTCTACCTCTTTGACATAGACAGCAGCACACCTCTCTGGGATTACGCCACTGGAGACGATGTCCGTTCAATTGCCATTTCTTCAAACGGAGAATACATAGCTGCCGGGTCGAATGACTACAAGGTCTACCTCTTCGACAAGGATAGCAGCACGCCGCTCCAGAGCTATAGCACGGGGCATGACGTGGTCTCAGTTGCCATTTCGGCGGACGGTAAGTACATCGCTGCTGGCTCCNTTGACAATAAAGTCTATCTCTTCGACAAAGACAGCAGCACGCCGCTATGGAGCTACAACACCGGGAACTGGGTGTGGTCGGTTACTATCTCTATGGANGGGGAGTACATCGGTGCTGGTTCACATCGTAATGTTTACCTCTTCGACAAGGACAGNAGTACGCCGCTCTGGGAGTACNCTACAGGTAGTGAAGTGGATTCGATTGCCGTCTCGGCGGACGGTGAGTACATTGTTGCTGGTTCCGCTGATGCCAAGATTCGCCTCTTCGACAAGGACAATAGCGCGCCGCTATGGAGCTATGAAACCGGGGGCGCTGTGCGCTCGGTGGCCATCTCGGCGGACGGCAAGTACATCTCCGCCGGCTCCAGTGACGAAAAGGTCTACCTCTTTGACAAGAACNNCAGCACGCCACTCTGGAACTACAATACCGGGACGGTATACTCAGTCGCCACTTCAGTAGACGGAGAATACATCGTTGCTGGTTGCGGCTGGCCATCCGAGGTATACCTCTTCGACAAGGACAGTAACACGCCGCTATGGAGTTACGAAACCNGNGGNGCTGTGCGNTCGGTGNCCATCTCNGCNGANGGNGAGCNNATCGNNGGNGGCTCCGAAGACAACAACGTCTATATGTTCGACAAGAATATGCCACCAACAGCTCATATCTACNNCATTACACCGTCCTCGCCCANATTTGATGAACANATCTATTTCAGCGGTTCCGGGTCGGACAGCGATGGTGANGTCACCGCATACGAGTGGAAATCGTCCATTGANGGGGGATTGAGTGAGGAAGGAAACTTCAGNATCACCGGCCTCGACGCTGGCACCCACACAATCTNTTTCCGGGTGCAGGACAACAACGGNGCTTGGTCCGAGTGGGATACNGCCGTGCTGATTGTCGATTCCAACATGCAACCGATTGCAAGAATTGATTCTATTACTCCGTCACCAACCAGATTTCTTAATGAAAATGTTACTTTCAGTGGTATCGGTTTGGACAGCGACGGCACNATCNNGNNATATGAATGGAAATCNTCCAGGGACGGTTTCCTGAGTAACGATCAGAATTTNACCACTANNGGTTTCAGCATTGGCAACCATACCATCTCCTTCCGAGTCCAGGACAACAACGGAGCGTGGTCTGGATGGGATGTTTCAGAGCTTATTAGCCTGCCTAATGCACCTCCCGTCGGAACAATCGACTCCATTGAACCCTCGCAGGCTGCAAAAGGAAGCACCGTATTCTTCGATGGCACCAGCTCTGACGATAATGGGACCGTTGCAGCCTACTTGTGGGAATCATCAATTGATGGTGTACTAAGCACCGAAGAGGATTTCAGCATTAGCACCTTGACTCTTGGATACCACATCATTACGTTCCTAGTGCAGGACAATAATGGCGTGTGGAGTGACTCTCGCGATGAAAACCGTTCAGGACCGGGAGTCTTACTCTGGATTTACGCAGTACCAGTGCCGTTCGCAGGCAATGACACCACTGTGAAGCCAGGTGACACCGTGCTGTTCAGTGGACAGGTGACTGATGAGGATGGTACCATTGTCAAGTACGGGTGGGACTTTGATAACAATGGAGTTTACGACTGGTCGTCATCCNAGAACAGCCAAACTACTCATATTTACGATAAGGAAGGAACCTATACTGCCGTTCTCCGAGCAACGGACAACGATGGNTTCACATCCACAAATTCCCGCATTATAACCGTCACCAAGNCTGGTAGTGNTGGTGGNGGAGACGACGACGGNGGGCTCCCCGCGCCATCGCTGGCCGCCTCCATCGCCGCNGTGGCCGTCATCGCGCTGCGCCGGCGNCACTAAAAACTCAGTGTACTTCCCAGATTGTGATTGACGACGAATATATCCGCGAACGCCGGGAGTTCTTCACCGTCCTCGTCGGTGTCNTCGTAATCTTTGCCATCTTTGCACTTACCTATACACTGAACGACAATAGCTGGGGCGCCGAGTCCGAGAGTGGGATTAGCGACGTGGCAGGGTATTGCGAGCGCATCCAGGCGGGCTTCATACGCGAGCCGGCCAACACGTGGTCCAACCTGCCTTTCATCCTCGTAGGACTCTACNTACTCTGGATGATGCAATACGACTCAAGAGNCNGTCTTCCTTCCCTGTCTAACAGGAGCTGGTTCACGCTCACGTATGGAATGGCGTGCGCCGCTGTCGGCGTTGGCAGCTTCGCAATGCACGGCTTCAACACCGACTGGGGCGGGTGGCTCGACCTCAGCGGTATGATGATGTACATCACGATGCCAGTGTTCTACAANTTTTCACGCTTCTTCAGGTGGAATGAACAAAAATTCCTCACGACCTATCTGGGAGCTAACGCGCTGTTAAGCGTGTTGCACTGGCAGTACGGAATTGGACTCTTTGTCTGGGTCTTCTCAATAGGTATCTGGCTGGCGCAGGAAACGGCTATCAGATACCAGCAGCAGCCACTTGCAATCTTCTTGGTGCCGATTGTAGGGATAATTATCCTTGTNGNTTACAATCCTGTCAATTTNGTTCGCGAACAGATTGGCGTCATAATCATGATCTTCATGGCGCTGCTGGCGTGGTTCCTTTACCGACTCGACGAAATCAAGTTGCAACGAACCCATACGCCCTATTTCTGGTGTGGCTCGGCGGCATATCTACTAGCAAGCTTCATCTGGAGAGCGAGCCAGAAAGGAGGCTCGATATGCGAGCCGGATTCTCTGCTGCAGGGGCATGCTCTATGGCACATACTGGGGGNGGTCGCGATGTTCTGCTTCTATAGGTACTTCAGGACTGAAGTCAATAACTACTGAGTTCGATACGATACCATGGCTCTGCGCGGTGTTATCTTCGATCTGGACGGCGTAATTGTCGACTCCTCGATATTCCATTTCGGTGCATGGCAGCGCTGGGCNCGCGAAGTTGGTATTATCAAAGAGGTGGACGAAGAATGGTTTCGCGAGCATCATGGCAAGCGCAACGATGCCATCATCACTGCAACGCTNGGACTGATTTCGGAAACAGAACTGGAAGCGCATGCTACACGCAAGGAAGAATACTTCCGTGAGCTAGCACGCGGGAAACTAGAGCCTCTGCCGGGCGTCAGCACGCTGGTTGAAGAGCTGAGGAGTGATGGATGGGGGCTTGCAATCGGTACCTCGACACCACGAGAGAANCTCGATCTTGTNCTGACTGAGATACNTTTCGGTAGCGCTTTCACTGCCACGGCATGTGGTTCCGAGGTCGTACGCGGCAAGCCGGCACCCGATGTTTTCCTCCGCGCCGCAGAACTGCTGGGGCTGTCGCCGGAACGATGTGTTGTGATAGAGGATGCTCCGTCAGGCGTTGCAGCAGCGCACGCAGGAGGCTTCGCGTGNCTTGCGGTCGCTACAACGCGACCACATGAACTGTTGAGNGATGCAGAACTGCTGCTTGACTCGCTGGAGGAAGNGACNTCGGAAGCAATTGCAGAGCTACTTGAANAGCCACTAAAATAANCTNTCTTNATTTAAATACTNGTCTTCAGTTATTCTTAGCGTGAGCNACCCATGCCTCTTCAGCCTGTAGGGCCTTGGTCGCGGCAGGTTGAATTCGGCGATACACCTCACTCGGGCGATGCGGCTGGCCATCTACTTCTAACAATTTTTCAATAGAGATGCCAAACTCTCGTTCATTCTGTTTGAGCAACGGTTCTACCACGGCCCAGTCCGCATTGGTGAAGGGAGCGAAATCACCACCGTTCAGCTGGTCTGTACTGACGCGCTGGTGCGGATCACGAACGTAGATGGCACCACCTGACGCGAGCGAGAACAGGTTTCCGCCGGGATAGGGTGTCGGCAGCTCACACAACTCCTCGCCATCGTCATCCCACTCGAGGCCGTTGAGGATGACGAAACCGCCGTCATTGAGGGGGTCGCCCGCCATGAACGACTCAGCCAGGTAATCGAGACAGGTGCCGTTGATGACAACACGCGGGCGGCCGACCGAGTTAATCAGCGGCCGCCCGGCGGCGTTGCCCTGAACAAAGACGTGGCCGCCCTTAGCGCCATACATGAACGTCTGTCCGACGTCTCCGTGGACAACCAGCTCGCCCGCCTTCAGGATCTGTCCCAGCTGGTCCTGCCCATTGCCGTGCACTACCACTCGCGCGCCGTCCAGTCCGGAACCAAGGTAATCGCCCGACGAGCCGTATACGTCGATACGGACACCGTTGCTGTCAGCGCCGAAGCCGTTGGCAATGAAACGGTGTCCGTGACAACCGAAGATGATTAAATCGTGCCAGCCTTTCTTCACNAGTTCACCAATTTCTATTGCTAGAGAGCCCGNCCCCTCNATGTCCAAGACTCTGGCGTCAATCACAGCCGTNCGGCCGTCNGGGTCTTCCTTACCGGTGCAGAAGGCATCGCACTCANNAGCAGCTACTGAACCGAGCNTCCGCTCGAGTGACTCGTCAACCAGCGNCAGCAGCGAACTGCGCCGCAGATGGNCGGTCGGGTAGCGCCGGTCTAGCAGTAGTGTCAGCAGCATGATAGCCTCCCCACGAGGCTGTTTTTCGACCTCGTGCAGGAAGCCACGTAGCTCACCATAACCCCACTCCGGCACCGCCTCCCGGAAGGCGGCGAACGCCTCCTCCGCTGGTGCGTTCGGGGTGACACCAGCCTCGCTTGCCTCCTCATGCAGGAGCGTATGCGGCTGTGGCGCGTCGCCGAGAGTGATGCGCTCGCCAAACTTGTTGGTGCACTGCAACCGGAAGATGTCGCCGTCGGGGACGACAGAGAAGATGAACGCACCGCCGTCGGTATGCGACCCGCCACGTGCGTTCCAGTAGCGGTCGGCGCGAGACCAGAAACGACCGTCCTCCTCTGAGAGCGACTCAAGCGCCGCGTCGATTACCTGCTTCTCGGACGCGGCGAAGGCAATCTGCGCCTCGCCCTCCTGCAGCGCAAAAACCTGTGGGCGCAACATGCTAGTGTCGGTAATGCCGATAAGTCGCCACGCGTCCGAAACCGACTGCGCGATGATGAAGAACCAAGGGCCGTCGGGCGAGCCGTGGATGTGGGTCGCCTGTAATTGGCCGTAGAGCTCCTGCCTGTCGGGGGGCAGCAATGTGAAATCACGCTCGGTCGTNGGNGCCAGNGACTCNATNACCCACTCNAGNGGNTAGCCNTAGAGNCGNTGGTGCAGGTCNAANACCTGNACNGAGACNTCGGTNTCNGTCTGGAACAGCGGCCNCAGCNCGCGCTGCGCCAGGTANTCGCANACNGNCTCGTAGTTGGCGAAGTCGCCGTTGTGGACCAGCGCCTCGTTCANNCCNACGAAAGGNTGNGCNCCGCCGGGGTGCCATACCTTGCCCTTCGTGGGATAGCGGTGGTGGCCAATCCAGACATGCGCGTCCAGGTCCTCGAGCTGATANCAGCGGATGACGTCATCCCCGTAGCCAACCATCTTCAGGACCAGCAAGTTGCGNCCGTGGCTCAGGACGAAAGCCTGCGTCCCGCGGTCTCCGGCATAGAACTGAGTGTTGAGCCGGAAAGATGTCTGGAATACATACTCGTCAGCTAACTCGCGTTCGGTCGGCGGTAACCCGTGCGGCAGATCGACGGCCTCNCCGAAGNTNGNCAGCATCCCGGCGCGGGGACGCACGAAATAGACCGACACGTCCGGCGGTCGCACCTCAAGTCCCTCGATACTGTCCCAGGCGTCGCTGACCGGAAATTCGTGGACGTGGTCCACTTCGTAGGCATTCCTGACAAGCGATTCCACCTCTTCGCGGGCAGATGAGTCAAGGTATGCCACGGCGAGCAANTAATTCCGCTCCAGCGTCCCTGCGTCGACACCGAACTGCTCCGGGTCGAGGCCCACGGCAGCGATGCCACCACCCTTGCCATTACCGCGGTTGCGCATCTGCTCTAGTGATTGAAGCAGGTGGCGGGCTGCTACGGGNACGGTCGAAGCGAAGCCGATGACGCCACAGCCNCCCTCAGCGGCGCCATCCTCCGGTGGNCGCGCATGCGGCAGCGCTTCCCGGCTACGCGTCACCGCTCCGATCCANGCGTCGCGGCTCACGCCTCGAACTCCTCCGGAATGTAGCGCAGCAGGTCGCGGCGACCGCGCAGCTCTGCAATCGACTTGAGGCCGAGCTTGCGCAGGATATCACGCAGCTGCCACTGGAAAGAACCATAGAGATTACCAACCCGTTGTGCACCCCAGTCAGGGTGCACCCACTCCTTCAACTCCGGATCCGTGGTTGTCAAGCCGAAGGGGCAACCGCGGCCACGTTCACAGTTGGAGCACCGAGTACACCCCAACGCGACGAGCTCCGATGTGCCGAGCACGCAGCCATCAGCGCCAAGGGCAATCGCCTTGGCAATATCCCAAGCTGTACGCACGCCGCCGCTGGCAATCAGCGTGATTTCATCGCGGATGCCTTCCTGCTCGAGGTGCCGGTGCACCTTCGGTATGGCGAGCTCGATTGGCATCGCAATGTTCTTTTTCGCAATCTCCGGCGCAGCGCCAGTTCCGCCGTAGCTGCCATCCATGTGGAAAACGTGCGCGCCGGCGTAGTAAGACCCCACGGCAACCATATCGACGTCAATCGGCGTCGAGACCTTTACCGAAATGAGTGCCTTGGGATTCATGGTCATGGCCCAATCGATATGCTTGCGATGGTCCTCGACCGAATAGACCGAGTGGAATGGGAAAGGTGAGAAGAGCGAAACCCACGGAACCGACTCGCGCATGTCCGCCACGGTGGTGGTGGACTTGTCACCCAGCAGATGGCCACCGAGACCGGGCTTTGCGCCCTGTGCGTACTTGAATTCTACCATCGGCGCGCGCTGGATAGTCTCCTCGCGCACGCCAAAAAGCCCCGTGGCCACTTGCGTGATGACACTGTCCGAGTATGGCTTCAGCCCNTCAGGGTAGCCACCTTCACCAGTGCAGGTGAGCGTGCCCCATTCCTGGGCGGCAATAGCTCGGGAGACCATCACCTCCTCGGAGACCGAGCCGTAGGACATCCCACCGCCGTAGACCGGCAGAGCGATCTCAAGCTCCTGTCGCGCCGGGTCGCGCCGGTTCAGCGGAATGGAGGTGCCAATGGCATCGCTGTGCGCAAGCCATTCGCCCTCGGGAAGAAACTTGAAGTCGAGCCTGTCAAAACCGCCTCCCGAGCGACCGACACGATACTCGATGTCATCTGNCGGGCGGCCGTGCTCGGCCTGGAACCAGGTCGCCATAATCAGCTCGTCAGTCCAGCGCGGGTCGCCAAGCGCCGGCGGAGCCTCGAGGAGTGCGTGCGAACGTTCGTGGAAGCCCTGGTGCAGGTAGTGCGTGACCTTCTCGACCAGCAACGGGCTGGGGGCGCTACTCATAGCCATCAATACCTCCAAATGCCTCCTGCTCAAGGTCGCGCTGGAACATCGCACGACCGAGTTCTCCGCGCAGCCGTCGCACCTCGCGCAGTCCCATCGCGCCTAGAATCTCGAGCAGCTGGTCGCGCCACGCCGCCGACAGGTTCTTCAGCCGCTGGACACCCCACTCGACATCCAGGCTCGCGGGAAGCCTGAAGCGCGCCGTGGCGGCGTCGGTAACGCTGCCTTCGGGCTGCGCCTGAAGCGCCGCCAGCACCGGCGTATCAAGCGCCACGGCATCGAAGCCGCAGATAATTGCCTTCGGAACGTGCTCGGCGGCGGCGATACCACCACTGCCAATCAGCGTTACCATGTCGCGCAGCCCCTTCTCGACAAGCAGCGCGTGTGCCTCCATCACCAAGTCCCGCACGAAGCGACCNTCTCCACGGCCGTGATAGTCTGTCACCAAGTGGAAAACGCGCACGCCGGCGGCAATCGACGCCAGCAGCGTCTCGCGCCAGTCCGGCTCGAAAGGGAGCCGCTCGCACACAATCGCGTCCGTGAGCGATAGCGCCGCTGGCGCGTCATCAAGGATTTCAATCATGCGTGGAGACGGCTTCAGCGCCTCCAGCTCGGACGTCTTGAGCTGCGGCACTACTGCTGACGAAGCTGCTCCTGCCTCGCGCACCAGTTCCAGCGGCAGGAACGCCAGCGTCTCGAGTTCCTCGGCGGCGTGCGCCAGCAGACGCGCCATTTCGATTGATTGCGCCGATTCCGGTGGCGAATCGAANAGGATTGGCAGCTGCACCTGCAGGTAGCGCGGTCGCTCNCCGTCGCCATCGGTCGCGAGGTGCATCGGCCGTGAACCAATATCGACCACCGTCGAAATGAACTCGCGGCCGTGGATGCCGTCACGCGTTGGNCGCACAATTTCNGACATGTCGGTCCAGATGCGGTCCCAGCCAGGGCCACCGAACCGTCCACGGTAACCCTGTCCCTTCACCGGCACCGCACCGAGGGCGGATTCAGACANGATTGTTTCGACCAGCTTTGGTGACAGGTAGGCGTCACCCCACGCCTTCCATTCGGGATTGTGTCGGATGGTGACTGCCTCAGGGTGCTGGATGGTGCAGCGCAGGCAGCCGACGCAGTGCTCAGGCCGCGGCGCAAAGCCGCCTATCGGCCCCGAGAAAACACCATAGACGCAGGGCCTGGCAGTTACCACGTCCCAGTGNCCCCAGTACTCCCACGTNTCCTTCACCAGTAGCTTCAGCAGCTCGACCCGGTCAACTTCCACGAGAAAACGGTGCGGCAGGTCGGCCAAATCGAGCGTCGGCGCGGTGTCAATGTGGTAGCGGCGGTAGCCGACCGCCGGGGCCAGCTCCGCTTCACTCTCCAGTTGCCCCTTGCGGGGTTCGGCCATCGCCATAAATAACAGGCCGGAGAGTAGAACACCCTATATAATAAAAGCGGAAAAAGTAGGCAAACCAGCAGAAAAAGTTATAAAGGCTGAACATATGTTCAATTCATGCCAGACAAGACTGACAGAGCCCTGTTGGAGGCACTAAATCGTGACGGACGCGCCTCGCAACGTGAGCTAGCAGCCGCTACAGGAGTCGCGCTCGGAACCGTCAGCAATCGACTGCGCCGCCTTCAGGAAGCAGGCGTTCTGCGTGGTTTCCTGCCCNATATCGATGCCGAGCAGGCCGGATTCACGCTCACTGCAATAATGCAGATGCGCATCTCCAAGGGTCACATCATAGCGGTACAGGCATCTGTCGCCGAGCATCCGCGCGTCTTTGGAGTCTACGACGTGACGGGTGAGTGGGACTCGCTCGTTCTGGCGCGGTTTCGTGACCGTGCCGAGATGGACACGTTCATCAAGTCCACGCTTTCCCAGCCGCATATTGAACGGACGAACACCTCGCTGGTGCTCAATACCGTGAAGCAGGAACCGCGAGTTGTAATCTAGTTGCGCGNCCCGAAAATCGCGGTCCCGACCCGCACCAGCGTTGCCCCCTCGGCAATCGCTTCCGCNAAGTCGTGCGACATGCCCATCGAGAGCTCCGGCAGNGCAANNCNCGTNNCTTCGGNAACCGNATCGCGCAGCTGNCGCAACTGACGGAACCAGTCACGCGGTTGGTCGTCAAAAGGCGGAATCGACATCAGTCCCACGATGTGCAGCCCCGGCAGCGCGACCGCGTCGCGCACCAGTGCCGCGACCGCATTGGGNGTGACGCCGCCCTTGGTGGCTTCATCGCCCTGATTCACCTGCACCAACGCGCGGACTTCGCGCCCCTCTTCCTGCGCGACGAGCGAGAGCTTGCGCGCCAGCCGCAGCGAGTCGAGCGTGTGGATGAGCGTCGTCTGGCCAGTAACTTTGCGTGCGCGACGCGACGAGAGCCGGCCAATGAAGTGGTAACGCAGCCCGTCGGGCGCGAAGGCAGCCGCCTTCTCCAGGAATTCGTCGGCGTGGTTCTCGCCGATATCGTNCAGGCCAGCGGCGAACGNCGCCTCNATGGCGGCTACAGGCTTGCGCTTTGTAACGCCAATGAGCGTGATTTCGGCAGGATTACGGCCCGCTTCGAGCGCTGCTGCCGCGACCGCCTCGCGCACGCTGGCGAGTTGCACGGGCACCAANTCCATAACGAGGTAACGAGAGCGAGGTTATAGCGCTCAGCCGGCGACTATCTTCACCACATCGCCGTCCCGCAGAACGTGATCCTTTCCGATTATGCGCTTCGTGCGACAGTCGATGGCGCGGATGAAACCGTCGCCGATGTCGCTGTGCACCATGTACGCTAGCTCTAGCGCGGTCGCGCCGCGCGGCAGCAGGTAGCCGTCGGGGAGCACCTTGCCGTGCGAGTCGGCGTAGTGGGTCTCGTCCTCGACCGGGAACGCGGAAATCAGGTCTAGCTGCCCCAGCACCGCCTGCTCCAGACAGCGCTGGACGCCGGTTCCGTCTCCTGAAATGAATTCAGCTATCTTCTCGAGGCCGGAGCGCTGTGCGTCGTTTAGCGCTGAGTCTTCGGGGACTGTGAATTCCGGGTCTCCGGGTCGGTATGTAATGAGTCCNGCCTTGCTGGCGTTGCGCAACGCCAGTTCGTAGTCGGCAGTGACNGGGATGCCGCCAGCCTTCACCAGCGCCTCAAGGTTCTGCGCAGGGGCTATGTCTGTCTTGTTAGCCGCCACTACGATGGGTTTCCCAAGCGCCTGCAGCGTCCGCGCGAGGGCAAGACCATCGACGTCACTCCATGTCTGCACGTTCTCCGGCAGGTCGCACTCTCGCAAGGCAGCGACAACCTGTTCNCGCGAGAAACCAAGTCCNCCAAGCCGTTCAGCCAGAAAATCTTCGAGCGNACGGCCAGATTCCACGGCGCGTGCCGAGCGTTTCCAGTTGCGCAGGATGATNCCGGCCAGCCAGTGGTGCANCTCGCCGGCAAGGAATTCCACTTCGGCCATCGGGTTCGCCCCTTCNGCGTGNTTGCCCTCGAGGTCGGTGTTGCCNCTNGCGTCGACTATCTGGATNAGGACNTCCGCCTGNCGNAAATCATCNAGGAACTGGTTGCCCATCCCCTTGCCTTCGTGCGCGCCCGGTACGAGGCCCGCTACGTCGACCAGCTCTACCGGAAGATACCTGGTACCTTCCAGACAGGGTGAATTGTGCGGATCGCAAGATACCTCGAGTGAAATGCAGGGACATTCTCGGCGGACATGGGCGACACCGACATTGGTGTCAATCGTTGTAAACGGGTAATCGCCAATCTGTGCGTCGGCCGCTGTTGCAGCGCTGAAGAAGGTTGACTTGCCCGAATTGGGCTTTCCGACCAGCCCGACCTTCATCCTAGTCCGCCGATGCTGGGTCCGAA
>PCBV01000003.1 GCA_002731905.1 Methanobacteriota archaeon
GAGCGGTAGCCCTACGTAGCCCAGCCCGACAACACCGATGATTGCCTTGCGTGACTCAATACACTGCCTCAGCTGCTTTGCGGGAGTGGCCACGGCGGTCGCCAGCCAGTGGGGATTTTAAACATCCACGACCCAACCGAATTCGTCGATTGCGTCGCCGTGCTGGATGGCAGTCAGCGCCTCGTAAAGCGCACGTGTGCGGGGGCCAACTTCGCCGCCGCTGAACTGGTGGTCCTCTCCCTCGTGACTAATGCAGCCGATAGGCGAGATGACTGCGGCGGTTCCAGAGCAGAAGAGCTCGTCGGCGCCGAGCGCCTCATTGATGGAGACGTCCCGCTCCTTGACCTGCAGCCCGAAGCGCTCAGCCGCCAGTTGCAGCACCGAGTCGCGGGTCACGCCGGGCAGGATTGAGCCGTTTAGGGCAGGGGTGACGAGCGTGTCGCCGAACAGTGCGAAGAAATTGGCAGCGCCGACCTCCTCGATGTAGCGGTCTTCGGCAGCGTCCAAGTATACTACTTCAGCGTAGCCCTTGAGCTTGGCGTGTCCGCTCGCCAGCATTCCGGGAGCGTAGTTGCCGATGGCTTTGACGCCGCCGGTCCCCTTCGGGGCGGCGCGGTGGAAGTCTTGCGTCACTAGGAGCCGGATGGGCGTGAGCCCGCCCTTGAAGTAGGGGCCGACCGGCGATGTAAACACGAGGAAGGTGAATTCGGGCGCTGGTGCGACCCCTAGAATAGCGCCGCTACCGAATACTAGTGGGCGGATGTAGAGCGCACCGTCGTTATTCGGTGGAATGAAATCAGCGTTTTCGCTGACGACATCGTGCACTGCGGACAGGAATATATCCTCAGGAACGGGCGGCATCGAGAGCCGGCGGCAGCCGTTGCGTAGTCGAGCTGCGTTCATTGCCGGTCGGAAGAGTAGGATACGACCGTCATTGGCGCGATATGCCTTGAGTCCTTCGAAGAGTCCTTGGCCATAATTGAGTACACACGCCGCCGGTGACAACTCGAGGTTCTGGAACGGCTGCAGCTCACCCGGTTGCCACTCACCGCCCAGTTCGCAGCGGGCGCGGTACATCGAGCGCGTTTGAGTGAGTGAGAAGGTAAGCTCGCCAAAGTCTAGGCTCATGTCCTCGCCTCTCTGAACTTCGCCAGTCGCCCTTCTAGGACTGGGTACTCTTTCTCGCTGACGAATGATACGCATGCTCGCAATCCATCCCGCGATGAGCCGGCCGACTTTAGTGTGATGGTCGAGATTCCGTATCGCAACAGTTCGAGCAGCAGTTCTCCCCCGGGCAGCCCAGGATAGCTCAACGTCAGGTAGAATCCATCACCGACTGGTCGGCCACTATCGTCATCATAGGCAAGTTCGAAGCCGGCGGCCAGAAACAGCTCGCGCAGACACCGTGCGCGTTCGCCATACTCCCGTGTACGTGCCACAAAGTCCAGTTCGCCATTGCAGGCTGCCTCGAGCATTGCCGCCAGTCCGTGCTGTGCGGTGTGCGGAGACACACCAGTGGTAACGTAGAGTCCACCGTGAGCAAAGGCATGGCCGAACTGTGCGGTGCCACAACTCGCCTCGAGGGCGGGGAATTTGCGCTCATGCAGTGCGGGGGAAATGACAGCTAGCGCACAACGCTGGCCAGGATATGAAAACGCTTTGGAGGAGGAGATAAGCATCACCCAGTTGCGCCCGTAGTGGCTGACACTCGGGATGAACGGTGGCTCACCGGGCCGCGAGTAATCTTCGCGAAAATCCATCCCCAAGTAGGCCTGGTCCTCGATTGCCAGTACGTCATACTCGTCGCATAGATGGGCGATACCCTCTAGCTCCGGTTCGGTGAGGCATATCCAACTGGGATTATTGGGTGATGACCAGAATACGCCGCCGATATCACCGCGCGCAAGTCGCTCTTCGAGCGCTGCGAGCAGGTCCTCGCCACGCAGGTCTCCCAGCTCGAGTCCATCACTTGGCAGGCCGAGGAAGCGTGCCTGTAGNTGGCTGACCGGAAAGGTAGGGTCAAGGAACAGGATGGTTCCCTTGTCAGAGTGCATCCGCGCCGCCAGTGCCTGAGCGATGAAGCCACCCTGCATTGAGCCGCAGGTAGCGACTATGCATTCCGTAGGCGTGTCAAGGTCGAGAAATGCCTTGAGGAAGCGCGTTCCGGCGCGCTTAAGCCGTGGGATGCCGTCGAAGGGAGGATAGGTGCCGTGCGCACCCTCTGCGAGCGCTTTGCGCTCAGCTTCAGCGGCCTGCTCCGGTGGAGGAATATTGGGGACACCGAATTCCATGCGCACGAACTGGATGCCTGTCTCTTCCTCGAGCAGCGTCGTCAGCCGGTTCACCTCGCGGATGGCAAGCCGCTCGCTGTCGAAGCCGGTCTGCACGAGCAGCGATTCGAGTGTCTGTCTAGGAATTGGTATACTGTCCATGCTTTGCGCGGCAGAACTGGCGTCAGCTAATAACTGTTGCACCACCGACACACCTAAAAATCGTTTCTGGAATCTGATAAGCGGTTATTATGATACCGACTGAATTGAACGGAAATTTGCTCAAGGAACTACGCGGCCGCACTTGCCGGTTGCTCGCTCGCGAAGAGTGGACGCAGGTTCAGTTAGGGCGCGCACGGGGAGTCTCGCAAGTCATGGCGGGTAACTATCTGGCGAGCATATCCACGCCTCTGCCAGAGCCAACTGAGAGTGACCTACAGCAGGTAGCGCATCGTCTAGCGGAGGCGCTTCGTGACGGCGCGCCGCGCGAGTGGGCGCTGGCACTGATGCTCGATGGCGAGCCACTGACAGTGCGACTTCCTTCTGGCGGCGCGCGAGAAGCAGTGCTGGCCGACCTGGCGCAGGCACGCAAGCGGCTCTCGCAGCTGCTGGCGCGCCTCTCACCCGAGGTGCGTTGCAACCTAGCGTTCGCGCTGCCCGATGCCAAGGCAGTCGATGCCATCGCCGCCTTCCCCGGCCGGTTGACACCGGTCTCTGGCGAGGCACGACCTCTGGCTCCCCCGGAGTTCGGTGCGTCGCACCACCTTGCCAAGCTGCTGTTGCAGCTGCGTCAGCGCATGCCCGCCCGCAGAGCGATAGTCAACCTGCGCTGGGACGCGGTGGTCGCGGATGCGCTGCCGCGCGCTGGAATCCGGCTGGCGAAGCTGGTTCGCAAGGGCGACCGGCTGGAACTGCCAGGTGGCGGGCTCGCGCCGGCTCTGGTTGACGAGGGCAGCGTCGGCTGGGAACCGGCGCTCTATCTGCATGGCGACTCGCTGGAGGAAGTGGCGACGCAAGTCGAGGCGCTGGCTGTCGCGGCGGAGCTGACAGCGTGAGCCAGTTCCTCGCACTGTTGCTGATGCTGGCCACGCTTGGCTTCTTCGGCTGGATAGGATGGCAGGCGGGCCGCGAGCGACAAATCGACCGAGACTACTACCTCTCGGCGCGTGGAACGCAGTCGTGGCAGGTCATTGGCCTCTCACTTTTTGCGTCAGGGATGGGCATCTGGATTCTCTTTGCGCCGTCGGAAGTGGGCTATTACGCAGGCTTCTACGACATCTTTGCCTACGCTCTCTCGGCGGCGACGCCGTTTCTGCTACTGGCATATCTTGGCCCGATAGTGCGCGAACGGCTGCCCGACGGCATCACGCTTGGTGACTACGTTCGCACACGGCTGGGGCGAGAGATGCAGGGCTATGTCGGCTGCATCGCCGTGCTCTACATGTTCACCTTCCTTTTTGCGGAGTTTACCGCTATCGGTAAGGCGATGCACGTTCTGGCCGACGTCGAGCCAATTATCCCGATAGTTGCCGTTGCTGCCGTAACGGCGGCTTACACCGCCTACGGCGGGCTGCCGGCATCGCTGGGGACTGACCGCATCCAGGCCTGGTTCATCATCTGGCTGCTACTGGTGGTGGCGTTGTTGATGCTGGGCGAAGGACCGCGCAATCTGTGGGACCGTGCAGTGGCATTCAACCCGGAAGACGACTGGAGCATTGGCAGTTTTACCTTCACTAGCACTGAGACGCTGAAGAGCGGGCTGGCGCTGCTCATCGCGATTACCGCCGCTGAGCTGTTCTCGCAGGGGAACTGGCAGCGCACCTGGGCTTCACGTGACGACGACGCGCTGCGGCGCGGCGCCTTCCTTGCGGCGGCACTCTGTTTCGTGGCGGTACTGGTGATGGGATTTCTCGGCACCGTCGTCGCGGGCGATGGCGCCGTCGCAGACCCGCCGGCGGCGTTCTTCTACCTGCTCGCTGGTTATCCAGTACTGCTGCTGGCATTCTTCGTCGTGCTGGGAGTGGCGCTGGTCTGTTCCAGCGTTGACACCTTGCAGAACGCGATTGTCGCCTCGATTTCGCAGGACCTCTCCGACCAACGACTGACACTGGCGCAGGCTCGGCAGGTGTCGCTGCTGCTGATTTTCCCGGCCATCTGGCTGGCGCTTGAGATGCAGGCCGCTTCTGTTTTTGCAATATTCCTGTTCGCTGACCTGCTGGCGACTGCGACTGTGCTGCCGGTGCTACTCTCACTCTGGGAACGTATCGTCCCGCAGGCGGCGCTGGCGGGCGCCATTGCCGGTTTGCTATCAGTTGTAGCATATGGTGCTGTAACCGCCGACGTGGCGACCGGCGTGGGTTACCTCACGTCACCGACCAATGACTGGGGGCTCGCCAATCTGGGCGTATTCCTCTCGGCGCTGATTGGTTCGGGCGTTGTCACGGTCGGTGGTTCGCTGGCACTCGGCTCCGACGACTAGTAAATAAAATATTTCAGTCATGCAATGCCTGGAAATTGCCCTCNAACAGCAGCAATTTTCCGGAGTGGCATTCNANNCGNACGNGNCCNCCTGCNGCCACTTCNTTGTGCATCCCGCGNGCNCCCATNGNCAGCGGCTCTTGCTCCAGATTCCAGCGCGCGCCGCCCACNCTNACGACNGCCTCCGGCAGCGCCATCAGCGAGAANAGNGTTCCCGGCNGCGCGGTNANCTCNGCGCTGCCNGCNACCGCNGTNACGNGGAAGNGGTCNTCGTGCAGCTGGANNCCCTCGAACGCCANNGNCAGTGCCGCCAGCGTGTGATCNANNCGGCCNCCNNNCCAGCCNANGACCNNGATNNCGTCGGCGCCNTCTGCCCGGGCCCAGGCNACTGCCTTCTCCAGNTCGGAGCTGTTNGGNCNGGTGTCNCGCACNAGCCGGTCANNGANCTGNTTCTGTGCCNCGGCNGAGAGCGAGTCCAGGTCACCCACNACTGCGTNCGGCTCNATGCCGGCGGCAAGCAGTCGCTCGCCGCCACCATCAGCNCCAANNANNANNGCGTCGTTCGNCAGGTCTCCCACGGNAGNGGGCAGNGGNCNGTCACCTGCGACGAGCGCCCTCACAGCATCGCGCCGACCTTNNCCAGGATTTCNGGGTGGTGCTCCTCNANNACCTCGAGGATNCCNTGNACNGTCGGCTCGTCAACACCCACCTTGACCATGGTCGCGACGACGGCATCAATCATCNCCGGCTCAATCTCNGTCAGCTTGGTCTTCGCCAGGTATGAATGGTATAGCCGGTCTTCCATCTCCTCGCGCCAGCNCCGCTCGTATGCCTGCAGNAACTCCTCGCTGAAGTCGCTNGCCNNCGTGGCGGCAGCAGCGACGCGNCCNGCTTCCCGGCCCGAGAGGCAGGCATTGGCAACACCGCCGCCAGTAATCGAATCGATNTGTCGCGCCGCGTCACCGACCAGCATCACCCCTGCCGCAGCAGTCTTTTCGAGCGGTTCCGAGAGCGAAACGCCGCCAGCGATGGTATCGATTATCCTTCCGTCGGCGAAGTTAGGATGGTCGGCGATGAACGAGTCGAGCAGGTCCTTGATTTCACCCGGCTGTTTCACCCGTGAGAGCATACAGCCGATGCCAACGTTGGATTCGCTGGCGGTTTTTGGAAAGCTCCAGATGTAGGCGCCTTTCGAACCCTTAGCCAAGTAGAATTCGCAATATTGCGGATCGATGTCTAAGTCGACCATTGTATATTGCAGCGCGCCGCACATGTCGGCCGGCTTGCGGTGTGTCGGCAGCCCCGCCCAGCGCCCTACTTGCGACTCGAAGCCGTCGGCGCCAACAACCACCCCGCAGCGCAGCTCCTCCTTGGAGCCATTGAGGTTGCGGATGCATACGCCCGTTACGGCATCGCCGTCGCGCAACAGCTCAGTAACGGTCGTCCCTGTCCGGACCTCGGCGCCCGCGTCGGCTGCTAGGTCGGCGAGATGCTGGTCGAGTCCGGCCCGCGAGATGACCGCGCCCACTTCGGTGCCGAGGTTGTCGTCATCAACGGTGAGGCAGGTCCCGTTGGGTGAGTAGATACGTGCGCCGCGAACGCGGTTGACGACCCAGTCACCCTCAACTTCGACACCGACTATTTCCAGCCAGCGCGGGGCGATGCCCTCACCGCACCGCACAGGGACACCGATTTCAGTCCGTTTTTCGAGCAGTAGCGTCCGCGCCCCTCCCTCGGCGGCGAATCGCGCCGCGGTCGAACCTCCTGGTCCAGCACCCACGATAATGACGTCCCAATCCATCGGGCGGTGCCAGATTCCGCTGATATTAAAGCGGTGGGGAGGAACCGTTATTATTCTGCGACCCTGCGCGGCCGATGGGAACTCGAGTTCTGCTGCTGGTATCGCTGCTGTTGCTGGCGTCGCTACCGTCACTCGCAGTGCCGCCCGAAGCCGGACCGGAGCCGCCCTGGTGGGAGACCTACTCGCGCGACAGGGACCGCAATGGTATCAGTGACCTGCTGGAGTGGAAGCTGGCGCAGGAGGACCGTTTCTTCAGCCCGGGCGAAGCACGTGTCTTCGTGCGATACGACCACCACCCCGCTGCGGCAGATATAGCGCGACTCGAGGCGGCCGGTGCAACCGTGACCCTTCGTGCGCAGTATCTGGACCTGCTCGCCACTACCATGCCCCGTGCGCTTGTGCCGCAGGCAGCTTATTGGGAAGGCGTCGTGATGCTGGACGACATCGGCAAGGCGGAGCCGCAGATGCACGAGGCGGTCCCGGCGATGGGGGTCGACTTGGCGTGGGAGTTGGGTTTCGACGGCGCCGGAATAACCATTGCGATCGTTGACACCGGTGTTGACGGCATGCACGTCGGACTGGATGATCAGGATGATAATCCGCTCACCGATGACCCGAAAATTCTCGTATACTACAATGCCTACGAAGATCAGGAGTATGACGGCCGCCTGTCGGAGGACAGTGGCACCCACGGCTCCCACGTTGCCGGTATAGTGGCTGGCACTGGCGATGGCGAGACCGCGCCTGATGGAACTCCTTACGTAGGTGTCGCACCGCAAGCGAACTTGGCCAATGTGCTCACCTGTTGTGCTGGCGACATCGAGGATATCATCCGCGGCATCGAGTGGACCATTGCCAACCAAGACCGCTTCGGCATCCGTGTCATGACCTCCAGCCTGGGTGAGCAGCAGGTGGAGTTCCACATTGACAACGATGGCAATTCCGCTTGGAGCCAAGCGGTCAATGCCGCAGTCGAGTCGGGACTAGTGGTGACACTCTCAGCGGGCAACGAGTTCGGCGCTGCGACTGTCGCAGGCTGCAATACTATTGATTCTCCCGGAGACGCTATCCTCCCCATAACAGTCGCCGCGCTCGACAAGGACCTCAGCTTGGCACCCTATAGTAGCCGTGGCTACACTTCGGACGGACGCGTCAAACCAGACGTCGCAGCCATCGGCTCTAATATCATGGCACCTAACAAGGGCACTGGTACAGGCTATACTTCCAAGTCAGGCACCAGCATGGCGACGCCACTGATGGCAGGCATTGTCGCGCTGACGCTCGAAGCGAACCCNGACCTGACGCCGGCCGAAGTTAAGGATACAATTGTCGCTGGATACTCTATCGAACGCGAAATCCTCGATGACAGTGATCTCTACACCAACGACTGCTCGCTGCTCGAGACGCGCCCCGACAACGAATACGGCTACGGGCAGGCGGACCCCCGCGTTTTCGTGGAAGTGGCTGGGCAGGTCGACCCGCTGTTGCAGGTCATCTGGACCATCCCGCCGCAGTACGCAGTGGTGAACAACACCACCGTTGAGGTGAAGCCTGAGATCTACAACATAAGCTGGCTCACTGGCAGTGCCAACGCTGGCGGAGCGTCGATAGCGGGCGGTGTCGAGGTGCGCTTCGGTGCCTCCGGCTGGTATCCCGCTACTGATGTCTCCAGCACGGGCGATTGGTCGTTGTGGAGAATCCAAGTCCCTCCGGAAGCTGTTAAGGGCAACCAGACGCTCTCGGCGCGCCTCGTCGCGGCCTCCGACCGGATGTCGGCGATTGACTCGGCCAGCGTGGTGCTGCTCAATGAACATGCGCCTGCACCGAAACAGAATGATTCCCCGGGGCCGCCATTGCTAGTGGGGCTGACAGTGCTGGCAGCCGTTGCGCTGCGTCGCCGTGATTAGGCGAGCTGCATCCGTCCTGTCACGAACGGGTTTTTCTCGCGCTCGCGGCCAATAGTTGTCTGTGGGCCGTGGCCCGGGAAGACGAGAGTCTCGTCGGCCAGTGTCATCAGCTTGTCGCGGATGGACGCCATCAGCTGCGCGCCATCACCGCCGATGAAATCAGTGCGCCCGACCGAGTCGCGGAACAGCACGTCGCCACCAACGAGTATTGGTCCCGCCTCGTCACTGGCGGGCGCGTAGAAGCAGAGTGAATCGGGGCTGTGGCCAGGGCAGTGCAGCACCTCGAAGCTGCTGGCACCGACGGTGATGCTATCACCCTCATTGAGGAAACCACCCGGCTCGACCGGTTCCGGTGCGGACATCCCGAACATGCGTGCCTGCCCCTCAAGGTTGGAAAGCCACTCGGCGCAGAGTGGGTGACACTCCAGCGGCAGTCCTAGTTCGACGACCGCCTGCGCCGCGACGCCGACGTGGTCGAGATGCCCGTGCGTGGCAATGAGTCGCCTGACGGGGACCCCGGCTTCGTCGAGCATCTCCCGGATGCGCGACCACTCGGCGCCGGGGTCGAACAGGATGGCGTCGTCGCCATCGACCGCCAGAGTCGCGTTCATCTGCAGTGGGCCCACCGCGCGCTGGAGGATACGCAGTACCATCAGCGGTTCAGCTCGCTTCGGAGGCCCACGTCTCGGCCAGCTGCACCAGCGTGCGGACGGTGATTCCCGTAGGGCCTTTCGGTCGGTGCGGCTTACCCTTGTTGTCCCAGGCGGTGCCGGCGATGTCGAGATGCACCCAAGGAGTGCCGTCGACAAATTCTTCGAGAAACTTGGCGGCCGTGATGGTCCCTGCCTCGGGAGTGCCGGAGACGTTCTTCAGGTCGGCCAGCTCGCCCTTCATCAGCTTGCCGTATTCAGCGTCCATAGGCAGCTGCCAGTAGCGCTCGCCTGCCACGTCGCCTGCCGCTATCACGCGCCCTGCGAGTACGTCGTCGTTTGTCATCACCGCCGCGCGGGTCGAGCCGAGCGCGTAGGTGACGGCGCCAGTGAGCGTCGCCGAATCGATGATATGCGTTGCGCCTTCGGCAACGGCGTAGCAGAGTGCATCGGCCAGCACTAATCGCCCCTCGGCGTCGGTGTTGTCGACCTCGATGTGCTTGCCGTTCATTGCGCGCACGATATCGCCCGGTCGCGTTGCGGTTCCCGACGGCATGTTCTCTGCCAGCGTCAGCAGCCCCGTCACGCGCAGTTCTACGCCGAGCCGCGCGATGGCAGTAATTGCGCCATACATGCAGGCGGCGCCAGACATGTCGTATTTCATCTTCTGCAAGTTTTTTGATGGCTTGATTGAAATCCCACCAGTGTCGAAGGTAATTCCCTTGCCGACTAGCCACAGGTGCGGCTCTTTCGAGGCCCCCTCAGGCGACCAGTCGAGCCGCACCAGCTGCGGCGGTCGCGCTGATCCGTCGGCAACCGAGCAGAGCGCGCCGGCGCCCATCTCGCGTAGCTCCGTCTCGCCCATGACGCTTACCATCAGGCCATGTGCCGGTCCGTCGGCCACCGCGCGCGCGGCGAATTCCTCCGGGCCGAGCTCGTTGGCCGGCAGGCACGCCAGCTCGCGCGCCAAGTTGGTGCACTCACCTACGACAAAGCCCGCTTTGGCGCCGTCTAGCGGCCCGCAAACGACCAGAGTTTCCAGCGCATTGTCATCGGATTTAAGCCGGTACTGTTCCAGCCCGAAGCCGCCCGCCACCGCGCCGGCGACCGCGCTGCGCGCATCGCCTTCGAGTGCCAGCGCCAGCTGGCCGTAGCCCCGCGATTCAGCCGCACGCACTGCCTGCCCGCCGAAGGCGAACGATGCTTCGGTTGACCAGTCGTCGCCGCAGCCTATGAGCAGCAGTCGTCGCGCCGCGAAGCCATTCGGGGAATGCAGCAGCGTCAGTTCACCTGCCTTTCCCTTCAGCTCGCCTGCGTCGCGCAGCGGCGCGACCAGCGCACCGACCACGTCTGGCTCCGTATCGCTGAAAACCGGTATCGCAAGCGCGTCGGCCGCAATCCCTGTTAGCTCACCGTCGTCGAACTCTAGCTTCATGCCGTGCCACTTGTGGCCCCTTTATAGAAATGGAGTCGTGCTCAGACCTGTGCTTTGCCTTCCGCCGCCAGTACCATCCGGTTACAGTCGCCCTCGACGGTGACGCCGGTGCCGAGAATACAGTCCTCGATGACCGCGCCAGTCGCGCTGGCGCCAGTGAGCAGTACCGAGCGACGCACAACACACTTGTCGAGCAATACGCCGGGACCGATGACCGTGTCGGGGCCAACGATGCTGCTCGTGATTTCCGCATCAGCCGCAATCAGCGCGTTGCCACGCACGCTGGCGCCGGGATGCGCTGCTGTCGCCTCGCGCTCGAGCAACATCGCGTTCGCCGCNAGATAGCTCTCGGGTGTCCCCGCATCAATCCAGTGGCCTGTGAATCGAAAGCCATGCAACCCCGCACCAGCTAGTTGCGTAAAGATTTCGCGTTCGACTGAGACCTTGCGACCGCTGGGAATCATCTCGAGCACCTGCGGCTCGAGCAGGTATGTTCCGGCATTAATCAGCCGCGACCGCTCCTCGCCCGTTTCCGGTTTCTCCTGGAAGCCCACAATAGTGTTTCCGTCTAGCTCCGCCACACCGTAGCGGCTCGGGTCGGAGACTTTCCACAGCGCTAGTGTAGCAAGCGCATCGGTCGCATGATGCTGGCTCAGCATCGCTTCTACATCGAGCGACGAGACAATGTCGCCATTGAAGACCAGTGTCGTTCCAGAGATGTGATTGCAGCAGTTGCGCATCGCACCGCCAGTGCCGAGCGGCTCCGCTTCCGGAACTGTAAGCACTTNNCGGCCACAATCGACTGCGGCGAAATGCGCCTCAATTGCGTCAGCTTGGTGATGCACCGCTAGCACCACTTTTGTGATGCGGGCAGGCAGGCTGCGCACCAGCCGCTCGAGCATTGGCACGTTGGCGAGTGGTAGTAGCGCCTTTGGCGTCGCCAGNGTCAGTGGCCGCAGTCGCGTGCCGAAGCCACCAACAAGGATTATCGCCTCCACGCGGCCTGAGCGGCGGCGGTATTAGAACGGCAGCGCACCGCGCTGCCAGAGTGTGTCGAGAACCAGTCCTAGCGTGAAGAGCAGGCCACCCAGCTTGACAAAGTGGAATGCCCANGCCACGTACCAGAGTGGCCAGATAGGNTATTCCTCAGGTGGGTCATCGGGCGTGCGCCCCTCCTTCAGGTTATCGGGCATTGCGTCGAACGCAATGCGGAACGCTTCCTGCGGAGTTGCTGGCACAGGCTGACCCAGCATGCGCGTNCAGAGCATTGCGCGCGCCAGCGCCAGCATACCCAGTGCCATGAAGGGATGCCCACCGCCGCCGACCAGTGGTGCATCNGTCGGCAGCGCCAGCCAGAAGCATACCGGGAAGAAGGTCCAGATGAGCAGCTGTGTCAGCCTCGCCGCGCCGCGCAGACCGAGCAGCACCGGCAGTGTACGGATGTGCTTCCGCGAATCGTCATCATGTTTGTCCATGTGCTTTCCCATCACGACCGCCATTACAGTCAGGCCGTACGGTACCGAGACCATCATTGCTTCTTGCAGCTGAGCCTCGGTCGCGACGTTACCAGCGAGCGCCCAGAAGGCGCCGCCAACCATTAGTGGCCCCCAGACCAGGAAGATGCCAATTTCGCCCAGACCGAGCGACTTGAGCCGCAGCGGTTTCGCAACGTAGAATATTGAAATCGCGAGNCCCACCAGCACGAAATACCAGATAATTATGCCANTTTTCTGCGCGAACCAGGCGGCAATCAGTAAATCAGCGAGGTAACAGATGGAAATGGCGACAAGCAACCGTGTCTCGCTCACGAGTCCGTGCATTAGTGGATGCGGTGCGTAGTTGGCGCGCGGATAGTCGGCAGTGTCGACGCCGTGCANGGTGTCGAAGAAGTCGTTAACCATGTTGTTACCGGCGTGTGCTAGCAGTAGCCCAACCACAACGAGTATCGCGTCGAGAGGGTCGACCACGCCGGCTCCGAGCTGCGCTGCCAGCATCACCCCGACCAGCCCCGAGAAGAGCGTCATGTTGAAGACGCACGCCCGCGTGATGAGCATCCAGCGGCTGACCGGGTCGAGTGGGGCGCCCGGCAGCGGGTTGGCGGTCTGGTAGATGGTACGCCAGCGGGTGAGATAAGCAGGGGCGGTCATTTGTCCTCGTAATAGTCCAGCCCGAGATGCGTTATGAGCGTCTCTCCCATCAGGTGCCGCAGCGTATTCTCCAGTTTCACCTTCTGCGCGAACAGGTCGTGCATTGGTGGCAGTCCCGGCTTGGTCATAGGGGACTTGAAGTAGAACGATAGCCATTCCTGGATGCCACTCATGTTCGCGCGCTGGGCGAGGTCGAGGAAGAGCGCTAAATCGAGCACGATGGGAGCGGCGAGGATTGAGTCGCGGCAGAGGAAATCGACTTTTATCTGCATCGGGTAGCCGAGCCAGCCCCTGATGTCAATATTGTCCCACCCCTCTTTGTTGTCTCCGCGCGGCGGGTAGTAGTTGATACGCACTTTGTGATACAGGTCACCGTAAAGCTCAGGGAATTTCTCGGGCTCGAGCATTTGCTCTAGAACGCCCAGTTTGGAGACCTCCTTGGTTTTGAAGCTCTCCGGATCATCTAACACCTCACCGTCGCGGTTGCCGAGGATGTTGGTCGAGAACCAGCCATCAATTCCAAGCAACCGCGCTTTCAGTCCCGGCGCCAGAATGGTCTTCATCAGTGTCTGCCCGGTCTTGAAGTCCTTGCCCGCAATCGGCACGCCTGCCTCGCGCGCTAGTGCGTACATTGCCGGGAAATCGACCGACAGGTTAGGTGCGCCATTGGCATATGGAACGCCTTCAGAGATAGCGGCATACGCGTAGAGCACTGACGGTGCAATCGCGGGATGGTTGCTGTCTAGCGCTGTCTCGAACGCTTCCAGCGACTCGAACATGTCCCCCTTCGGTGCCTGGTATATCTCAGTCGAGCCGCACCAGACCATCACCGCTCGCTCCAGCTTGTGCACCTTGCGGAATTTACGAATATCAGCGCACAGCGCCTCGATGCACG
>PCBV01000004.1 GCA_002731905.1 Methanobacteriota archaeon
CATTTTTCGAGTCCAACGACCACATGCGCACGCGACGAGTGGCATCCCAATCCAATATGGTTCCACTCGTGGATGGCGAGATGCTGGTGTTTGGTGCAGTGCAGCCGGAGTCACTGCAGCTGGTGTATCGCGGCTGGCAGGCCATGTACTGGGAGGTAGGTCGTCATCTGTGGGAAGTGGAAAACCAGGCGGTGCTGGGACAGAACCTGAGTCGGGACCGCTCGCTCTCGCTGGTGAACNTNGCGTTTCCCGAGGCCAGNGGCNNGNCCCANATTCCAGAAACAATTTCNGCTNACCAGCACTATCGCTGGCTGGACTGGTTTGCCTACCGCACCTACGCCAATAGCGAACTGGCATTCTACCATAGCGCAGGCTACTGAGTCGGACCGCTGCGCTTTAATACAAGGCAACCTGCCGCCCCTTTCCAAATGGCACGTATCCATTCCCGTCGTCGGGGTCGCTCAGGCTCAAGCGCATTGCCGCGCTCGGAGCATCCGGGCTGGGCCCCCACACCGAAGAAGATCGAAGCGCAGGTTCTGAAGTTTTCCAAATCCGGACTTTCGACGGCCGAAATCGGCACTCAGCTGCGCGATGCATACGGCGTTCCGAGCGTTAAGCTGGCGACCGGCAAGTCCATCAGCGACTTGCTGCGCGCAGCTGATGCGGCGCCAGAGCTGCCGGAGGACCTGACCAACCTGATGCGCCGCGCGGTACGACTGGGCGAGCACCTTGAGCGCAACACACGCGACGTCCACAACCAACGTGCGCTACAACTCACTGAATCGAAGATATTGCGGCTGGTGCGCTACTACCGTGATTCCGGTCGGCTGGACGCCGACTGGAAGTATTCGCTCGACAATGCCAAGCTGCTGGTCGGGTAACATAATCTATGGCGATGCCGCGGCTCCTCAGCACAGCGGCACAGCCACTGGCCGACCGACTAAGGCAAGCAGAGCAGCCGGTGCGCCTAATCGGCCACTACGACTGCGATGGTTTGACGTCATCCGCCATCTTGGCGCGGGCGCTCCAGAGATGTGGTCTACGGTTTCACCTCACTAACGTCGTCGCGCTGACGCCTGACGTTATTGACCAGCTCAACAGCGAGGTACCTGCGCTGGTGCTCTTCAGCGATCTGGGGTCAGGGTATCCAGACCTACTGGCGCAGCTCAAGACATCTGCGCTGGTGGTTGACCACCATTTGCCACAGGGTGAGACCCCGCCCAATGTGCTGGAGCTGAACGCCCACAAGGCAGGGATTGACGGCAACCGTGAAGCGTCCGCCGCATCGCTGGCGTTCGCTCTGGCGCTCATACTGGACGAGGCGAACCGTGATTTGGCGCCGGTCGCGCTAGCAGGTGCTTGGGGCGACCGCATGTACCTTGATGGACTTGTCGGTTGGAATCGCATGATTGCCGATATGGCTGTCGAAGATAAGTATTTAAATAGCATTAACCGACTCCCCCTCACCGGGGAGACGCTGGCCGATGCGTTAGCAAGTTCGCTCGAGCCATACCTGCTTGGTGTTTCCGGCAACCCCGCTGCCACAGCAGAAGTATTGCAGGATCTGGGGTTCGACCCCGCTATTGCGCTGGGAGAACTGGATGTGGAAGGCACTGCCTTGCTGGCAGATTGGCTGGCGCTGAAACTGCTTGAGCAGGGTGCCGGTAAGCAGCAGCGCACCCAGCTTTTCGCGCCACAGCTAGACTTGCCACGGTGGGGCTGTAGCGTGGAAGAACTGGCAACGATGACCGACGCATGCGGCCGACTAGACGACACATCAACTGGCATTGCTATGCTCTTGGGCTCTCCGAGCGGACGCGAACGCGCTGAAGCGTACGTCCGCGAGCACAGAGAGCAGTTGCTGGAGCAGCTCGCCTGCGTGGAGTTTGAGCGCGGTCGTGCTATCCAGCACTTCCGAGGCGACAATGCTGCGCTGAAGGGCACGATTTGCACGCTGGCACTGGGCTACTTCCTGGACCGCTCGCTGCCTGCAATCGGCCTTGCACCGCGCGATGGGAAGCTGATTGCATCCTCGCGCGCCGCGCCACAGTTAGTGGCACAGGGTCTATCTTTGGCAGAAGTCATGGCGCAGGCCGCCAGTGCCTGTGGAGGGCAGGGCGGTGGCCACGCGCAGGCAGCTGGCGCTTCGCTGCCACTGGAGAAGGGGAATGAGTTCATTGACGAGGTGGACCAGTTAGTGGCGGAACGGCTAGGCCTCTAATATTGTGGCCGTTAGCGTCGTATGACGGAGTGGCGATTGCTGGTTGCTGCAGGCCGGGCGCAGCTGGTAGATATAACGCAGGAAGTGCAGGATCTGCCTGGTGTGGGGCGCTTTCGCAGCCAACTGCTACGCGACGCTGTAACCGGGGAGGAGTTCGACTTGGTTGGCACTCCAGCGCGATTGCTGGAACCGACGCTGTTCGACCTCGTGGCGGACCTTGAGCGCGGGCCGCAAGCAATCCTGCCGCGCGATTTGGCTTGGATAGCGTGGATACTAGGACTGGAGCCGGGCGACACGGTAATCGAGGGCGGTGCCGGTTCGGGAGCACTGACACTAACACTGGCACGAATAGTAGTACCAGATGGTCGCGTCATAAGTTACGAGCCTCGGCTCTCGCATCGCCGTATCTTGGAGTGTAACTTGCAGCGTAGCCCCCACACCGCACAGGTCAAGGTTGTTCCACAGGAGCTGACACCAGATAGTGAACCAACCCCATGTCAGGCGCTAGTGCTCGATGTACCGCAGCCATGGGAACTAGTCGGCTGGGCATCCACGGCGCTCGAGTCCGGCGGTCGCCTAGTGGCGTACTTACCGACCACGGGACAGGTAACGCAGCTGCTCGCACAGCTGGAGGGATGGGGTGAGCTACGTGTCGTGGAGAATATACAGCGCGATTGGACTACTCGCTCGCAGGCACTCAGACCCCAGTCACGGATGCAGGGTCATTCGGGTTTCATCGTCAGTGCGCGGCACTACACTTAACCGGGCCGTCGGCATGTCACAGCGATGGCCGAGAAGCTCGTAATAATCGGCTCCGGACCGGCCGGCTATACTGCTGGTCTCTACGCCTCGCGCGCGTTATTGGAGCCGCTGCTCTTCGCCGGCTATGCCAGCGGCGGGCAGCTAATGCTTACCAGTGACGTCGAGAACTACCCCGGCTACCCCGAGGGAATTCAGGGGCCGGAGATGATGATCGAGCTGCGCGCTCAGGCGGAGCGGTTCGGCACCCGCATCCTGGATCTCAACGTCGACTCCGTCGACCTTTCGCGGCGTCCGTTCGGGGTCACCAGCGGCAAGGATTCCTGGGACGCGGAGGCGTTGATTATCGCTACTGGTGCCGAGGCCATCTGGCTCGACGCCGAAAACGAAGAGTTGCACAAGGGGCGCGGGATATCCACCTGTGCCACCTGCGATGGGGCATTCTTCCGCGACAAGGAGGTTATGGTAGTGGGGGGTGGCGATTCGGCGATGGAGGAGGCGACTTTCCTGACTCGCTTCTGCCCCAAAGTAACCATAGTTCACCGTCGGGAGGGGCTGCGCGCCTCGCAAATTATGGCGCAGCGCGCCCGCGATAATTCCCGCATCGCGTGGAAGCTGGACCGTACGGTCACCAGTTGGCTCGGCGAGGAAGGTGATTTCCGCGGCGCGGTGCTGCGCTCGACCGTTGATGGCAGCGAGGAGGATTTTGCTTGCGGTGGTGCTTTCATTGCCATTGGTCACAAGCCACTCACCGGTTTCTTGGCGGGACAGCTGGAAATGGACGACCACAATTACCTTCTCTGGAAGCAACACACTATGACCTCTGTGCCGGGAGTATTCGCGGCGGGCGACGTGGTTGATACACGCTACAAGCAGGCGGTGACCGCAGCCGGGATGGGTTGTATGGCAGCCATAGACGCTGAGAAGTGGCTCGAAGCGCAGTAGTGACATTTATACTACAGTTCAGCACGCACGTTTTTTAGTCCCCCCTTCGGTAGTGACGCGTGCATCACAAGACCGCGAGAATAGGGGAAGAGGCGATGAGCCCGGTCATCGGCACGGTGCTGATTATGGCACTGATGGTAACTATTGTTGGCACTATGCTGGCATGGGGCATCCCACAGGTACAGGACAACGAGGCATGGGCTCAGTACGCTACCACCCGATCCAATTTGCTCAACTTGGATGCCGACCTGGATCAAGTGCTACTGCAGGGTGAGGGTGCCTCGCGCAGCACTACCGTATCCATTGGTTTGGGTACTTTCGTCGTCCGTGATTCACCTGATACACTGGTCATTAGCTACTCCAGTGTTGGGTGGGTTGAGCTGGCGACACGCACGCTCTCTATTGGCGACACCTCATTCAGGCTGGCAGACCTGCAGGAGAACGTAACGGTGTTCAATGTCACGCTCAGCTATCCTGATGGTAGCAGTTGGAGTGGCAGCAGCGACGAGGGCATGCTGAGCGACTTCCCGGCGGCGGTCTCGGGATTGCGGGGCAGTGTCAGTGACGCCTCCAATTCGACCACTCTAGGCGGCTTCTGGCTTTACCGGGACGACGCGCTTTCGTACCGTTACGCCTCGACAGCTGGGCTGTTCCAGATGCGGATGGTCAACGGTGGCTTACTTGCGCGAGAGCCGGGCGGCAGCCATTTCTTTGAAGGGCGGCCACTCGTACGCGGCATCGGCGCCTTGGACGCGCTGACCTTCTACCAGGTTACGTACAACAATAGCGGTTCGCCGTACACGGCGCTCACTGGACCGTCCAACTTTGATTTCCAGCTACGCAACCAAGGTGGTAGAGACCATGACCCAGTCGCAGCGTATGCGGTGCGTTTGGCGGTGGAGGGCAGTGGCCAAGCGGCGCACTACTCCTACTTTAATGATGAATGGGGCTTTAGCAGAGACTTCCAGCAGGACGAAGTCTACTTGCAGCAGAGCGCCCCGCTGGACCTGCGCATATACGAGAGGACGGTCCATGTTGCGTTTCAGCCGCGTTGATTCGGGAGCCCAGGAAATCGGTTTCATCTACACATCATTGCTTTCGGTGCTGCTGCTGGCGTCAATAACAACATCGGTCTCTGGCGTGCTGCAGGGCAATGTGGAGCATACGGTGCAGGAGGAGATGGAACAGGTGGGCGTCAAGCTGCAACTAGCAATCCAGGACCTGTTGTTAGCAGCTGACAGCCATCCCGACGCGACGGTACAGGTACAGTTGGCGACCGCCTCTGAGAACCATGGCGTCTTCTACAAAGTCATTGGCACCGNGACTGGCTTCAAGGTAATCAGCAAGTCCCCGCCGGGCGGGAGATTTGAAGCCAACTTTCCACTGGCGCCCGCATCGTCAGTGGAAGGGGAAGTGAACTCTGCTATCCCTTATATAGTAGCAGATTATGACGGAGAAGCGGGAGTAGTGAGGCTCTCCAGTGGATAGGTGCATGTAAAATGGGTGCGGCTGGCAAGTCAATGGATACGCTGCCTGACGAGGCTGGGCTGATTGGCCCCGATGTCGAGGCACCGGTCGATGAGAGCCAGCTTTCGTGGCGCGAGAAACGGCGGCTGCGCAAGGAACGCCGACAGCTCGAGAAGGCGCGAGGGGCGGCCGAGAAAGCTGGCGTAATCCACGATCTCGTGATGGATGACATCGATATTGGCGAGGATTTCGAGGAGTTGGATACCTATCCTGTCAGGCCACCTTACTCATACGTTCGCATCCTGTTCGACAAGCGCGACTATTCCCGTTTCTACTACGTCGTCGAGCCCAAGGCGAGCCCGCAGGAGGAGAAGGATCTGGAAATGATTAAGGATGTACTACAGCGGGCGCTCAACATCAACCGCGAAACGCTGGAGGAGGAGCAGGAGGAGTTCCTGAAGCAAGCGGTCGACGACATCCTGAACAGCTATCGGCTCCCGAGTCGCAAGAGTAATCGCGAGAAAATCCACTATTTTATCGAGCGCGATTTGATTGGCTACGGCAAGATTGACTCCCTCATGAAGGACCCCAATATTGAGGACGTTTCCTGCGATGGGCCTGGTGTGGAGATTTTTGTTTATCACCGGCGCTTCGAGTCGCTGCGCACTAACATCGTCTGGCCAGACGAGGAAGAGCTGGAGCGGTACATTATCCGGCTGGCGCAGCGCTGCGGCAAGCACATCTCGATTGCTGAGCCACTGCTGGACGCAACACTGATGGATGGTTCGCGCATCGTCATGACCCTTGGCCGCGAGGTCTCCACGAGAGGCTCGACATTCACCATCCGGCGATTCCGCGACGAGCCGTTTACGCCGATTGACCTGCTCGAGTTCAAGACTTTCTCATCGATGCAAATCGCGTTTTTCTGGCTGGCAATGCAGTACGGAATGTCGATGCTGTTCGTTGGTGGTACCGCCTCGGGCAAGACCACATCGCTGAACGCCTGTTCGCTCTTTCTGCCATGGCAGCAAAAGATTGTGAGCATCGAGGAAACACGTGAGCTGAACCTGCCGCACCCCAACTGGATTCCCGGCTGCACTCGCGAAGGTTTCGGCGGTGAAACCGCCGCCGCGGGCGCCAAGGCTGCGGGCGCGGTCGACATGTATGACCTGCTGCGAGCGGCGCTACGTGAACGGCCGGAGTACATCATTGTCGGCGAGATTCGCGGTGCTGAGGCGTACGTACTGTTCCAGGCCATGGCGACGGGGCACACCACCTACTCTACTTTCCACGCCGACTCAATCCAGAGTCTGGTCCACCGGCTCGAGAACAAACCAATTGAGATTCCACGCGTCCTCATCCCGGCGCTTGACGCGATTTCAATCCAGATTCAGACTCGCGTTGGCGGTAAGCGAGTACGGCGGTGCAAGGGTATCATCGAGATTATCGGCATTGACCCTCATTCGCACGAGCTGCTGACCAACGAGGCCTTCCGCTGGGATAACAAAACCGACGAATTTGTCTTCACCGGCAAGTCGTATGTGTTCGAGAAAATCATGATGAAGGCTAACCTGAACCGCGTCGAAATAATGGACGAGACTAAGCGGCGACAGCTAGTGCTTGAGTGGTGCCTGAAGAAGGGCATACGCGACTACCGCGACTTCGCGCGAGTTGTTTCGGAGTATTACGTTCACCCTGAGGATGTTATGCGCCAAGTTTACGCCGACTTGCAGGTGGGTGGTCGTAAACGCCGCCGCAAGGTAGTCCAGCATGATCTGGACCTGAGCGGCGCTAGAAAGGCGGAAGAGGGCGTTGACCTCACCGAGTTTCCGCTTGGCGTGCAGCAGAAGTTCCAGAAGCGGATGGCCAAGGAGGAGGCGCGTCGTACCAAGGTGGAAATGCGCATTACCGCTGCGGCCGAGGAGAAGCGACCTACCTTGGAGGCGAAGGAAACCGCACAACGTGCCAAGGCGGCGGCTAATCTGGAACGCGATTTGCTGAAGGCACAAGCCCGCTACGTGCCACTGCGGCAGCTTGAGCCAATTGCCGCGCAGCTGGGGCTGGCTACCGTCTCGAGTCTTTCAGTGCGTGAGGCTGGCCGCCTGCTGAAGTCGAGCAACCGTGAATTGGCAGCGCGTGCCAAAGCCGAAGTCCGGCAGGTCAAGCTGGCCGGCAATCCCGAGAAGCAGGCGCAGGCAGCTGCGAAGGAAGAAGCCCGGCAGGCCAAGGCTATGACCAAGCTGCAGGGCGAGCTGGCCAAACGCGTCGAGCGTTCGGCTAATCCGCGCTGGTGGCACCGGTGGTTCTAAGCGGTTTCCAGTCAGTCAGTCTGACGCTTTTCGGCTGGCTTGGTCGCTTTCTTACGCGTGACTCTTATCGGCTCAAGATGGACTTAGTCAAGGCGCGCATCCCGTTACTACCCGACGGCTATGTCGCCGTTTCAGCGATGCAGGTGCTGCTCACCTTTCTGGGTGGCGTGGCGCTGACTGCCGCATTTATTGGCATTGGAGTGCCGTTCCTGGAACAGCAGACTACCGCGGACGGTGAGCCGTTCTCGATATCTGGCACAGTGCAATGGGGTCTGGGGCTGCTACTGGTCATTATCCTGCCGCTGTTGATTGCGCTGGTACAGTGGCTGNCTCCCGGATTCACGATCAGCCAGCGCACCCACGACATGGACCGCAAGCTACCGTTCGCGGGGAGTTACGTTGCGGCGATGGCAGCGGCCAACGCGACACCCTCCGTAATTTTCAAGTCGCTGGCGCGCAACGAGTNTATCTACGGTGAGATTTCTAGGGATGCAGCCTGGATTTACCACTCCATTGAGTTCATGGGCCGGGACTTGGTGACGACGCTCAAGGAAGCGGTTGAGCGCTCGCCCTCGGAGCGCTTTGCCGAGTTCTTACAGGGAATCGTCGGCACCCTCACCTCGGGAGGCAACCTGAAGCTTTACTTCCTGAACCGTTCGGAGTATTACGCGCANGCCAACCGAGTCCATGTCAAGAGCGTCATCCAGCAAATGGCGCTTTTCGCTGAAGCCTATGTGGTAATGGCGGTCGCGCTCCCCATCTTTGCGATGATTATCGCAGTGATTACCTTCTGGGTTTCTGGGTCAGGAATGGTATTGGAGGAAGTTCACCTCTACGGCATGGTCTTCGTCATGTTCCCGATGATCCAGATTTTCTTTTGCTATATCTTCCTCTCGCTTAGCAATGAGGTGGCAGTCGACTGATGGCTGGAAATCTTGAGAAACGGGTCTATCGCGACGAGCGCAGTGGGCAGAAGCGACGCTGGATGGCCTACAAAATGGCGCAGAAGTGGCTTGACGTACGGAGGGGCAAGACCGACATAGGCATCTACGTCGTTATCTTTTTCTCAATCGTTATTGGACTTTCCTTCTTTGCGCTGGCCAACTTGAACCATCAGATGGACAGTCAGACCATGGTAGCCGACATCGACAGCGACAAGCAGTTCGACAACCCGGAAGTGATGAATGACGGTCGCTTCAGCTTCACGCTCCACCAGTATGGCCTGCCTTCGCTGCGCCAGAACGAGTCACGCGACGCTGACCCGACGGTCGACGGCATAGAGGAGGAGATGGAAGCCGAAGAATGGTACCGTTACTATCCGGAAATTTCAACGCTCGACTTTATTGTCTTTGGAGTGGTCGCGCTGCTGCTGCCGTACGGTATTTGGGGCTGGCGCCAGGACCAGATAAGGGCCCGGGTAGAGGACAAGTTCCCTGACTTCCTGCGTGATTTGGCCGAATACTGGAAGGGCGGTCTCAGCATGACCGTCGCTATTCAGACGTTGGCTCGGGGCGAATATGGCAACCTGAACGACGAGGTGCATAAGATGGCGACCCAAATTTCGTGGGGTATCAGCTTCGGTGAGGTACTGGAAATGTTCACCGAACGAGTTCAGTCACCCATCGTGACCCGTGCTGTCACGATGGTCGACGAGGCTAATCGCGCCGGCGGTAGGATTTCGGATATTCTGCTCGCCGCTGCCTATGACGCCAGAGAAATCAAGGCGCTCGAGGGCGAGCGGCAGCAAGAAGTCACCAATTATACCATGGTTATCTACCTCTCATTCCTGATCTACCTGATGATTATCCTGGTGCTGGCCAATACCTTCGTCCCGGCCATCGTTGATTCTTCCGTCGCGACTGGTGGCGGCGGCATGTCCATCGGCAACCTGCAGGTGCGCGAACTGAACCAGGTCTGGATTTCGACCGTCTTTTTCTACAGTGTTATCATCCAGTCGTTTGGCAATGGGCTGGCGGCTGGTTTCATGTCCACCGGCCGCCTCTACTCCGCTGCGACCCGCGCCTCGGTGATGATGCTGATTGGCTGGGCAATCTTCGAGATATTCGGTATCGCTACCTCCATGATTAGTCCCGGCGTGGTGTGAGCGTGAAGCTGGGGCGCAGGGGCCAGATGCATATGCTGGAGGTGCTTATGCTGGCCACACTCTTCACCTCGGCAGTCAACGTGGCGGTTATCAGCCTGCCTGCTGGTGATGCTAATCAGGTCGGCGATGAAACACTGCAGCAGCAGGGAATGGAACTGCTGGCACTGCTCGATAGTTGGACTCCTACTAATGTTACCGTCGCGCAGGAGTATCACAACTCGACACTGGCCTTCTGGCTTGCCAGTGGCAACACTACCGCNCTGCAATCCTACTTGGACGGGGGACTGCCAGCGGCAGCGAGTTATCACTTGACGGGAACGCATGGTGGAAGTACGGAGATACTTGTTGACCGCGGTATGCCGACCGGGACGGTGAACATCGCCTTCCGGCTAGTGTGGACTGATGGCGAGCTGTGGGAGTTGAAATTAAAGACGTGGTATGGCTCCCGGGAGGCGACATGAACCGCGAGGGCCAGCTGCTGCTAATGGCAGGGCTGCTAATGACATTGACAGTGCTCACGGTGACCTTGTCGATTTCCCATTCTGTCAACTTGGGCCTACACCAGGGCGAACGGCANGACCTNAGCCCCCTTGTCTCGATGCTGGACGCTCATCTGCCGCCGGCGGTACAGGCAGAGTATGACCGCACGAGCGACGCTGCGACGGCGTTCGACGCCGTGGCGGCCGACTTCGAGGACCGCTGCAGCGATAATGGGTACCTTCTGGTCGTCAAACGAACTGGGGTTGCGAACGGGACCGTAAGCTACAGCACAACACTGAGCGACGGTGTGCTGACGTTGACGCTGAATCGGACGCTAACGCTCGCCTAGTCGCCGCCGCTGAGCAGCTCACTAAAGGCGTTGCGCATGATTGTGCCCAGTCCACTAAAGGCGGAAATCAGGATACCTACAACCATCACTAGCAGTCCGAGGTTGAACTGATCTTGCTGGTCACCATACTCTGATGTCAACAGTCCATCACTCATTGTCATGTATGCCTGGATGCCCAGGCCGAAGCCGACCAGTACCAGCAATCCTCCTAAAATTGCTAGTGGGGCGCCGTAATCGGTTGTCTCGGTTTCGGGCACGGCAGGCGCGGCGGTAAACTCCGGATACTCCTCGTCGCTCATAACTCCTGACGGGGCTACGGTCGTTTTTAAGCTTACCCTACCTTTCAAGCGCTGCGCGCACTAGTCCTAGATGCAGAGGTGACGGCGCGTCAGGGCGCGACTTGAACTCGGGATGGAACTGCGACGCGATGAAGTAGGGGTGCCCTTCCAGCTCTAGCACCTCCATCCTGCGGCCGGAAGTGTCGCGGCCGGTGAACCGTAGCCCTGCAGCCTCTAACTGTGCAATATAATCTGGGTTGACCTCGAAGCGGTGCCGGTGCCGTTCTTGGATGGAATCGCGACCATAAAGTTCGTACGCGGCGCCCGTGTCAAGCGCGATATCGTGGTCCCCCAGTCGCATCGTAGCGCCTTTCTCGATTACCTCGCGCTGCTCTGGCAGTAGGTCCACGACAGGATGCGGTGAGTCAGGGTCGAGCTCGACCGAGTTAGCACCTTCCATGCCAAGCGCGTTGCGCGCAAATTCCACGACGGCGAGCTGGAAACCGAAGCAGACGCCTAGATAGGGTACCTTATTCTCGCGCGCCCAGCGGGCTGCCATGATTTTGCCCTCAGCGCCTCGGCTGCCGAAACCGCCTGGCACTAGTACCCCGCTAACACCATCCAAGGCCTTGGTTGAGTCTGCGTCTTCTAGGTCGGGCGCCTCGAGCCAGCGAATACGGATGCGTACCCCCTCTAGCGCACCGGCGTAGCGTAGTGTTTCCTCATGCGAAATGTAGGAGTCTTTCAGGTCAGTATACTTGCCGATGAGCGCAATCTCCACCTCACGTTTGCCGTCACTCACTCGCTTAGCGAAGTTCTTCCATTGTGCCATGTCCGGCTCGCGTCGCTTTAGTTTTAGTCGCGTTGTGACCAGTTCCGGAACATTCTGCTCCTGAAACAACACCGGTACGTGGTAGATTGACTTGGCGTCGGGAGCCGAGATAACATTCTCAGGTGGGATGTCGGCAAAGAACGCTATTTTGGCAGCGATATCCTCATTGAGCGGTTGTTCCGATCGACCGACAATCAGGTCGGGACGGATGCCGAGTCCCTGCAGTTCCTTCACCGAGTGCTGTGTCGGTTTGGTCTTCTGTTCGCCAACAGCACCCATTACTGGCACCAGTGTTGTGTGGACGAACATCACGTTTGAGTGTCCTTCCTCGCGGTGCAGCTGCCGCATTGCCTCGAGGAACGGCATCGATTCAATGTCGCCGACCGTCCCCCCTAGTTCGACTAAGCAAATTTCGGCCGAGGCGCCCTCGGCAGCGGCGCGNATCGAGTCCACTATCTCGCGCACCACGTGTGGAATTATTTGCACNGTNTGCCCAAGGTAGTCTCCGCGCCGCTCCTTCTCGATGACGGTGCGGAATACCTTTCCNGTCGTGATATTGTGTATTGCGGTTAGATTACAGTTCAGGAAGCGTTCATAGTTGCCGAGGTCGAGGTCTACCTCGCTCCCNTCAGTCATGACAAAGACTTCACCATGCTCGTAGGGATTCATGGTTCCCGCGTCGCAGTTCAGATAGGGGTCAATCTTAACTGCCGTAACGCGGTACTTCGAGCGCTGCAGCAACACGCCAATTGAGGAGGAGGTAATGCCCTTCCCCAGCCCGGAAAGGACCCCGCCAGTCACNATGATATANTTCATGACGCAACGGNCTCCGCGATTGGCNCTCCCGGTTTAAGGCCAACGGCGTGGTTTTAGCGCTCTGCTGCTACGGGNGTGTGGAACTGCACCGNCACTCGGATCAGCTGGTTTGGTTCGACCTACANCCAGATGGAGTAGCCGGCTTCATCTCCATTTATATATGGCTCGATGAGAAAAATGCCATAATCGAAACTGGTCCTGCCTGTGGGTTGGAGAACATCATGCAGGGAATCGCAATGGCCGGGCTGACGCCGGAGGAGATAGACTGGGTTCTGCCGACGCATATCCATCTGGACCATTTCGGTGGCGGCGGCCACTTGCTGCGCGAATTGCCCAATGCACAGGCGTTGGTACATCCCAAGGCACTGAAGCATGTGCTTGACCCTCAGCTTCTGTGGGAGGGGAGCCGCGCTTTTCTGGGGCAGATTGCCGAAATGTACGGCGAGCCGCTGCCAGTGGCCCCGGACCGTGTTACCGTCGTGGAGGATGGTACTGTCGTGGACTTTGGGAGAACGCAATTACGTGCGCTGCACACGCCTGGCCATGCGTCGCACCACGTCGCCTGGGTCGGCGACCGCGACGTCTTTGTCGGAGATGCACTTGGCCTTTGGTATCCCGGACTGGACCACGCGTTCCCAGTCACACCGCCGCGCTATAATCATGCACTCGCGCTAGAGTCGCTTGACCGGTTGGCAGCGCTCGACACGGAGTGGCTGCACTACACACATTTTGGTCCACGTGCAGCCAGAGATGGGACAGCTATCGCACAAGTACGTAGGGAGTTCGAGGCATGGCTTACACTCATAGCCGAAGGCATTGCAACCGGCGAGGATGCAGCCGCAACAACGGAGCGGCTGCTAGCAGAGCGACCTGGGCTAACGCAGACCGAGGTGAGCATGGGACTGCATCAAGCCGGCACGCACTTGGGGTCGGTTCGTGGCATGCGCGGGTGGCTTGATGCGCAGCTTTGATTCCGATATTGACGTAATTGACCATCCGTTCCCCCACGCAATCCTCCGCAATTTTCTAGACCTCGACGCTATCGCGGACGAGTTGGAGTGGCTCGCAGGGCAGGAGTTCGAGCCAGGCGAGGCAGACCTCTTCAGCTACTCCTCGACGCGCGAGCTGGGTACTGCCAAGCAGCTGATGGGACTGTACACTGCGTTGGGCGATTCCATATGGTGTTCCCAGATTGCGGCGGCGTTCAGAACACCACCACTGTCCCACATCGACATGGCAGCCTATGTCTATACACAAGGCGATTTCCTGCTGCCACACGATGACCGTGTCGCGGGCCGACAGATTGCCTACTCGTTGCACTTAACGCGCGGGCTGCGCGAGGGTGATGGTGGCGCGCTGGAGCTGTTCTCTTCACTTGAAAACGTTGCTAGCAGTGTCGTAAAGCGCATAGTACCGGAGTTCAACTCACTAGTGTTGTTCCGCGTTTCGCCACGGTCGTGGCACCAGGTCGCCGAAGTCATTGGAGATGTACAGCGGCTGACAGTAACAGGATGGTATCATGGTTGATTTCACTATTACATCTGCATGGTACGACTCCGCGACGCTCGCCACCGTCAGTGAACAATTGACACTAGAGCGCGTTGTGCAGCTCTCCAGTTTCCTCATAGAGTCGCTGGGGCAATTGCCGCCTGCTAAGCACCTCGAGCGCGAGGAGCGTCCTGGATTCGCGGTCCGTGCAACTGGCCCTGCGCTGCTCGCAGAACTATGGCACTCGTCGCTACTGGCAGAATGGCTAGCGCAGGCGACCGCCGCGCGCTGGGAGCTGCGCAGTTGCCGCCACGAGTGCTACGGTCCGGGCGACTACTCATTGTTACATGACTCGGAGGTGGGAGGACAGCGGTTGCTGCTGGTGTACGACCTGACAGAACAGCCACAGGCGCTGAATGGTGGGCACCACATTTTCAACTTCGTCGATGGAATGCAGGCGACCTGCAACCGTGAGACTGGCGCGCTAATGCTAGCACTGCTCGCCGCGGGCGATTTGGAGTGCATACGCTACGTCAGCAAATTATCGTCGGGGACGGTGCGTCTGGAGCACGCACTATTTGAGCAAGCTTAGCCTATTACGCAATAATATGTATCTACGCAACCGTTTAAGATGGTGGGCAGGTCGCGCGACGTGGACGCAAAGCTAACTGACGGTCTGGACACTGCGTGCGAGGTGCTGCGGGCAGGCGAGCCACTGCTGCTCTACGACGCTCCAGGACGTGAAGGAGAAACTGACATTATCTTCGCCGCTCAGCATGCCACTCCCGACAGTGTGCGACTGCTGCGGCAGCACGGTGGCGGACTGGTCTTCATCGCCGTCGCGCATTCTGCCGCACAGCGATTAGGGCTGCCGTTCATGGACGCTGTTCTCAATTCAGCAGCTGTCGACTACCCGGCGTTGGTGGGCCTCGAAGCACATGACTTGCCGTATGACGGCCGTTCATCGTTCTCACTCTGGCTGAACGCGCGCGATACCTACACTGGCATCACTGATCGAGACCGTGCACGCACTATCATTGCCTTTAGCGAACTGGTTGCTACGGAGTTGGAACCGGACGCAGCGCAACTGTTGCTGGGCGAGCGGTTCCGGTCTCCGGGCCATGTACCGATCTGCGTCACACATCCCGACGGNCTGGCCGAGCGGCAGGGGCACACTGAGCTGATGATTGCGCTCGTTGCTATGGCGGAGCTACTGCCAGTTGCCTTGGGCTGCGAGATGCTCGCTGACGATGGGGGAAGACTGCCGCCTGAAGCGGCTGCGGCGTGGGCTGAATCTCGGGGCTATCCTTTTTTGGAGGGGAATGAAATTGTTGCCGTGTGGAACGAAAGCGCGTAGTAGCCACCGGGGTCTTCGACTTGCTACATCCCGGGCACATCCACTTCCTGCGAGCAGCGAGGGAACTAGGCGACGAACTGGTGGTAATCGTAGCCAACGACGCGACAGTGCGGCGCATGAAGCGCGAGCCGATAGTGTCGGCCGCTGTGCGCGCCGAGATGGTAGCGNCGNTGAAGCCNGTCGACCAAGCCATGGTGGGGCGCGAGGGCGACATGCTCGACATCATCGTGGAGGAAATCAGGCCGCATATTATCGTGCTGGGATACGACCAGGAGCTGTTCGAGCCCGAAGTGCTGGAGGCGAAGCTGGCCGAACGCGGCCACGTGGTGCAGGTCGTGCGGCTACCAAAGCTAAAGCATGGCCTGGCAGGGACGCGCAAAATCGTAGCGCGCATCCTACGCGACTTCGGCCAGGAGTAGTATGTTCACCGGCATCGTAACCGCCACTGGGCGGGTGCGGAGCGCCAGCGACGCCACAGGCGTGCAGCGTATCGCAATTACGCCGCCCGACGGCTTCGCTGCTGGAATTGCTGCGGGGGCGAGCGTCGCGGTAGACGGCGTCTGCCTGACGGTCAGCGC
>PCBV01000005.1:0-10452 GCA_002731905.1 Methanobacteriota archaeon
CTGGCGCGCACGCAGCGACCGCTACTCGGAAGAGCGCGCACTGCTGTCCAAAGGCAAGCGGTCGCACAAGGTCGAGATGTTCCGTATCGGGGGCTGATGCAGTCCGCACTGCTGATCGCCGGCGGGCAGTCACACCGTCTGGGCCAGCTCAAGCAGTCGCTTGAATTCGAGGGAGAATCCCTCGTCGCCCGTGCCACCGGAGTGCTGGCGCAGGTAGCGCAGCGGGTAACGATAGTGGGGCCGCCGGGCGACCGACCCAAATGGGTGCCCGCGGAGTGTGACTGGGTGAGTGATCCATACCCCCATGGTGGACCGCTGGTGGGGCTTGCGGCAGGATTGGCGGCGATTCGCGGTGCGCTGGTGGCGGTAGCACCGTGCGACCTCCCACTGTTGACGCCTGCTACCTACCGCGCCCTGCGCAGCGCAGCCAAGGGCGACGGAGCCGCGGTGGCGACGTGGCAGCAGCCGCAGCCGCTAGTGGCAGTTTACTGGCGTGAGGCGACGCTGGCGACGGCGCAGCGGCTGCTAGCGCAAGGGGAACNNCGCGTACAGCGGTTACTCGACGAGCTGCCACACGAACTGGTGNAACGACGCGAAGTGGCGCTGAATCTCAATACACCTGCTGACTTGGAACGGCTGAGTAAGACTGGTCTTGCGGGGCGATAACACGGCCAAAAACATCTACTCCGTGGCCATCCCTGTCAGCCATGGCACCGGAGGAGAAATGGNCTTGAANCCCGTGACTATTAAACTGGNCGTCACTATNGACGGCATGGAGTCGGAAAAGGTGCGTGTGCAACGCGAACACTGTGATCCCGCGACAATCGCAGCCACACTCGCGGGACCAGAAGTGGGGGCGATAGTAACTTTCACCGGGACCGTCAAAGAAGTGACTAAGCAGGGCACTGTGGAGCGAATCGAGTTCAGCGCCGACGAACCAGTAGCGCTAGCGCAGATGGANGCGCTGCGGGTCGAGGCGTGCGAGCGTTTTGCAATCCACGACGCGGCACTGGTACACCGTGTGGGAATGCTCGAGGCAGGTGAATTGATTGTCGTCTGCTGCGCCGCGGCAGTTCATCGGGGCGATGCCTTCCGCGCTTGTGAATGGCTTATCAACACGCTCAAGCAGCGGGTGCCAATCTGGAAGCGGGAGCAGGCGCCTGACGGCACGCGCTGGGTCACGCCGCAACACGAGGTGAAACATGGCGCGGATGGTTGATATTGGCAGCAAACCGGAAGTGGCACGATGCGCCACGGCTCGCGGGCGACTGCAGCTGCGACCCGCTACAGCACAGGCCATAACCGGTGGAGAAGTCCCGAAAGGCGACCCATTCGCCACTGCTCGCGTCGCAGCCATCCAGGCGGTGAAGGCGACGCCTACCATTCTGCCGCTCTGCCACCCGCTGCCAATCAGTAGCGTGGAGGTGGAATTCGCTCTAGACGGCGCCGAAGTGGAGTGTCACGTTACAGTTTCCGCAACGTATCGCACCGGCGTTGAGATGGAGGCGCTGACTGGTGTGATGGCTGGNCTGCTCTGTGTCTGGGACTTGNTCAAGCCGNTTGAGAAGGACGAGACGGGGCAGTATCCCGAAACCCGTATCCACAATGTGGAAGTGGTGGAGAAGCTGAAAGGCGAGGGATAATGGGGCAGCACGAGCACCATGCTGTCGCCCCCCGCACAGTCACTGTCGNGGTGGTGACACTGAGCGACAGCCGCAGCCCGGCGAATGACCGGACCGGCGATACAATAGTCGCNCTGCTTGAGGCGGCNGGCCACTCCGTCGCNGGCAGGGAGCTGGTGCGGGAAGACCCGCCCGCCATCCGGGCGGTGCTGGAGNCGGCGCTGGCGGGACCGGCGCAGGCTGTAATCCTGAACGGCGGCACTGGCATCGCACCGCGCGACTCGACGCCGGAAATTGTCNCCCCACTACTGGAGCGTGAGCTGCCCGGCTTTGGCGAGCTGTTTCGCCAGCTTTCATTCCAGGAAATCGGCGCGGCGGCGATGCTTTCCCGCGCGTTAGCTGGTGTCGCGCACGGCAAGCTGCTTTTTGCGCTGCCGGGCTCCGANACTGCTTGCCGACTGGCNCTGGAGCAGCTNATCCTTCCGGAGCTGGGNCATTTGGTGGGGGAGCTGAGGAAGNGATGATTTTTCTTGACGACTGGTATTTAAAAATTAAACGCCTGTCTGGGCGTTACGGGGANGGATGATATGGGGCGCTTCCGCCCTTTCGGCGAGCTGATTACGTTGGAGCGGGCGCAGGAGCTGGTTCTGGCGGCAGCACATCCGATGNAAGCCATCGAACACGTGGAACTGGNCGATGCGGCCGGCCGGGTGCTAGCGNCATCGGTGATGGCCGANCGCGATGTACCCGGTTTCGACCGCTCAGCGATGGATGGCTATGCNGTCCGGGCGGCCGATCTGGCCAGCGCGACACCCGCGAAGCCGGTGCGGCTGGCGCTGCTGGCAACAGTCCACGCCGGCCACGTGCCANGCAGTGCGGTAACGGCGGGGACTTGCATCCAGATCGCCACCGGAGCGCCGCTGCCCGAGGGTGCAGANGCGGTGATGAAAGTTGAGGATACCGCCCGCGAAGGAGATGCAATACTGGCGCGCGTCACGGTGGAGCGGGGCAANCACGTGGTGCCACGAGGCGAGGATATGCGCGCNGGCGATGAAGTCCTGTCACCGGGGATGGTGCTGACACCGGCCCGGGTGGGGGTGCTGGCGGCGCTTGGGCTGGCGCAGGCGCAGGTCTTCCGCCGCCCGCGGGTAACGCTTCTGCCGACCGGCACCGAAGTGGTGCCGCCGGGCCGCCCGCTGGAGATGGGACAGGTGTACGATTCCAACGCCCCCGCCCTNACGCCCTTGGTGCGGGAGGCGGGCGCGGTGGTGGAGCGTACGCCGGTATTGGACGATGAGCAGGAAGTGCAGGAAGAGGCNCTTCGCGCAGCGGCCGGAACTAGTGAGGTAGTGGTGGTCACTGGCGGCTCCAGCGTCGGCGAACGGGACCTACTGGCGCCCGTCATGGAGCGACTAGGCAGTGTGGAATTTCACGGCGTCGCAATCAAGCCGGGGAAACCGGTACTCTTCGGCCGGCTGGACGACACACTGGTGNTGGGGTTGCCCGGCAANCCCACATCGTGTCTGCTCAGCGCCTGGCTGTTCTTGCGTCCCGCTCTGCGCCGAATGGCGCGACTGCCGCCCGAACCGCAGCGTTGCCGTCAGGCGAAACTCACCGCTCCCGTACAGTCGGTACTGGGTCGCGACCAGCTCATGATGGTACGATTGGAAGTGGTGGATGACGAGCTTCACGCCACTCCCTGCTACCGCGGTTCGGGCGCTATTATGTCTATGGCGCAGGCTGACGGACTCGTAGCATTNCCAGCCGACACAGGCGCTAGCGCGGGCGACCAAATAGAAGTGGAATTGCTCTAGCCACCACTGAAGGGAGGGTAGAGCGCCACTACGTCGTTGTTGACCAGTGCGTTCCCNGGTTCTAGCATCTCCGTGCCCCGCGCCAGCAATAGGCTCTCACGGAAGGGCGCCAGCACGGGATGCTCAGCGACAAGCAGCTCCAGCAGTACCGCAACGGTGGCGCCCGGTGGGAGCTCCAGCTCCAGCACCTTTGTGCCGAGTCGCTCCTGCAGCTGAGCGAAGGGCCTGATGGTGAGCCGCATCAGTAAAGGCGCTCCTGCTGGCCGGTTTCGCGCAGCCACGCATTGATACCGCCGACTAGGTGGCGCGTCTGGTAGTCTTCCTGCTGTAGCAGATTCAGCGCCACGGCCGACCTGATTCCAAGGTGGCAGTAGAGTAGCAGCTCCCGCTGGCGTGGCAGNTCCCCTTTCCGCTCCTCGAACTGGCTGAAAGGTAGATGTAGCCCCTCCCCGGGAATGAGNGCCAGTTCCCGCTCCCATGACTCTCGTAGATCTACCAGCAANGGCGGTTTCGGGCCATCCAACNCCGCCTGTAGCTCCTCCGGNGCCAGCCCCNTGGGCCCACAGGCAGCCTGCTCTCCGCCCGGTGCAGATATAGTTGGTGACTCGCCGCAGAGTGGGCAGCTATGGCGTTGTGCNAGCGCCANCGGTTGAATTGTCCCCGCCAACCCATCCAGCAGCAGCAGGCGTCCTTTCCGAGGGCCAATGCCCAGCAGCCATTTCAGGGCCTCCAGCGCTTGNAGGCTTCCTAGCAGACCAGGCACNGCTCCTAGCACCCCCGCCGTAGCGCAATCATCGATTGCCTCCGGGGGTGGTGGCCGGGGAAAGAGGCAGCGGTAGCAGGGGCCTTGTGGGGGGAAGAGGGCTACCTGCCCATCGAAGCGGCGCAGCGCTCCGTGGACCAAAGGCACCCCCGCTAGGTGGCAGCCATCAGCTAGCAAGTAGCGCGCAATCAGGCTGTCAGTCCCGTCCAGCACTAGGTCGTGCTGTTGCACCAGTTCCATAACATTGGAGGCTGTGATCCGTTCCACCAGCGCCTCTATTCGAATNGCGGAATTCAGTGCGCGCAGTCGTGTGGATGCTACCTCCGCTTTAGGCAGCCCNAGGTCGCCTTCACCATAGAGTGGTTGCCGCTGTAGATTAGTTAGCTCTACCCGGTCATCATCGGCAAGCGTCAGNTGCCCTATACCNGCTGCTGCTAGATATTGGGCNGCCGGGCANCCCAGCCCTCCCATTCCTATGACCAGNACCCGTGCTGCTTTCAGCCGCACCTGACCTTCTAGGCCAACCTCTGGTAGTGCCAGATGGCGAGCGTAGCGCCGCAGCTCAGCATCAGGGAACAACTCGTTGTTAGGGGTCAGAACCATAAGCAGTTTGGTGTGGTCCGCAGGGAATACGCCCCGCGAAGCCAAGTTCTAGAACAGAAGCTGGCGCAATAAAAAGAACGGGCTCGTGAGCGTCGCCTGNGCCTCGCGCGATATCATGCTCTCGGTCAGGGCGCGCTGTAGCTCCGCTTTGCGACGCGCCTTGCCGATGAACCAATTGAGCAACCAGCGTCGGCGCGTCAGTCGTTGCAGTTTGTAGGAGTTGCGTAGCTCGTAGCCCAGTTTTCCCCACAGCACGCGCTGATAGCGCGCGCCCGCTTCGAGCGGGAAACCGCGTGCATGCGCTTCGCGGTCGAAGTGGCCGACCGCTAGTTTGGCCGAAAGCAGTGCATTGCCGATGCCCTCACCGGTGAAGGGGTCGACCAGCGAAGCCGCGTCACCGATTAGCATTGCTCCTGCGGCGAAGGCGCGGCGCGGTTGGAGCTTTCCACTGGGCCGGGGCGAACCGAGCGGCAGTTGCCAGCCGCGGCTGCTACCTGCAATCAGCTCGGCCTGCGNGAAGCGGTCGCGGAAGCGCGGCACNTCATTGATGATGTATTCCTGTAGTCCACGCAGTTTGCGCTCGTGCAGCTCGAGATCACGAAGCGTGATGCCAAAGCCGACGTTGCAGACACCATTGCCTACTGGGAAAATCCAGAAGTAGCCCGGCAGTACCCCCTCAATGTAGTGGAACTCTACTGGCCCCGAGTCGGCAGTTGCACCAGTAACATTGCGCCAGTATTGCCGGAACGCGGCACTGTAGTGCAGNTTCTGGCGGTCTACCATGCGCCCATCGTAGGTTTCTTGGACTACCGCTGTCGCGACTGGGCAGNGCACTCCACCAGCGCCGATGGTCAGTGACGCGCTGAACGAGAGTGGNCGGGCACGGTCGCCAGTATCACCAGCAATGCCTATGACGCGCCGTAAATTCCCCATNCCAGGGCCAGGGTCCGGGCCGTTGGCAGAGTTGTCGAACAGCACCTCACGCACCGAAAATCCCTGTACCACCGCACCACCCGCCTGCAACACTAGCTCGCTAGCGCGCTGGAACATGATGTGGTCAAATTGGAGCCGTGGCAGCACATAGCCCGATAACTGACCGTCCGGNCGGGATACACGTATCTCATCGCCGCGCGGGCTGCTGAACAGCACACCCGTAATATTGAAGTGTGGCGACGCCTCNAGTNGTTCAAGTACTCCCAGTTCCTCGACGTGTGAGAGCGACTTGCCGCCTACGGCGTCGCCACAGGTCTTGTCACGNGGCCATATTGCCTTGTCGAGCAGCAGTACCCTGTGGCCCGCCAGTGCCGCATATCCAGCGGCAGCCGCACCGCCAGGACCACCTCCAACCACGATAATATCGAATCGAGACCCGGAAGCGGGCTGCGGGCCGCCCTCAATAGNCTGCTCCCAGAAGCGGTCGGCCATGGGAGCGCTGGAGTTCGCCGGCTGCTAAATAGCTGGGGGAGGTACGAGCAAAGAATTTTAGGTGGCAGAGCAATCGACTTGCGTGGACCCTCCCATNACCGTCGAAACCGATAACTGGCCGAACGGCACCCTGAAGCGCGAAACCAGCTACGCTGGCGGCCAACGTCACGGTTGGGAGACCACCTTCCACCCTAATGGCCAGCGTGCAACTCGCCGCCGCTGGGCTCTCGGCGAACCGCTGCCCCCGGGCCAGCGCTGGGATTCTGATGGCAATCGCCTCGCCACAAAACCAGACTTGGCGCGCGATACCTGCATTTTCTGCGGCGCTTGTGTCGGCGTCTGCCCAACTAATGCAATGTTTCTCGAGTACAACAATCGCGATATCTGGATTGACGAAAACTGCACAGATTGTCTGCTCTGCATCCGTATCTGCCCCGTCGGAGCGCTCACCTATCCAGCCGAGCCACAGCGCAACACTACCCGGACTCTGGCATGAGGCGTATAATAGGCGGAGGCCTTTCAGGGCTGACAGCGGCGGTTAACTTTGCAAAGGCGGGCGAGGACGTCGAAATTCATGAAGCACGCAAGGCCGTAGGACAACAGTTTCACGCCAACTACCAAGTACTGCTGAAGGAGCACCCGGACATGCCGTGGGAGGAATCCCGCGCGCCAGCCTACTTGAAGCGCTGGGGACTTGAGCCGGAGTTCACCTATCGCAACGCACAGAAATTCATCTGCTGCACGCAAACGCGCGAATTAACTATCACTATGAAGGAGCCACTGCCACTCATTTTGCGGGGCGGCGAGGGGTCGCTCGAGCAGGGGCTGGAGGCAGAGGCAAAGCAGCACGGTGTCAAATTCCACTACAAATCTCGCCCGAAGCCGCAGTCGGGAGACATAGTCGCTACCGGCTCCTACCGCACAGACATGGCAGCCTTCGGCGCCTACTACGAAAACAGCGATTTCCCGCGCGACCAGTTCCTCTATATGCATGACGAAAAATATTCGCCGCGCGGATGGTATCTCTACATAATCCCGATGGATGATGACACCATAAAAGTGATGAACTGCTGTTCGTGGCCACACACAAAAAAAGTCAGACGATTACTATATAAAGCAGTAGAAGAACGTAAAGTGCTGCGCAATATTATTGATGGCGCCAAGCCAATAGGTACTGTTGGCGGTCAGGGAGGTGCCGAATTTCCGCGCTCGGCTGTACGCGATGGAGTATATTACACGGGTGAGGCAGCTGGCTTCCAAGACCCCTGGCGAGGCTTTGGCATGAATTATGCTATTGAGTCAGGTGCACTGGCGCAGCGTGCGATTAGTAACAGCGGAAACTACGACCAGATGTGGAAGGCGCAGTTCCGAGACCGTAAGAAAGCAGACATTGCGCGACGCGGTATCTTTGCCATCCTCGGCAACCGTGCCTTCGAGATGGCGATGCGTAAGGTAAATGACGGTGACACTGTGGATTGGGAGAAGTTGAACCTGCAGGGCTGGCGCAAGCGGCTGGTCTATAGCAGCTTCTATACTATCGAAATGGCGAAGAAGAGCATCTGGGACTATTGGTGATGAGTTTTTTCAGGATATGTGCATCAGTCTTTTTCGGTCTGGGCGCAGTAGTAGGAATGTTACTGCTCATCAGCGAGCGAGAGTACATAGTCCCCGCCTCCGGTCAATCTCTCTCGTTGCCGTGCGCGTTCGCGTTCTGGACGCTGGCAGTGATATTCTGGGCGGTGGCCCATGACGAAAACGATACATAACACTCAGGCTGGGGTGGGATGATGGACCTTGCCGGTGTTCGCGAGCTATACGAGTTGCAGGCGGCCTGCCATATCGCTGCGCGCAAGCGGCTGGGGCGATCTCTGACGCTGGCCGAGAAAATATTCTTCGCGCATCTCTCCGACCCACACCAGTCACCCGTTCGCGGGAAAGATTACGTCAACCTGCGGCTTGACCGCGTCGCTATGCAGGACGCTACAGCACAGATGGCACTGTTGCAGTTTGCTTTGACAGGGCGTGAACAGGTGGCGNTCCCCTCAACAGTACACTGTGACCACCTGATCCAGGCGCGCAGCGGTTGCGACAGCGACCTCGCTGCGGCCAACAATGTGAACGCAGAAGTTTACGCGTTCCTGAAGTCCGCCTCCGCGAAATACGGTATAGGTTTCTGGAAGCCCGGTGCCGGCATTATTCATCAGGTAGTCCTAGAGAACTACGCTTTCCCCGGCGGTTTCATGATTGGCACCGACTCTCACACACCTAACGCAGGCGGCTTGGGGATGGTCGCCATAGGCGTCGGCGGTGCCGACGCTATGGAGGTGATGGCGGGGCTCCCATTCAATATCCGCTGGCCACGCCTTATCGGCGTCCACCTGACCGGAGCACTCAGCGGCTGGGCTTCGCCCAAGGACGTTATCCTGAAAGTGTGCGAAACCCTCACAGTCAGAGGAGGTACTGGCTGCATCCTCGAGTATTTCGGCCCTGGCACCACCAGTATCTCTTGCACCGGGAAAGGCACAATCTGCAACATGGGNGCTGAAGTAGGAGCGACTACATCGCTCTTCCCGTTCGATGACCGCATGGCCGATTACCTGCGCGCNACTGACCGCGGGGATCTAGCGGAGCTGGCGCAACAGCACACTTCCACGCTCGTTGCCGACCCGCAAGTTGGAGCTGCACCGCAAGAGTTCTTCGACCAGCTAATCGAGATTGACTTATCAGCGCTGGAACCGATGGTCGTCGGTCCGCATTCGCCCGACCGTGCGCGTTCAATGTCGGGGCTGGGTGCAGAAGCCCAACGTGAAGGGTGGCCGCTGGAGCTTAACGCGGCACTTATCGGTTCATGTACCAACAGCTCCTACGAGGATATGGAAAGGGCGGCCTCGATCGCCCAGCAGGCTATTTCTCTGGGGCTACGTGCAACGGTACCATTCTATATCACTCCTGGCTCCGACACCATTGACCGCACCATTCGGCGTGACGGACAGATGGAAGCGCTGGAGGCAATTGGTGGTACCGTCCTAGCGAATGCCTGTGGTCCCTGTATCGGGCAGTGGCGGCGTGACGATATCTCCGATGGCGAGGCGAACTCGATAATATCGTCATACAATCGTAATTTTAGTGGCCGCAACGACGGTAACCACGCGACGCTTTCGTTCCTTACCAGTCCAGAGGTGGTGACGGCGCTGGCGCTGGNGGGAAGGCTTGACTTTGACCCGCTACGCGACTCACTGTCCAATGAGGNCGGTGACGAATTTCGACTGGCACCGCCGACTGGTGATGACCTGCCTACCGCGGGGTTCGAGACCAGCTTGGCAGGTTACGTTGCACCGCCTCCCGACGGTTCTGCTGCTGAGCTGGCGGTGGACCCCGCCAGCGAGCGACTACAGCTGCTTGAGCCGTTTGTACCATTGGTGGAGAGTGACCTAGAGGCGCTGCCAGTTCTGCTGAAGATTGAGGGCAAGTGCACCACTGACCACATCTCGCCTGCGGGGCCATGGCTGCGATACCGCGGCCACCTTGACAAAATCTCAGGCAACGCTTACATTGGCGCCAGCAACACTTTCACTGACGAGCGAGGTACTGCTATCAGCGCACTTACCGGTGAACAGGCATCGCTGCCAGAGGTGGCGCGCGAATATCGCAACGCAAATCAGGGATGGGTCGTCATAGCGGATGTAAATTATGGTGAAGGTTCTTCGCGCGAACACGCGGCGATGTCGCCCCGCTTTCTAGGTTGCTGCGCGATTATTGCACGCAGCTTTGCGCGCATCGCTGAAACCAATTTGAAGAAGCAAGGTGTGCTGCCGCTAGTTTTCGAAGAGTCGATGGATTGGAAACTTATCCATGCCGATGACCGACTCACTATCACTGGCCTCACAAAACTAGGTCCTGGCAGCCGCCTTACAGTCGGCGTCACGCACTCTGACGGCACAACCGATGAGTTCNTCTGTCACCACAGCTTGAGTGAGCAGCAGGTNGAGTGGATCCGTGCCGGCTCGGCGCTGAACTACCTGAGGCAGCAGGTTTGAAGCTACTCTCCGGCTGGTTTNGAGTCGANGCGGCGCGCTTGGTACATNACTAGCCTGTAACTGGCGGCAAACCCAATATTGCCCAGTATCCAGACTCCAGCGTANAATACGGCGCGTCCCGAGNNTGTCAGGTCATTNAGGAACTCGTAAGGGAAGCCACAGCTCACTTCACCGCACGGAAANTCNTC
>PCBV01000005.1:10457-12581 GCA_002731905.1 Methanobacteriota archaeon
GGGANACAANCNCNTCCATCCAGAAGATATATCCNAAGAATATNNNCANATATACGCCGTACGAGNGNTTCCAGTCTTCNAACGGTTTGCTGTAGAACACAGCCTCAGCGAANAGGATGATGGAAGTGCCCAGGTGTACATAGTAATTCTGGAACATGTCAGCGAAGGAATCATACGCCACTACTTCTCCGAGCGCACCCATTGCCCTGAGGACCCAGTAAAGCAGCATGACAATTATGTTAACTCCCATGGCAGCCGCGATGATAGGTTCGTCCAGCCTCCTCTGCCCGTCAAACTCATGTTTGATTGCACCCAGCGCCACCAGCAGGTTCAGCGTCAGGTTCCAGTTCGACAGGAATGAGAGTCCGCCGGCCCACCTTTCTGCGGCGGAGCCGTCGGGACTTACGATTGCCAGCAGCCAGTAGTAGCCGACCAGTGCCAATGCGACAATGCGGAAAATCCGCCTCTCGTCCATGCTACTGCTCGCACAGAGGGGGTAGTAATCAACGCTTGCGGCTGCTGCTGTCGATAGCATCAATACTGGCGATAGTTTCTTTGAACATGCGGTGCTCCCGCGCCCGATGACAAGACGAATCTCCTCCGGCTCCGACTGGGAGCATCGCGCGAGCTACTCGCGCGCTGTGGTCGCGGGCGAGTGGGTATTCGTTTCAGGAACGACCGGTTTCGACTACGCGACGATGGAGATTTCCAGCGACGTAGTCGAGCAGGCGGAGCAGGCGCTCGACAATATCGCCGCGGCGCTGGTGAAAGCGAGCTGCAGCCTGGACGACGTGATGCGCGTGACTTATATACTGGTCGATGAGAAAGATTTCGAGCGCATCGTGCCGGTAATCAGCCGCCGCTTCACCACTGCACGGCCGGCAGCGACCGCCATTGTCGCGAAGCTAGTTGACCCGCGCATCCGTGTCGAAATCGAAGTCACGGCGCGGCTGCCGGCTGGCAAACGGTAAGGTTCAGGCGCGCACGACGCGCGCCTTCACATCGCCGAGTGCAGCCATGACGTTGCGCGTATCGACTACCAGCGGTGCGTGTTCGCCAACTAGAGCATAATCGACGTCGTCGTGGTCGGTGGCGATGAGCACGCCATCGCAATCGCGCAGCGTTTCTGCGGTCAGCGGCGTAGACTTGTGGCCGTGGTATTCAGCGACAAAGGGGTCGTGGTAGCTGACGCGGGCGCCCTTGAATTCGAGCAGTTTCAGCAGCCGCCCGCCAGGCGACTCGCGGGTGTCGTCGATGTTGCGTTTGTAGGCCATTCCCAAAACCAGGATGTGACAGCAGCGAATCGCCTTGCCGTCATCATTGAGCGCCCGGAGTAGGCGATGACCGACGTGCTCGGTCATCGCCATGTTTAGCTCGCCTGCGAGCTCGATAAAGCGCGCAGTGGTGTTGAACTCCTTGGCACGCCATGCCAAGTAGAACGGATCGACCGGAATGCAGTGGCCGCCCATGCCTGGGCCGGGATAGAAGGGCATGAAGCCGAACGGCTTGGTCGCGGCGGCTTCGATTACTTCCCAGATATTGACATCCATGCGGTCGAACACTAGTTTCAGTTCGTTGACCATGGCAATATTTACGGCGCGAAAGATGTTCTCCATCAGCTTGGTCGCCTCTGCCGTCTCCGGAGAAGAGACGGGGATGGCTCGCGGCACTACTGATTCGTAGAGCGCGGCTGCTAGGTCGCGGCAGGTGTCGGTATGTCCGCCGACGACCTTGGGGATGTCACTCATCCCGTAATTCGCGTTGCCGGGGTCTTCGCGCTCAGGCGAGTACACTAGGAAGAAATCTTTGCCGGCGTGAAGACCACTTGCTTCGAGTCGCGGCAGTAGCAGCTCCCGCGTCGTGCCGGGCCAGGTAGTCGATTCCAGTGCGACCAGTTGCCCTTTGCGCAGCGTCGCCGCGATGGTATCTGCGGCTGTCTCAACGTAGCTCATGTCGGGCTGGTGGTGCTGGTCGAGCGGTGTAGGGACGCAGATAAGCACGGCGTCTGCTTCACCCAGTCGCGTGAAGTTAGTGGTGGCCTCGCCGTTGCGCGCCAGCTCCTGCATCGCTTTGCGAGGAATGTGCCGCATTACCTGCTCACCACGGTTAATCTGCTCGACGTGC
>PCBV01000006.1 GCA_002731905.1 Methanobacteriota archaeon
GGCGCTCGGCTTGTGGCTCTCGGTCGGGATTCCGGCACTTGGCGCACAGCTACTGGGGTTGGCACTGATGTTGAAAGGAGGAGATGCACCCACCGTCCCAGCCGTCGCAGGATACCTGCTGCTGGGGCAACTGATGATTTTCACCTTCGTTCTGCTGCAGCTCTGCTTCGCGCTGCTGGCACGCACCGGCGCTGAAGCCGCCGTCTACGGTCTGGCGGTCTGGCTGCTGATGGCGCTTGTGTGGCCGCTACTCTTCCTCGCCGTGGGCTATGCCCTGGGTATCGACGTCACCACAGCTGGCTTCGAGCAGGACCCGCGCTACCAAGCGGTGGTCTCCCACATGGGGCTGTTCAATCCCGGATACCTGTACCAAATGGGGGTAGGGGTACTCACCAACCGCACACTGGCAGTTGACTTTGAAGGGGTATCTGGATGGCAAGTGACCGCAGCGCTGGCGTTATGGCCCCTGCTCTGCCTGCGGCTGGCAACATGGCTGTTCCGCCGAGAGGCGCGCTGATGCGCCGTGATGAGCAGGGCGTCACGCACGTCATCGAGTATACGCTGGCCCTGACGCTCTTCATAATGCTATTGCACTCCTTTACGACCACCATGGAGTTCCGACTGGGAGTCGACCTGGACCGTCAGGACCAGCGCTACCCCGCTGTACGGGTGGTCCTAGGCGAGCTTACTGGCTCGGTGGGCAATGCCTCCGGGGTTGAGGCGTGGGAGACACTCGAATGGGGCACCGGCGAGACACAGCTACGCAACGGAACCACTGTGGGGCTGCTCGCCTCCGACGGCGTGCTCTCGGAGGCCAAGTGCCAGGCGCTGGCAAAGTTTCCGTACGGCGGGCTGCGCGAAGAACTAGGAATCAACGAGGAGCTGGCAATCGAGGTGCGCACGCTCTCGCCCGACGCACAGGTCATCTTCTGGGGCGGCGACCTGGATAGCGCCAGTATTTCGGTGACCGAGGAACGACTACTATTGCTGCGCACTACTGGGGGTGACGAGGTGCCGGCGAAACTGCGTGTCTCGCTGTTTGAGGCTCCGTTTGTGTCCGACTCGCTCTACCTGACAGAAATCATGTACGCGCCGACCAGCGGCACCGAGTGGATCGAGCTCTACAACCCACGCGACACAGCGATAATGCTCTCGGGCTGGAAGCTGAGTGACCTGGAAGAGGACGACCTGATTACCGGCGATGAAACAGAGCAACTCTCAATCCCGGCGCGCACCGCCGCGGTCATCGCCTCCAACCCCACCATCTTCGCTAGCGACTACCCCTCCGTCAGCTACGTCTTCGGCGTAGAAGACAGTGCGCTGGGCAATGGGCTCGGTGACACTGGCGACAGCCTCACCCTAAGCTACGGCGCCCTCAGCTACACCAAGAGCTGGGAAGCAACGACCGACGGTGCGGACGGCGACGGAAACTCACTGACGCGCGACTGCTCAACCTGCGACGGCTGGACTGCCACGACGGCAACGCCGGGTGCGGTATAGGGCCGATGCGCCCACGGCCGTTCCTGCTGCTGATTGCCGGCTTCGCGCTGACGCTGATAGCGGCAGGGGAATAATGGGCTGGTTCGGAAGCAAAAAAAATATTATTGGCACGACTTCCTAGTAGATATTGAGCTTCAAGAACTTCAACTCGGAGGACGAGCATCACGGGTGCTGGAGCCGCTCGAAGACCCCCCTCATGACACTATAATGGATCTTGGCTTTACTCCCGAAGACGGTTATATTTATTTTTTGATTAAGGGTCCTGAGAATCCTGATGGAGAAACAAGTATTTACAGAGTAAAAGAAGGAGCATCTATATGGGATGGTTTTGACCGTGATCGCGAAGCCCAAATTGTAATGACAATTGAGATTCCTATGGAAAACGAATTTTTGCATTTTATTGTGCCATCATTCAAGATGACCAGCGGGTTGTTTCGTTTTCCTAAGCCAAAGCCAAAAAAGATTAATGATTTGGTTCCTATACTCCATCGGTTTGATAGAATATCAAGAACATCAATGGTGCTGACGTATCCTGATACTGTATATTCTGCATGCTGCAGGCTGGAATTTGGTGAGCAGCTGGAATCAAAACCGATAGAAATACCATCACTTGAAGAAAAAAGAAAAGAATGGGAAGAAGAATTTGCGAAAGATGCCGAAAAAGAATCAGAAGGTGAATATGTATCCGAAGCAGAAAAATTACTGATAAGAGACGCAATGTTTGGAGATGAGGGGCGATTGTATGAGTTGTCTAACGATTGGGGGGATTGGATTCATATTCAATACGAGGGATATTACTCCAAACTCAATCACGTCTTAATTCGTACGGCTGAACTTCCCCCCGAGTCTTCAAAATCTTTTCCAAGAACAACTGCTAAACCCGGTGAAGAAAAAATATATTTTAGAGATATTAAAAATATTACATTTCGTGAGGGTGTGCCAGGTGATTCGGAACCTGGATACATAGAAATAGGATCAGAAAAGTCCAAAGATTCAAAATTCATGTATTTTCTGGGAGATGGACGTACGGGTTACGGCGAGACCATCTCGGGCAATATGTGGAAAGTAGCAAGGCAATTAGGAAGAATCGCTGGACGGAACGCTGAGAAAAATCTTGATGAAAGCCGCGCGATTATGATTTTTGAAGAGTTTTCGTTTCCTGATGAAGCCAAACGCATCCGCCAGAAAATGCGAGATGAAGGAAAAATCAAGGTCGACCAAACGGTCGTCCACGGAGACTACGTCGATGACCGTGATACCATCGTCAAGGACAGCGTGGTGAACAAGTCCAGCATCGGTGCTGGCGGAGACGGTGATGACCTGACAGCAAAGCTGCAACAGCTAGCACAGATGCACAGGGACGGTATTCTCTCCGACGAGCAGTTTGAGGCAGCTAAAAACAAGCTGCTAAATTAGTGGCCGCCATCGCGCTGCGCCGGCGGTAACCTACTCGAACGCCTGTATTCCCGTTATCCACTTGCCGAGAATCAGGTTGTGGATATCGTGCGTTCCCTCGTAGGTGGAAACGCTTTCCAGATTGGCCATGTGACGCATTATGGGGTACTCGTTGAGGATGCCGTTGGCGCCGTGAATATCTCTCGCCATACGTGCGATGCGCAGCGCAACGTCGACATTGTTCATTTTTCCCAGAGAAACCATCTCGGGTGAAGCCTCACCCTTGTCCTTCGCACGGCCCAGATGGTACGCTAGCAGCTGGCCCTTGGTAATCTCACGCAGCATCCACGCCAGCTTGTTCTGCACCAGCTGGAAGCTGCCGATGGGCTTGTCAAACATGATGCGTGACTTGGCGTATTCAACGGATGAATGGTAGCAACCCGTTGCGGCTCCAAGCGCACCCCAGACAATGCCGTAGCGTGCCTGCGTCAGGCACGACAGCGGGCCCTTGAGTCCACTGACGTTGGGCAGGATGCGGTCGCCGGGAATGTGGCAGTCCTGCAGCACCAGCTCGCTCGTGATTGAGGCGCGCAGCGAATGTTTGCCCTTCATCTCCGGCGCGCTAAAGCCATCATCGCCCTTCTCAACGATAAAGCCGCGAATCTTGCCGTCGAGCTTGGCCCATACAATCGCGAGATCGGCGATGGTGCCGTTGGTAATCCACATCTTGGCGCCGTTGAGTACGTAGCCGTCACCATCAGCGGCTGCCTTGGTCTCCATCCTCCCAGGGTCGGAGCCGTGATCAGGCTCTGTCAGTCCGAAGCAGCCAATAAGTTTGCCCGCAGCCATGTCGGGTAGGTACTTTTTCTTCTGATCTTCGGAGCCAAAAGCGTGAATAGGATACATTGAGAGCGAGCCCTGCACCGAGACGAAACTGCGCAGCGCCGAGTCACCTCGCTCCAGTTCCTGGCAGACAAGGCCATAGGCGACGTTGGAGAAGCCGGCACAGCCGTAACCCTCGAGGTTGCAGCCGAAGAGTCCCATCTTGCCAATCTGTGGCACGAGGCCCATTGGAAAGGTGCCGGCCATGTAGTGCTCCTCGATGACAGGCAGCACGTTTTCCTCGGTCCAGTCGCGCACCGTATCGCGCGCTATACGCTCCTCCTCGGTGAGGTGCTGCTCGAGGTTGTAGAAATCGACCCCAGTATAGGGTGCCATGCGGGGGTCGAATCCGGGGTCTATAAATGGGAATCGCAGCCACCGCCTTTAATTCAGGCGGCTGCTGCCCCTACAATGGAGGAAATCTGGGTCGAAAAATACCGCCCCACAACGCTGGCCGAAGTAGTCGGACAGTCGGCGGTGACGACCCGACTTGCGAGCTATGTGCGCGAGAAATCGATGCCGCACCTGCTCTTTGCGGGGCCTGCGGGAACCGGCAAGACAACCTGCTCTCTGGCGCTAGCACGGGAGATGTTTGGCGAGCACTGGCAGCACAACCTCCACGAACTGAACGCATCTGACGAGCGCGGCATCGATGTCGTGCGCGGCAAAATCAAGGAGTTCGCACGCACCGCGCCAATTGGTGGAGGAGGCTTCAAGATTATCTTCCTTGACGAGGCCGACGCGCTAACTAGCGCTGCACAGGCAGCGCTGCGGCGCACGATGGAAAANTATTCNCGCACNTGCCGCTTCGTCATGTCGTGCAACTACTCCTCCAAGATTATCGAGCCCATCCAGTCNCGTTGCGCGGTATTCCGTTTCCGACCGCTGCAGGGAGAGGATGTCCAGCGCTACCTGAAGTTCATCGNCGGCCGCGAAAAACTCAAGGTGAACGGTGANGCGTATGAAGCTCTGGCGTACCTGGCGCAGGGTGACTTGCGACGGGCCATCAACTCGCTACAGATGGCTGCTGCTGCTGGCAAGGATATCACGGCTGATGTGGTTTACCAGGCGGTCTCGGCAGCGCGACCAGGCGAAGTGCGAGAAGCATTGGAGATGGCATTGCAAGGGAATTTCGCCGGCGCGCGTGAACGACTCGACGCACTGATTATTACCTATGGTCTAGCGGGCGAGGACATACTGCGGCAGATGCACCGCACCGTNCGCGATCTAGANATTCCCGACGAGGCAAAGGTACAGCTGATTGAGAAACTAGCCGAGGNTGACTTCCGGCTCTCCGAGGGCGCAACGGCGCGCATCCAAATTGAAGCGGCTATCGCGCATTTCATCGTTGTTGGACGGCATATCGAGCGNGANCAATCCTGAATCTAGCNGTCCTGGATTTGGCCAAAGGGTTTAGAAACACCCCTTATCCCGGGCCGTGGGCGACAGCTTCCTGACGCTGGACGACCTGCCGCCCGGCGGGAAGACGGTGTTGCTGCGGGTCGACATCAATTCCTCCATCAACCCGGAGACTGGCGCGCTGCTGGATGACACGCGCATCCGGCGCCATGCCGCCACAGCGAAGCTGCTGGCCGAAGCGGGCTCCAAGGTCGCCATCCTAGCGCATCAGTCACGCCCAGGCCTGCTCGATTGCGTCCCGCTAGAGCGACACGCGCGGCGGCTGGCGAACCTAATTGACAGNCCAGTCCAGTTTATCCCAGACATCCACGGCGAGCTGGCGCGCGATGCTATCGCCAGCCTGAAACCGGGTGAAGTAGTGATGCTCGACAACGTCCGCTTCGATACAGAGGAAGTGGCAATCAGCTCCTGGAACGGCGAGGACTTCACGCCGCAGGCTGATACTGCGCTGGTGCGCAACTTGGCACCACTCGCGGACATTTTCGTCAACGACGCCTTTGCGGCTGCACATCGCTGTCAGCCCTCTCTTGTGGGCTTTACCGAGGTTTTGCCGATGGCGACAGGGCTCGTAATGGAGCGCGAGCTGCGCAAACTGGGTGGCGCGATTGCTGATGGTCCCACTCCGAGAATTGCGCTGCTGGGTGGCAGTAAGGCAGCCGACTCGGTCGCGATTGCGCACCACTTCCTTTCGCAGGGCGTCGACGAAGTCCTTACGGGCGGAGTCGTTGCAAACCTGTTCCTCATGGCTGACGGCGTTGACATCGGAGCACCGAGCACTGCGTACATCCACAACCATATCACCAATTGGGAACAAGTGATTGCCGACGCCGAGAACCTTCGCAAAGAGTTCGGCGACCGCCTAGCGGTACCGGTCGACGTCGCTGTTAGCGATGGGGGGCTGCGCTACGGCCTGCCAGTCAGCGAGCTACCGACGAAGTATCCAGTCCACGACATCGGCATTGAGACGCTGGTTGCCTACCTCGCGCGCCTCGAGAAGGCTAGTACAATCATCGCAAACGGACCGATGGGTGTCTTCGAGAACTCTGAGTTCGCTGCTGGCACGCGCGAAATCTTCACTGCCATGGCCAACAGCAACGCGCTGACGGTCGTCGGCGGCGGTGAGACTACGATGGCATTCACCCAGATGGGACTTGCCGACCGGATTAACCACGTCTCAACCGGCGGCGGCGCGTGCATCGCATTCATGTCGGGCAGGCTGATGCCGGTGCTCGAGGCGCTGCGACACTCCAAAAAGCGTTTCGAAAATGGTGGATACGGGAAGTAATGGAGCCACCGGAGGGATTCGAACCCTCGACCTGCTGATTACGAATCAGCCGCTCTACCGGGCTAAGCAACGGTGGCTCGAGCCTCCCCTACAAACTGCGGTTAAGAGGCTAGCGCGGACGCTGTTGCTGTGCGGTACGTCACTTAGCCAGGACGCTACTCCTCGTCTTCAGTCTCGGGGCCTTCGCGCGACCAAAGGTCATCAGAAATTTCGTCGTAAACTGACGGCTCAGCCGCTTCGGGAACGACCTGCGGACCCGAATCACGGCGATTGAAAATTTCGGAGTGCCTCAGCAGCCAGTAATGGATACGCCACTCGCGGCCGTCGTACAGAGTTGTCTCCTCGCGCTCGGTCTCCATCAGGGTGGCGTCCTCGAGCATATAGAAAGTGTCACGGTCCTCAGGATGCAGTACGTTGTCTATGATACGGTCGCTGTAGCCGAAGAAGTTCAGGATGTGCTCTGCTAGATAACTCGATTCATCAACGCTGAGATGCACGTAGCTAGCGCTGTTGCGGATGGCGGTCGCGAGTGAGTCAGAAGTGAGTACTTCCATAGATATCCAAGGCTTCTACCGCGCTCTTCGGGGTCCTATATTAATACCCGGTCACGCCGCTTATATGCGACTCCAGTTTCGCGTCGATAGTGGATGACCGGCAGGAGTTGTGGGAGCGGATGCGAAACCGACTCCAAGCGCGACCGCAACCGTCCAACGACAAACATGATGTGGTAGACGAAGAGCTTTTCAGCGGGCTGCCAGAAATCACCGAGTTGCCGCCACCGCAGGCGGTGGAGGCTGGACCTCCGAATCAGGAATCCGTCCCAGAGGTAGCTGGCACAGCAGAATCATCACTGACCGGGTTGGCTGTAAGTCCGCTGGAGCTGCTACGGAGTGGCGTTCCAGCCGGGTTCAGCTGCATCCTGAGCACTATGGTACTGTTCGGCCTGCTGGGACTGCCCGGCTCGCTTGGCGCCGCCAGTGGCGGCTACTTTGGCGGTCGCTTAGCAGGCGATCCGGCGCGGGCGTTGACCAGNGCNATGCTGCCGTTCCTGCTAGTTGCTGCTGTGGGCGGGCTGGCTGATGCGGGAGGACTGCCACCAGGAGCTGGACCACAGGATCTGGGTGCTACAATTGGGGAGTGGCTCGATTACTCACCCAGCGAGGGTGCGTTGGGATCGCTCTCACAGCTGCCCGACTCGGGGTCTGCGGTCTTCGCCGCCGCCGTCGTCTTCGCTTTTGTCGGTGGCCTCTCGGAAGCAACGCGGCGCGACTAGAAGCCGAGCCAGCCGGTCGCCAATGGCCAGTAGTAGCGTTGTGCGGCGAGCAGCACCAGCACCGCCAGCAGCACCATCGGCACGCCGTTGCGGGCGAAATCGGCCGAGCCGGGGATGCCGGAGGCGTGGACAATCAGGTTGGGCGGCGTGCCAAAGGCGGTCATGAACGCGAAGGCAGTCGAGATGGCGGTCAGGATAGCAACCACTGCCAGGTCCAGCTCTGCCGCGACGCCCACCGCGAGTGTAATCGGCACCAGCACCGCCGCCGCGGCGCCGTCGGACATGATGTTGGTCAGCGCCACGCCGAGCAGGATGATAACCGAGAATAGCAGCAGCTCGCCGCGCCCTTCCACCATCTCGAAGATGCCGGTCGCCAGCCATTCGGCGACGCCGTGGTCGACCAGCGCCGCTCCCAGTGTCAGCGCTGCGCCGTAGATGAACATCACTCCCCACCGCAGCTGGCGGCGGCTGTCGTCCCACTCCAGCACCCCGCAGACGTGCATCGCAATCGCGCCGAGCATCGCTACCGTCCCGAGCGTNAGGCCGGTGCGGCCCGAGGTCAGGAACAGCAGGAAGGTGCCGCCCAGGATGGCGAGCGCCAGCAGCTGCCGGTCGCGCAGCGGCTCGGCGGGCGGCAGGTGGTAATCCAGCGAGCGGTTGCGCAGCTGGTTGGCAACTATAAGCGTCACGAAGAGCAGCGGCATCAGCGCCAGCGTAATCGGCGCTGCCAGCACGACCCAGTCNAGGTAGTCGATGCTCAGGCCCTCTTGCTGCAGGAAGCCGATAGCGATGACGTTGCGCGCCCCGCCGGAGGGCGTCGCGAGCCCGGCGATGGAACAGCCGAAGGCGACCGCAAGGGTGAACGCGACCATCTCGCGCCTGTGGTCGCGGATATCGGTCTTGTCGATTATCGTCAGTACGATGGGGAGCATGATTGCGGCGACCGAGTGGTCGGGAATCACCGCCGCCATCAGCGTCGAGACGATGATGAGGCCACCCAGCAACCGGTAGGTCGAGGCGGTGAAGGGCGCCAGCAGCTTGCGGATAATCAGCGACTCGGCCCCCGAGGCCGAAATCCCCTGCGCGATAATCAGCGAGCCCAGTATCATGAACACCGCGTCCGACGCATACGGTGCGAAGGCGTCGTCGCGGCTNCGCAGGCCGANCAGNACCAGNCCGGTGCCNGCCATCAGNGCCGTCACNGGNAGCGGNAACGCNTCNGAGACCCAGAGNTAGATGATNAACAGGAAAAAGAGGAAGACATGCCGCCCNTCGGNCGGCAGCGATGTGGTGAGCAGNAACAGCCAGATTACGAACAGGATTACGCCGCCGGCNANCAGCTTGCGGAAGGTCTTGTCGAGCCAGANGCGGTAGAGNGGTGTATGGCGTCGCGGCTGTTCGCGGAGCCGCAGCAGCCCGGCNCGGCGGNTGANGCTCTGCCGNTCNTNGCTCATCGCAGGACGCACACNGGGGCGTGCGCGTCAAGCACCAGCTCGTGCAGCAGCGNCACCGACACGGCGTCTTCGAGGTCGGGCAGCACNACCAGCCTNGCGCCNTCGGCAGCGATGGTGCGATTGGTCGCCGCCAGCCGCCGTCGCCAGAGCCCGCGCAGTGGCACGATGGTTGAGGTGACGTGAAACTCACCGCCCAGCTTGCCCCGCAGTTCTTGGACTGCTCCGTCAAGTGCTGCGGCGCCACCGTGGATATCTTCGCCCAGGTGAAGCAGCTCCAGGTCGCAACCGAAGTTTTGTGCCAGTCGCTCAATCAGCTCGAGAGCCGCGTCGGGCAGCTGCGGCCCGTCGAAGGCGACTAGCGCAGGCGCACCCGGCCCCGGTAGTGGTTGCTCCTCGCGAATAACAAAAGCATGGCACTGCACATCCTCTAGGATGCGTTCGACCTCCGAGCCGGTGAAGAAGCGTGTAAGTCGCGACCGGAACGGCCCCAACACCAGTGTGTCACCTGCCTGCTCTTCGGTGACCATGTGTGACAGCACCTGCGACCGCTCACCACACCTCAACAGTGGTTCGACCGCAACGTCGGTCACCGAGGCTGCGAAACGTTTCAGCTCACGATCGCCAAGCGGGTAGAAGCACTCTTTGGGGTCCCGCATTCCGCTGCCGGCGCCAATTTTGGTGGGGTTGGCAATGTACGCTGCTACCAGCGGCAGCTCCAACCGCCGCGCCAGAGTCAAAGCGTAGTCAGTCGCTGCCTTGAGCCGCTTGGATGGGTCAAGCGGTAGCAGCAGTTTGCCAAACATCTTCTACCAGCAGCCGGGGGAACGTATATGAACTGCCCGCCAGTCCGCGCCGCTCCGGAGCAATCATGGCGAAAGCACAACGCAAGGCAAAGGACCGCTGGAAGAGCAAGGCGTGGTATTCTCTCCACGCACCCGCCATGTTCAACTATGCCGTCATGGCCTGGACACCGGCCGACAGCCCCGAAGCTGTGACTGGTCGTGTCGCCGAGGTTTCTCTCGACCGACTTAGCGGTGACTTCTCACAGAAAAACTACATCGTCCGCTTCCGCGTCGGCGAGGTACGCGGGCCCAACGCTTTCACCAGCTACGACGGTCATCGCCTGACTTCGGACTACAAGCGAGCGCTGACTCGACGCCGCAACACCCGCATCGACTGCAATTTCACTCTCACCACTACCGATGATGTACGCCTGCGACTCAAGCCAATACTAGTGGTTGACAACCGCATCCGCGGCTCCCAGGAAAAGCTGCTCCGTGCGCAGACAACTGCACTGGTGATCAAGACAATCTCTGGGCTAAGCCTAGTAGAGGGACTGAAGCGTATCTATTCGGGCGAGCTGGCGCGTGAGTTGGCTAAAGATTTACGCACTATCTACCTCACCCGTCGGGTCGAGATTGCCAAGATAGAGATGCTTTCGCCCGCCAAGCTGATGGACGTACCTCCTTCGGAAGAGGAGCTGGAGCGCATCCTAACTGAAGAGGAAACAGAAGATGGAGATGACGACGAAACGGACGCGGAAGTTGTCAATTATGAGTCACTCACTGTGCCGGAACTGAAAGAACTTCTGAAGGCACAGGGACTGCCCGTTTCCGGTAAGAAGGCCGAGCTTGTCGAGCGGCTATCGTCAGCCGGTAGCAACGAAGAAGAAGAGTGACGGGGACCGAAAGGGAGCTTAGGCCATTCCGGCTGCCAAGCTTGCGCTGGACTGGCATCTTTGTCCTGCTCACACTGCTGAGTCTGGATATCTGGGCGTGGGACTCGAAAGCTGTAATCGGGGGCTGGCTGCCGGTCTGGGTCTTTCACCTACTGGTGCTGCAGTTCGTGCTGGCATTCGCGCTCTGGCGCTTTACGCAGGAATGGAAGCCATGAGCCCAACGCTGATCGTGCTGGCGGTGCTAACACTCTACCTCGCGGGCTCGCTCTGGGTCGGATGGCGGTCATGGCGCCAGGGGGCGGCGACACTGGACGATTATTTTGTTGCGTCACGCCGAATCTCACCGCTGGTCCTTTTCTGCACGCTCGCAGCCACCAATTTCTCGGCGTTCTTCTTCCTCGGTTTTGCCGGCGCAAGCTACAGGCTTGGCTGGCCCTTCTACGGGCTGATGGCATTCGGCACTAGTCTAGTGGGGCTCAGCATCCTGCTGCTAGGAGTGCCCATCTACAAGCTGGGCAAGGCGAAGGGGTACCTGACACCGCCGGAGCTTATCACGGGCGAAAGCGGCTCGCAGATGCTGGGATGGCTCTACGGGGCTGTGCTCGTAATCTTCACACTCCCCTACCTTGCTGTCCAACCATACGGTGCCGGACTCGTCCTCGAGTCGCTCACCGATGGTGGAATCGACGGATTCCATGGTGCCGTACTGCTGACCGGCGTGATGCTAATCTACATCTGGCTGGGCGGCATGCGCTCCTCGGTCTGGACCGACCTGCTTCAGGGGGGCCTGATGCTGGGGCTGATGCTTACCGCAGTCCTAGTTGTGATGCAGGGGTTGGGTGGCTTCGGTACGGTGGGCGGGGACCTCGCCGCAGCGCATCCGCAGAAATTCATGCGGGAAGGAGCCGTCACCTGGCAGGTATGGCTCTCCTACACCTTGCTCTGGCCAATGGTAGTCCCGATGTTCCCGCAGCTATTCTCGAGGTTCTACATTGCTGAATCTGACAAGGCGCTCCGCACAGCGGCATGGCTCTACCCAACTATCGTGCCGCTACTCTTCTTGGCGCCTGTGCTGCTCGGCGTCAGTGGGAATCTGGACTTTCCGGAGCTCGCGAAAGCCGAGAGCGACTCAATAGTTCCGATACTGCTGCTCGAGCATGCGCCACTCTGGCTGGCGGCGTTGGTGATGACCGGGGCGCTGGCTGCATTCATGTCAACCGCAGACTCGCAACTGCTGGCGATGTCCTCCATCCTGACCCGCGATATCGCTGCTTCGATAACAGAGCTAAAGGAGGATGAGCAGTACTCGCTGGGGCGCTGGCTGGTCGTGGCGCTGGCAATCGTCGGCTTGGCGCTGGCGTACGACCCTCCAGACACCATCTTTAACGTCGTTTCGCAGGCGTTTACCGGACTCGCCGTGCTCTTCCCGACCACAGTTGCACTGCTCTGGTGGCGACACACGCGCAGCGAGGCGTGTATCGCCTCAATTCTGACGGGCGAAACCCTTGTGGCATGGACCTATCTCGCGGCACAAGGTGGTGGAATCCCCGAGTGGTTTACCCAGGGCTTCCACCCCAGCATGCCTATTATCTTCCTGAGCGCGGTGATCCTCATAGTCGGAAGCCTGCTCCTCGGAAAGGACTCTGAGACTTAAATACTGGTCGTCAGGAAATAACACCGGTCTCACGTGCCGCCTGTTCAATCTTTTCCGGCGATTCGCGGTCAAGGATAGTATAGCGCTGTGGCCGGATAGTTTTCGCCTCGCACAGCGCCTGCAACACGGTATCGTCCTCGAACCCTAGCTGCTCTGC
>PCBV01000007.1 GCA_002731905.1 Methanobacteriota archaeon
AGCACCGCTTGCCGTCTTGGCCAACCAGATCGTTGCATGGACGGTCTGCGACAAGCTGGTAGATCGCAAGGTGATACTCACCGCCGCCCAGCGGGCGTGGCCGTTCCGCAACCTCCAAAGCCAGCAGTTGGACGACCTGCTTACACTGCTTGACCAGCTGCACCAAGCACGACCTGTGGAACGCAATGTACGCCAGGGCCCGCGCGCTCTCAAGTACTTCCACGGTAACCTGTCGCTCATCCCTGACGAGGCGACGATGTCGGTGCGCGACATTTCCACGCGGCGACTCATCGGACGACTCGATGAGCGTTTCATTCTCGACTTGGAGCCAGGAGAGCGCATTATCTTTCGCGGTGCAGCTTGGGAAGTGCTGGAAATAGAGGATGAAGTTGCGGTGGCCCCGGCGCCAGCGCTGGGGGAGTTGCCGCGCTGGATTGGCGAAGATATCCCAGTGCCGCAGTCGGTTGCCTGCGAGGTAGTGCGGCGCTTGGAGGCGGGCGATTGGAAGGGTCTACCGCTCGTACCGGAGGCGTGTAATAGCCTCGAAGAATTCAGAACATCTATATTTAAAGCAGGTGAAGGGCCAGCAGCCGACCGCATAACTCTTGAGAGACATGAGCGGCTGCTAGTGCTATCGCACGCCGGCGGAACGCGACTCAATCGCACGCTGGGGATGTTGCTGGCGTCGTTGCTAGGCTCCCGGGCAGGCGAGGCATGCGGTTTCCAGAGTGATCCCTACCGTATAATTCTGGACCTACCGGCACGGTTGCGGGCGAGGGATGTAGAGGAGACCATCAGCGCACTGCGTCCGGGGCTAGGGAAGCTGTTGCGGCTCGCTGTGCGAAGCTCCCCGATGCTGGGGCCACAGCTACTGCATGTTGCGCGTAAGATGGGAGCCATTACTCCCGGCGCTGATGTAGGACGCTTCGGACTGCGACGACTGCTGGCCGCCTATGGAGATACGCCACTCTACAGCGAGGCAGTTGAGCGGCTGTTGTTCCATCAGCTTGATGAGAATGGGCTCGAGGCACTGGTCAAATCGATGGAGACAGGCGAACTCGAAATTATTCCATCTGCTGCGACGCCTTTTGGCGCGGGCGCGCTGGAGCCGTATCGTGACTTCCTGAAGCCTCGTCCTGGCAGTGCCATCTTGGCTGCGGTCGAGCGACGTTTGCGTCGCACCATACTACGGCTCGTATGTTTGGCATGCGAAAACTCCCGCCGTCGTCACAGCGGTGAGATTTCTGCGCGCGACTTATGCTGCCCAAAGTGTAGTGGTCAGATGATCGCTCTACTCCATCCGCTCGAGGCGGAGCGTGGCGTCCCGACGCGCCAGCGTGAGCGGGCCGCATCGTTGGCGCGCACGCACGGTCCACGTGCGGCGCTGGTACTGGCAGGTCGTGGAGTTGGTCCCGCAACAGCAGGCCGTATCCTACGGCGACAGCTGCCTGATGACCAGCTGGTACAGGCGGTGATGGAGGCTGAAATCACATACGCCCGTACGCGCCGTTTCTGGGATTGAAGCTAAAACCGACCGNNGTCTACGCCGCCATGGNACAGCGTCGCTGGCTNCAGGCATGGCTGGCGCTGTTGCTGGTACTGTTCCTGCTCTCTGTNGGTTGGCGTAACCTGCCCGAGGAGCAGNCACAAGCACNCTACGAGGNGCCACTCTACGAATACACGCACGANGGAGGACCGGCGTCTATTACNGGNGGCCACGTATACCGNGGCAGCGANGTNCCGTCGCTCGNCGGCAGGTATGTCTTCGGNGANTTCACCCTTGGCAGTATCTGGGCGCTTGACCGCACCGACAACGCTTCGGAAGTCGAACTTCTCGTTGATTCGTTGGAAGATCCGGGGTGGGAGGCACGACTCTCCGCCAGCACGTTCGGTGTCGATGACGCCGGCGAGCTGTATGTGGCAGATTGGAGTGGTACCATCTGGCGCTTTACCGAGGCTAGCGGAAGCGTGGTNCTGGTGGATGCGTTCCCGGGGNTACAGTTCGAGCACCCNGTTGGTATTGTGGCCACGGGCGACGACCGTATCTGCGTCGTTGAGCAGCCTGGTCGGATAATCTGTCTGCAGTCTGGCAACCCCACAGTCCTGCTGAACATAACTGGTGTGGTCAATGACGCTGACTGGGAACAGGGGCTCCTAGGTTTGGCATTCCATCCTATGTTCACGGAGACCGGTCGTTTCTTTGTCACTTACACCACGTATGACGACGGNACGTTGCGGCTGGCGGAGTTTAACGCGACCGTCAATGGGACTGGNTTCCGTGACCACGCAGATACCGACANCGAGCGAATANTNCTCGAGGTGGCGCAGCCCTACCGTAACCACAATGGAGGTCACCTGGAATTTGGCCCCGACGGCTATCTTTGGCTGGGGCTGGGTGACGGTGGCAAGTACAGCGACGCCTTCGGTAACGCACAAAATTTAGAGACGCTGAAAGGGTCGCTTTTGCGACTCAACATTGACGAGGGAGACCCATACAGTATCCCGCTTGACAATCCATTCTCTGACGGNGGCGGCCGCGCTGAAATTTGGGCCTACGGCTTCCGCAANCCCTGGAAGTTCAGTTTCGACCGGGAGACAGGCGAACTCTGGCTGGGAGATGTAGGACAGGATGAGTGGGAGGAGATCAATATTGTCGAGCGCGGCGGCAATTACGGTTGGGCTTACTACGAGGGTAATCACTGCTACGAATCACCCTTCGAATTCTACGATGGTTGGGACTGCTCCGGGCTTGACCCGCTGGCAGAAGGTGCCTGGCTTTGGGAACGTGTGTTCCTCAACCCTCTGGCGCTATTGTTGCTTGGTGCGAGCTTACTCGTGGCGTGGCGGCTAGGGCGGCCCTAGCGGGCGTGCCTACTCCAGCCCCAGTTCGCGTCGATCGACGATGACGTAGTTTTTGCGCTGCAGGTTGGTCAGGTAACCGTACCAGTAGACTAGCATACCGTGGCCGTACAGTTCGACATATTGGGAGACCTGCCCACGGTGATTCTTGCGGTGAATGTAGTCGTCGCCGAAGCTTGCCTTGGATTCGACCCAGTGGTATTCGTCGCCATGCCATACCAGGGGCTGCAACAGNAGAAAGTCAGGCGTCTTGCCCTCGACCGTTCCATGCCGCAGGTCGTTCTCGGTGAAGTATTCCAGCTCCTGCGCGTCGAGCCATATTGCTAGCCGGTCCTCGCGGCGGTTGCCCTCGGCCGCTTGTTTGTTGTGCGAGATGGGAGTATAGAGNTCATCGCGCGAGAGCACTTCCTCCAGTTCCTTCCGCAGCCGCGCGTCCTTGATATTTTTTGGATTCTTCAGCAGNTCCTTGGTGCGCTTCTTGGAATTNCGCATCTCCTGCAGCAGGAAGTTAGACAGCAGCACTGGCGGAAAGTCCAGCTCTAGTGCCAAGTCGCCAATGGATACACCATTNTTCCAGCTCTTCAGATGCTGCCGCGAGCGGTCCTTGATGCGATAGTGGTTCTTGATTGACTTGCGCTGCAGGAACTGGGAGCGAATAGCTCTGACGGCATCGTAGGGCTGCTTGAATTTTCCTGCAACCTCTTCTACGCCGGTATGGACACCGTAGCCGCGGTGGCGGTCCAACTCCCTAATTATTTCCCGGTAAACCTTCTCTTCCACGGCGGGGCAGGGTGGGTCGCTAAAAAGGCAGGGGCACTAGCACACTATGGAGCGGCTGACGCAGTTGCGCGAGGCGATGGCAACGGCGAATCTTGAGTTGCTAGCACTGGTCCCCGGGCCTAATTTCCTGCACCTTACAGGGCTGCAGTTCCACCTCAGTGAGCGTCCTATAATCCTGCTGATTCCTCGCCATAGACGGCCTGTACTGGTGCTGCCAGAACTGGAACGGTCCCGTGCCGTCAGCCTGGAATGTGACCTGTTCGCCTATGGCGACGGTGACGGCCCTACAGCTGCGTTCGCAGCCGCTGCAGGTACGCTGCCGGCCGGCCGACTGGGCGTTGAAGGAAGGGCAATGCGCTTCATGGAGCTGGAGCTGCTAGCACAGGCGGGTATCGGTAACGAGCGAATTGACGCTACAGCGGTTCTGGCACAGCTGCGGATGTGTAAGTCATCGCAGGAATTGGAGTACATGGAGAGCGCGGTCGCTATAGCTGAGAGTGCCTTTCGGGAGATTCAGCCTTCTATCACCATCGGCATGCGCGAGCGGGAGCTGGCGACAGCACTAGTGCAGGCACTGCATAGTGCCGGTTCCGAACCGGCGCTTCCCTTCATCCCTATCGTTGCTACTGGTCCGAACGGGGCGGATCCGCACCACTTTCCGGGCGACCGCCGACTGGCGCTGGGCGACTTGCTGATTATTGACTGGGGTGCCAGCCACCACGGCTATTTTTCAGATATCACACGCACCTTTGTAGTCGCAGCCGAGCCGACGCAGGAGCAACTCGCTGCACATTTAGCGGTGCGCGATGCCGCTCGGGCGGCACGAATGGCTGCAGCCCCAGATGTTCTGGCAGGTGATGTGGACGCGGCGGCACGCGATAGCCTTTCCCAAGCCGGTTTTGGTGAGTTTTTCGTTCACCGTACAGGCCATGGGTTAGGATTGGAAGTTCACGAAGAACCATATATAAGTCAGGGCGCGACCGTTAAACTTGAGCAAGGGATGGTATTCACAGTCGAGCCGGGCATCTATATTCCACCGCTGGGCGGGGTGCGCATCGAAGACGACCTACAGGTCACTACGAACGGCAGCCACAGTCTAACCAGCCTGCCGCGAGACCTGTTGGTCATCGGTTAGTTATATCTACTAACCCCCGGCGTAGCCGGGGATGGCCGAGTCGGGTGGTCGGCGCTATGTTGTGCTGGCAGTGGTAATCATGCTACTTGCAGCACTCCCATTCTCACCGCTAGTCGACTTCGAGAGTTCGCGCCATATCGACCCTGAGACTGCTGGAGTTGACCAGCATTTGCCGACCCGAGATAGCGATCACGATGGGATGCCCGATGGCTGGGAGCTGCTCTACGGCTTGAACCCCTTTGACGCTGCTGACGCCGCCTGGGACTCTGACCAGGACGGTTTTGACCTGAACCGCAACGGCGTGCTCGAGAGTTTCGAGAACTTCACNAACCTGATGGAGTANCAGCAGGAGGAACTGCTCGGCAATTCAACCGACCCNCTCAANCGTGACAGTGATGGGGATGGNATGGANGANGGCTGGGANGTGTTCTANNCNCTCAACCCNNTNCTNGNGGNNGACGCCNNGCTGGACNNNGANGNNGACGGCCACGANTTCAANCGCNANGGCNNNATTTCGANGGAGCGAGNNNTTCACCAANNTGCAAGAGTTCCTCTACCAGACTAATCCTTGGGTGGATGACACCGACGCGGATGGGATGNCCGATGGCTGGGAGGCGTACCACGACTTGGACCCGCTCAGTAGTGCCGACGCTTGGATGGATTACGACCAGGATGGTTGGGATGTCAATTTCAATGGCGAACTGGACTTCGGTGAGTACTACACAAATCTGGGAGAATACCTGAACGACACCTTGCCACGCGAGCCGGACAGCGATGGCGATAGTATGTGGGACGGTTGGGAGGTGCTCTACGGTATGAAGCCACTTGATGCGAGTGACAATTACGGTGATCTGGAGGGTGACCAGCTTTACAACCTTTACGAGTACAACAATTCGCTGGTCACTTCCGATTGGTGGGACGTGGATGGGATACTCTCGACCCGCCCTGACCTGCACGACACAGATGGCGATGGGTTGGACGACAACACCGAGCTGTANGATTCGTGTTGTTTGACTGATCCTACCTACAATGACACGGACTTTGACGGGATGCCGGACGGCTGGGAGGTACTGTACGGGCTAAACCCGCGCGACGCCTCTGACGCGTACGGCGATCTGGACGGCGACGGCCACGACTACGATCGGATGCTTGGCATCACTCCGAATGAGTATTTCACCAATCTGCAGGAGTACCTTGGTAATACCAACCCGACCGACAACGACAGTGATGATGACGGGATGTTTGACGGCTGGGAAACTACTTTCGGCCTGAACCCACTCGACCCAGCCGACGCGCAGCTCGACCCGGACGAGGACGGGTGGGACTTCAACCGTGACGGCACCATCGTGTTGTCCGAGCAGTTTGTCAACTTGGAAGAGTACCGTAATGATACTCGCCCTGACCTCAATGATACTGATGATGATAGCATGTGGGACGGATGGGAAGTCCACTGGGCGCTGAATCCACTGGACCCCTGGGATGCTGGCGTAGATTTGGAGCCGGATGGCCACGACGTGGACTGGGACACCAACCTGACGCCAGCGGAGCAGCACACCAACGCGCTGGAGTTTGCGGCTGACACCGAGCCGCGCAATAGCGATACTGACGGTGACGGGCTGCCCGATGGCTGGGAGTGGCTCTACGGCCTCGACCCCAATGACGCCAGTGATGCCACTAATGACACTGATGCAGACCAGCTCACTAACCTGCAGGAGTACAACAACAGCGCTGCTGGTGAGTATCTGCAGGCAGACCTAATTAATTCGACCGACCCGAGGCTGAACGATACCGACGGTGACGGGCTGCTCGACGGGCCGGAAATCACACTGCACGGCACCGACCCCACCGTCGTCGACACCGATGGTGACGGGATGCCGGACGGCTGGGAAGTCCAATACGGGTTGAATCCACTCGACCATTCAGATGCAGGGATAGATAGTGACACGGACGGCTTTGACGCAAACTGGAACGGAAGTCTCGAGCTTACCGAGATCTATACTAACTTGATGGAGTATCTGAATGGCACCGACCCCACTGACGGCGATAGCGACTCCGACGGGATGGCCGATGGCTGGGAAGTGTATTACGGACTCCAGCCACTCAACATGAGTGATGCATTCATAGACAGTGACCATGACGGACTACTGAACCTTTACGAGTTCAACAACTCGCTGGCCGATGGGTTTGATGAGCAGGTATACCAGCCTCCCGATCACATTCTGGGCTCAAATCCGTGGCTGCTCGACACCGACGGCGACCTGATTCCTGATGGTGAGGAAGTTTACGAGGGCGAGGACAGCTACGTCACCGACCCGTCTAACCCCGACTCGGACGGCGATGGAATGCCNGACGGCTGGGAGCTGCTCTACGGTCTAGACCCGTTCGATGACAGCGACGCCGATGAGGACCCGGATGATGACGGCTGGGACTTCGACCGCAATGGCACCCTCGAAGCCCGTGAGCGGTTTACCAACTTGCGAGAGTATCTCAATGGCACCGACCCGTACGATAACGATACTGACGATGACGGGATGCCTGACGGCTGGGAGGCGTGGTACGGCCTTAATCCGACCGACGCGGCCGACGCGGCGTGGGACACTGATAGCGATGGTTACGATGCCAACCGTGATGGGGAGACCTCGCCCGAAGAAAAATTCACCAACTTGGAGGAGTTCCTTAACAATACCAACCCGGCGCAGTCTGATAGCGATGGTGACAACTGCACCGACGGTTGGGAAATTTATTGGGATGAGCACAAGAATGCCACTGAAACGCGCGGCTTCGACCCGCTCAATGCCTCTGATGGCGGTCTCGACTATGACAATGACGGCTGGGAGGATTGGCAGGGCAACTGGCACTATTTCCCCAACTGGCGAGAGGAGGAGGCAAACACTAACCCTTGGGACCCTGACAGCGATGATGACGAAATAAGCGATGGCTACGAGGCAGACCATTGATGCAAAAANCCGTCCCAAAACCTATATGTAGCGAAACCCGCCGTCGGAACGCGCAGGTGCGCGTAATGGGCGGGCAACAATGGCAGAGTTTGCTGATGGTACTGCTGATGCTATTCACGCCGCTAGCCGCGCTGCCCGTCTTTGGGTCAGACCCCAATGAGCCAGACGGTGACAAGGATGACGATAACGACGGCTACGACGCCAACCGCGACGGGGAGATTTCACAGGAAGAGAGGTACACCAACCTAGAGGAGTACTACAATAATACAGACTCCAAGGACCCCGACACCGACGGCGGCGGTGCCTGGGACGGCTGGGAAATTTATTACGGTTTCAACCCCCGCAGCGCATCTGATGACCAGGCTGACAGCGATAGTGACGGGTTGGTGAATGAGTGGGAGTTCCTGTGGGATATCGACCCCTATGTGGCGGATAGTGACCAGGACGGTATGCCTGATGGCTGGGAACACAATTATTCATTCCCTGCCGGCGGTTGCGGCCTCGACCCATCCGATTTCAGCGACCAGCATGGCGATGCTGACAACGACGGCTCTGACAACTTGCGTGAGTACAACGAAGATACAGATCCCTGCGACGATGATAGTGACGACGACGGCGACCCTGACGGCGGCGACCCGCCGCCGCTACCACCAGGGGAGGAGAACGGCACCAAGCCCGATACCGGCCGGACCGACGGTGAGGTTACGATTTACGAAATTTTCAACCCGCCACTGATGTCGCTCAAGCGCTGGTACGCGCAGGATGCGCTCTACTATGACAGTTCGCTGCCTGACCCATACAGCATGTACATTTACGATAGGAACAAGGTTGAGATTGAGCCGACGGGGACGACAGACTACACGCACGTTTTCGAGGGCTGGCTCTGGATGGGAGTGACACTCTCGACCGAATTATACACCCCCATTCCGTCCGTGGCGCCCGACGCTGACGTCATAGACTACGATTCCAACGCCACCGGGGTCGATGTCAGCTTCTACAAGGATGGCGCTGACAACTACTTCATCCGCGGCAACCAGGATGTAGTCATCGACCTGAGGTACCGCATGGGGACCAATGGCTCCTACTTCAACCGGCCGGTCTCCGAAACCCTCACACTGGACGACCTGCCGCCCGAGTCAATCCGCCCCATCTTCGGCCAGTCCGAAGTGGAAGAGAAGGTGAAGCAGTTTCTGCAGATGAAGAACGGGACCGAGCCGGCCAATCCACCACTCTACTGGCTCTGGCCCGAGAACGGCAGTCGCGAAACCAATATGGCCAAGATAGTCACCAACCTCACTTGGTATTTCTCCAATTTCCGCGAAGGTGACGGAGACGTCCCCGATCCCGAGCCGCCCTGGGACGTCTACCAGTCCATCTGTATCAACGGCATCGGCGCCTGTCGCCACCGCTCGTTCGGGTTCTTCGTCACGGCCAATGTGATGGGGCTGCCGACACGCTACGTCTCCAACGAGGCGCATGCCTTTGTCGAAGTTTACATTCCGGAAGACAATCTGACATTCTCGGCCAGCCACTGGAAACGCATTAACCTCGGGGGAACCGGCAGCAGCACCACTCTGGACCGNCCCGACAGCGACGGGGAGGGCGACGACTTTGACTTNGACGAGAACGACCCGGGTGATATTGACAACATGACNGGNGAACGCGTNACCGTNGTGCTGGANGGNGTCTCNCCCTCNGAAGCGGACAAGGGCACGCAATTCCGGCTCTGGGGCTANGTCGAGGACCGTAACGGCACGCGANTGCCCGGCTTNGGTGTNGGTGGNGGTATGTGGGANGAGCNACATGCGACGCCNGCATTCGAAATTGGCACNGGTAGCACCAANGCNACCGGNGACTTCGATTTCAACGCCAGCGGNTTNNTCGGNGCAATTCCGGGCGAGAACGAAATTTACGCTGCGGTGTACCAGTCNGGCTACCTCGGCGTTGACGGCCCTGAGCTGGTCGAGGTTTACACTGACACCAACTTGACGGTCGACGCNCCAGCGTCGGTCGGCAAGGGNCAGGAGCTGGTGGTTTCCGGCAGCTTGCTCGACATTGGCGGAGTAGCTGCACCAGGAGAGACCCTAGCGTTCGAGGTCTGGGAACCAGCCTGGGGTGGCTCAAAGCCGGGCACTATTCGTTGCAACCCAACNGGGTGGCAGCGTTATCGCTGTGACGAGATGGGAACNACTCAAACAGATGAATTCGGCAATTTNGTTGTTAACTGGACTGTGCCCGAGACAGGCCAGCCGACGGCATCNAACGACTACCANATNGAGGTNCTNTTCNCNGGCTCTACCTATCGCTACACAACTATCGAGACGACCGACCTGCGCATCCTGGAATCTTCGGTCGAACTGGATGCATGGCTCGACCCGGAGACGGTGCTCATCAACGACCCCTTCTGGGTCAATGGCACCATCATCGAGGCGGCAATCGACAACGGCAACATCTCTATCGAACTCGACGGGAGCGTCATCGCCTCCGACGCGGTTGAAGACTCGAATTGGTCATTCAGCGTAACCGCGCCCAGCAACCTGCCTGCCGGTAACTACACTGTGTTAGTCATCTTTTATCCTGACGACCCCGAGACATCGACTTTGCCCGAGGAGCGGGTCTCACTGACGTTGACTCTGAGAGGCACCTCGACGCTGGCATTGACTGGCGAAGAGTATTTCGCACGCAACGCCAACGCTTCGCTCACCGGCCGACTGCTCGACCACTTGGGCCAGCCACTGGCGGAGCGTACCGTCTCGCTCGCTTGGGAAGGTGTCGCGGCGGGCGACCGGCCGACTGCCCCAGACGGTGACTTTGGGCTGAACCACTTCCTACCGCTCGAGCATCCGCTCGGCGCAGCCCAGTGGAGTGCCAACTTTGCGGGCGATTTCCTTCATGAAGCTAGTAACAGCACACGTAATGTGGTAGTGGTGATGCAGCCGCAGATAGAATTCAGTGTCGCAGGCCGCCACTTCTACCCTGGCGACAGCTTCTGGATTAATGGCACACTAGCGATGGACAATGGGACCTCGCTGGCAGGTAGCTTGGTGTTGCTGATTGACGGTGTATTTGTCACCACCTTCGCGACTAATGGTAGCTTCAGTTTCTTCCATACTCCTGACGTCTCCTATCTAGACGTCGGCTCACACCAGCTCGAGCTGCGCTATGGTGGTGATGAACTGGTGCTTGATGCCAGCACCTCGCGCACAGTGTTCCTGCACCGACAGGTTGTACTGACGCTGGAGGGGCAGCAGGTGCTGCGCGGTGAGGCCATTACGCTAGCAGGCAGTGCGCACGACCACGGCTCAATGCCGGTAGGCGGGATTGAAATCGAGTTTGACTGGCCCGCCACCACCAGTGACCCCGACCCTTCTATCACCGGCGGTAGCGGTGGCTTTAGCAGTGGTTACAGCGTGCCGCAGGCACAACTGCTCGGTTACGCCGAGGTGGCGGCGAGCTTCGATAACACGACGCAACCCTACTACGACTCGGCGAATACCAGTGCCGTTTTCACGGTCGTGAGCGAGCTAACTATCCAGCTCTCCGATCAGGAATCCTATCGTGGCGAGCCAGTATGGTTCAATGGCACCCTGCTCGACGACCGCGGACAGCCGGTCCCGGAGCTGGCATTGAACCTCTTCTGGGCTGACGGCTACCTGACGAATTTCGAGAGCGACGCCGAAGGAAATTTTTCGGTAGCGTGCGACGCCGCCTGGTCCTGCGCTGACCCGGCGCATTCGCTCGGTCCCGTGGAAGTGCGGCTCGATTTTGGTGGTTTCGGCTGGTATTTGCCGGCCGAGCGTGTCGCGACTTGGACTGTCTGGGGCCGGGCACTCGTCACCATCGATGAGTTTGCGCCAGTTGTCATCGCCGGTAGCAACGTCACCTACTCTGGCAACGTGGTCGATGACTTGGGACAGTCGCTCGATCGCACGCTGCAGGTACGCTGGAATGATATCACTCGCACTACGGTCGATGCTGTCAACGGCGAATTTGCTGGCAGCTTTGCACTGGAAGCCTTTGCGCCTGTGGGTAACTTCACACTGGCGCTGGCCTCAGACGACCAGAACTGGTTACGTGGCAGCTCCGACACAGCTACCGTGACGGTGCAGCGTTACACGGTACTGGAGCTGGAGTGGGGACCGGCGCTACGGAACATCTCAACTGCGGTACAGGGGTCGCTGCTCGACTCCTCCGGTGCTGGGCTGGAGGGTGAGCTAGTGAGCTACAGTTTCGACGGCACGGCAGTAGGCGAGGCACTTACCGGCGCCGATGGCGCGCTACAGTTCGAGCTGCCTGTTCCCGCCACAACCGAGTTGGGAATGCACACGCTCAGCGCTAGTTTCACTGGTTCCTACTTCTACCTGCCCTCGAGTATTGAGGTGCAGGGCTCAGTAGTCGCTGCCACTATACTGGATGTATCACCGCAGCAACTGCAGCGCGCAGCTAGCTTTAGTCTGGAGGCGGTGCTACGTGATGACACCGGCCTACCGCTCGAGGGCGAGGCAGTCAACCTGAGTTTGGCGGGGCAGCTGCATCTGCTGCAGACTGGTCCTGACGGCCGCGTGACATTTACGCATGAGCAGCTGCCGGCAATCTGGCCGTTGGGGCCACTAGACGCAATCTGGAGCTACGCGGGCCGCGAATGGTACCTGCCTTCGGAGACGGTGCAGGAACTTGTAGTAGTCGCACCTACGACTCTCCAGCTATTGGTAGCAGAGGCTGTGCTGGCCGGCCAGAGCTATAGTGTCGCCGGTAATATCGAGGATGACCTCGGTCAGCCCCTCATCAATGCAGAGGTGATTCTCTTCGCAGGGGGATTCCACTTGGCGACAGTACAGAGCGATACTGCCGGCAGTTTCAGCTGGGAATGGGCGGTACCACTAGAGCAGGTGCCCGGTCCACTACAGCTCAGCGCGCAGTACCCGGGTGCGGGGTATCGCCTGGCGGGCAACGCCTCGCAGCAAGTTTNCACCTACCACACCACCTCACTGCNGCTCGAGCCTGNCAGTGGTGTCCTGAACTACACCGCGAACGTCACGGGACGCGTTATTGACGGCGCTGGCCGCGGTGTCGAGGGGCTGGTAGTGACTGTTGCACTTGACGATGGCACCTCCAGCACAGTTATCAGCACCGCTAACGGCCAGTTCGCAGCCGGTCTGCTTCCATCGTTCGCACTCGGTGTAGGTGAGCATAACCTGACCGCGACTGTGCTGGGTAGCAGTTATTACTACGGCAGTACAACCAGCGGAAGCCTGCTGGCAAAGGGTGGAACTATCACTCGGCTGGAGTTGCCAGCAGCGCTCGAGGCTGGTGTCACTTTCACCGGCCGCGCGACGCTAATGTTGGAGGATGGCACTCCGCTGGCAGGGATGCCACTGTTGGTGCGACTCGAGCCGACCGGTGTTACCATGCTGGCGATTACTGATGATAATGGTAGTGCCACTTTCAGCGCCGAGTTCGCTGGCAACACCACCCACGCCATGTTGATCCGTGTTACTTTCGATGGTGATGAACTATACCTTGAGAATTCGGTCGAGGAAGCAATTCTATTCCGACCTCCGCCTGAAATTCCCAATTACCTGCTCTGGCTGTTGGTTGCGGCGACGGTCGCCGCCACGGGTGGCGCGGCGTACGGCTACCGCTGGTACTCTACGCGCCACCTCCGCGCCATTCGGCAGGTGCTGACAATTACAGCNACCGAGCTGGAGGCAAACTTGNACTTCCGCGACGCAATAATCAGTTCGTACCGCGAAATGTGCCGTGTGCTGCAAGGACACGGCTACTTGCGCAGTCGCTTNGAGACCGTGCGCGAATTCCAGCAGGCGCTGCGGCAGGCGATGCCGCTTGACCAAGACTCGTTGTCACGANTGACGAGACTCTACGAGATCGCCGACTACGCGCTGCCGGACCCTGGAGAGCAGGCGCGCAGCGAGGCGATAGCTTCTCTGCGGGTAGTACTGGANAGCCTCGAGGCAATGCTACACGCACCTACCTGAGCCAATGCGCATCTCGAATCGTGCCGGACTCGCTATCCTGCTGGTAACGGTACTGGTGAGCAGCACTGTGCTCTTCCCGCTGCTACAGCGAACAGTCTCGCGCGAGCCGCAACTTTCTGCGTATGGTGACGATTGGAACGACCTGTCGCGTTTCCGCAATGCGCTGGAGACTGAAGGGTACAATATCACTTCGGTGCTCTCCAGTCCTGCGGTGATTGCCGACCTGGAGCATCCTTCGCAGACGCTGGTGGTAGTGGCGGGTACCGAGTCGCCATACTCTGGGCTGGAAGTGGAGGTACTGGTTGCCTACCTGGAAGCGGGTGGACGAATGCTGGTGATGGGAGATTTCGACTACTCCAATACGCTAGCCGAGCTATTCACAGTACGCTTTGCTGGCCACCGGCTCTGGGACCAGAATTATGTAGGTAACGTCTCTATGCTAAGGGTCGACGGTCACGCCAATGGTCAGGAGTACACGCTGCTGCTGAATCAGCCCACAGCGCTGCGGACTAGGCAGCCCGTGGCTTCCAGCCTCTGGAGCAGCGGAGTCGAGCTGACCGAGCAGGTGTTCGCCTCGACCTCGCCTAACTCATATCTGGATTTGGATGACGATGGCGCCATCACTCCAGCTGACGAGGTCGCTTCTTCAGCTGGATTCGCAGTAGGAGTGCGCTGCACCCTGAAGGTAGAGGGCGAGGAGCGGGGGCAGGCGTTGTTCCTAGGCGACTCCAGCCCCGGCATCAACCGTATGTGGGGGTACGAGGACAACGGCCCCTTCCTGTTGGCGCTGGTGGCGGAGCTTCTGCCCGATGGTGGAATGGTTCTGTTTGACGAGTCGCGCCACACGCAGGATTCGTTCGGTGCCAGCCTGTTTCAGGCCGCTATCGGCTTTTATTTCCTGCTTGCGGGTCAGACGCTGATTCTGCACGCTATTCGGCTAAACGTACTGGTGTTGGTAGTGCTGGCNACGCTGATGCTGGCGCTGCGGCAGCCCGACCCAGCACGCTGGCGCCATCTGTTCGACATCCACCGTCCGCGACCATGGCGAGGCTTGGGTGACCCGGGTGTGGAGGTACTACAGCAAGTCCTACTGGAACGGATGCGATTGAAGTACCAGCTTTACGAGTTGGATAATTTGGGATCCGAAGAGCGTCTGAAACTGGCCCCCGAGCTGGTCAAGCATTATAATATCCTGCTGGATGCCGGACTGAGTGACCTGCTGTTGCGTCCTGGGAAGCTGAAGCCCGAAGAGATGCGGCAGCTGGCACAGAAAATCCAGAGGTGGTCATTGTGAGTGAGAAAGGACTTTCCATTGAAGAGACTGGCAAACTAGCGACCGATATCCAGTCAGAGATTGGCAAGGTGGTCCTGGGCAAGCAACAGACTATTGAGATGGTGTTTGCAGCAGTGCTCGCCAACGGAAACATCTTGTTCGAAGATTTTCCGGGCTTAGCGAAGACGCTGATGTCCAATACACTAGCTGACACGCTNGGGTGCAAGTTCAAGCGCATCCAGTTCACCCCTGACCTGCTACCGGCCGATATCACTGGCTCCTATTTCTTTGACCCTGAGAAAAACAAATTTACTTTCCGTGAGGGGCCTATTTTCTGCAACATCCTGCTTGCGGACGAAATCAACCGNGCGCCGCCCAAGACTCAGGCCGCGCTGCTGGAAGCGATGCAGGAGAAGCAGATTACGATTGAGGGCACCACCCACATTCTGGAACGTCCTTTCATCGTGCTTGCGACGCAGAATCCTATCGAGTACGAGGGAACTTACCCGCTGCCGGAGGCGCAGATGGACCGATTCTTGGTGAAACTGGCGGTGGGATATCCTGACGAGGAGGTCGAGACATCCATCATTTCTGACCGCGCGGAACGCAAGCGCGACGGGTTCACTGTCGAATCCGTCACCTCGCCGAAGCAGGTGGTGGGGATGCATCGCGCGGTCGAGGGAGTCTTTGTCAAGCAGGAAATCATGAAGTATATGGTGCGTCTGGTGCAAGCAAGCCGAACGGACCCGCGTATAGCTGTTGGATCAAGNCCGCGTGGAAGCCTCGGCCTGTTCAAACTCTCGCGCGCTTTGGCTCTGCTTGCGGGGCGAGANTACGTCGTTCCGGACGACGTCAAGCGCTCTGTCATCCCTGTACTGAGCCACCGGCTGATACTGAAGCCAGAGGCNCGCATCCGTGGCGTCAAGCCAGAGCAAATACTGGCAGAGCTCCTGACCTCGGTAGAGGTGCCAGCGATCACGGTCGAAGACGTATAGATGTGGACCCGCAAGGCGGTCACCTACGCTGGTTTCGGGACCATCCTGGTGCTCTTCGCGCCCTTCATCAACAACTTGCAGTTGCTGCTGTTGGGAATCACGCTNCTTGGCTTCGTCGCCATCCACAGCCTCGTGAATACGCGTCCAGTGGAGGTAAAAATCACCCGCCGCTTCTCCGACTCGCAACTGTTCGAGGGACAGGAGACCGAGGTGGACTTGGTAATCCAGAACCGAGGCCGCCCCATCGGCTGCCTTGAAGTCTACGACCAGCTGCCTCGTGAGTTGGGACCGGAAAAGGTGGCCAACCACACTATCGTGCGACTGCAGCGGGACGAGGTTCTACTGGCGCGTTACCAGCTGGAGTGCCACTTGCGCGGCCAGTACACGCTTGGCCGGCCGCAACTACGACTCTACAACCCGTCTTTCCTTTTCTATCACGAATCGGAGGTGGACTCGACTGATGAACTGGTCGTATTCCCCAAAATTGAGGAAATAGAGGGACTCGACCTCTCGAGCGACTTCCCTAAGATGTACCAGGGTGCGATACCGATTAGGCGGGTTGGTACCAGCGGCGAGTTCTACTCGATTCGCGAATATTACCCAGGCGACGACTTCAAGAACATCAACTGGCGTGTCTTCGGCCGCACCCGCAAACTGATGGTCAACCAGTTTGAGCGTGAAGATATTTCTGACGTGATGCTGGTAATTGACACCCGCGAGATTTCCGGCACTGGCACCCCAGTGCACAATCCCTTGAACTACAGTTGCCGCGCCGCCGCGGCGCTGACACGCTACTTCCTGCACACCCGTAACCGGGTCGGCCTCACCATATACGGCGAAACTGTGGAGACCATCAGCGTCGACAGCGGTGAGCGGCACATGTATCGGTTGCTTACACGGCTAGCGGAGCTGCGGCCGGCGGGCTCACTGGGGTTGCACACAGTCATTGGCGACTTGCGCAATTTTACTCCACGCTCGCCTGTGATAGTAATCTCGACCCTGGAGCAGGACCGCACGGTGCATGCTGCGCTGCGCGAAATCACCGCACACGGCTTTCGACTGACNCTCATCGCACCCGACACACTGGAGTATGACAGGGAGTCGCGAATCATCTCGCCGGCAGTTTACTTCACCGCTTCGGCCGAGCTGGACAACACAATCGCCGAAGCACGCTCGCTCGGTGCGCGTGCGCTGCGCTGGGATCCATCAAGCGTGCTGGGNCCGGCGCTNCAGGAGGTGGTGCGCTGAACCCTCGNCTGGTGGCAATGCAGGTGGTTGCGACCGCAGCACTGGCGATGGGCACCCTCCTTGCCCATGCCATTACGCAGGCGCAGGCGCCACTATTGACACAAGCGCTCAATGTAATGCTCGGCTGGGGCGGTCTGGANCCTGTCTTTCTAGTAACTCCTGCTGCCGTNGGCGGCGGTATCCTGCTCGGGATGCTGTTAGGTGGCACGCTAGCGTTCGCCGACTCCCGCGGTCGCGTTCCGCCCGTGCTGGCGCTGCTGGCGCTACTGCCGTTCCTGCTCTCATGGCTCTCGCTGACTGACCGTCTTCCGGTCGCGCCTGCGACGCTGCACGCGCTCGCCAACTACGGCTGGCTAGGACTGCCACTGCTCTGCGGCGTGCCTGGCATCTGGCGCGACAACCTTCCTGCCATAGCGCTGGGGGCGTTGCTGCTGTTAGTGCAGCCACTGACGCTGGAGGGCAACGATGTCGCGGCGCTGCTGCCAATTCTGGGATTTATCATCTGCTTCATGCTATACATTGAGTTGGCATATGACCATCTGCGCTACGCGCGGCTGGCGCGCATTATGCACCACTCGTCTGAGTTCGAGGCAGTGCTCAACTGGTTCGGGGTGATGCTGCTGCTGACGCTCGCCTGCACCACCGCTCTGACCGCCGCTGCCTTTGGCTTCCACGAGGTGCTAGGTGAAGTGCTGCCGGCCCGCTTCCGCAATTCCATTGAGTTCAACACCATCTACGGTCGTGCTCTCTCTGTAATGGTTTTTTTCACACTGTGGGCCATCGCGCAGACAACATTCTCGAGGCAGTTCCTGGCGCGGCAGGTGGAGTAGTGTTGTATCGTCATGTTCGCACACAGATAACTCTAGAATGATAATTCTATGGGATTTCAGAACGTAATCTTTCTAATCTGGAAGATCTTTCAGACGTGAATTTTTGAATTGCCTTCAAAACCCAACGAGGACTCAAATGTGCTTCATCTATGATTTCATCTAGGCTGCCTCCGGTCCTCCAGCTATCATCCCAATCAGGAGATACTGAATATTCTGAAACTACACGGTTTGAAATCCAATTGTGCATTATTCGAAGTCCTGTATTTGTGACTATCATAGAATCTGACCATTCGGTCTTAGATATAATCGAATCTTTGTAAGCCTGCTCTTGTCTCCGGAATAATTCCCAGGAAACTGCGGAAACAATCTTCACATTATGGTCAGTGCCTATTTGCTCCAATATTGAGACAACNGTATTGGTCGAACTTGTGCCTCTGACAATCACTACTCCTTCTTTAGGACGCTCGTCGTAATCTCTAATCAAATAAGCTCCTTTTGAAGCATCCCAATGACTTGCAATACCCAATTTTTCCCGATCTGGAACTTCAATTGCTGGCCTTGTCAAATGAAGCGCAATAATTGGTACATCTGTAGAGAAAGCTGCTGCTAACGCAGGTGCCACATCATTGTGTTCCCAAGGATGCAAGTTGATTATGTGGCCATCAGGGAATAATTGTGTAACTCCTGGTGCAAAAATTCCAAAATGGGTGCGGCTATCCTCAGCCGTTTCGGGACCTGAATGACCTGCAATCCATAATAATTTACCAACTTTAATCTGTGAATCTTGGGCAATCTGGCTAAATAATCGTATTGGGCCATATTTTAGATAACTAAATGAACCATAGGTGCTGAAAGAACCAATAAATCCATTATATTGTTCTAAAGTATCCTTATTGAAATTTACAGTGGATAAACCAGCCATCATTCCTGAGTTCGCAAATTCAGTTATACCTTGAGGCATTAATGGTGAATTCGGATTCTTTTCTTTATCATACATTCCTAAATCTTCAACATCTCCCCATCCTTTTGCAAAACCTGAAATATTTGTGGAATCTGCTAAATCCGCAGACATTGCTACGAACAATGGTCTTCCATAATTTTGTCGACTATGAGTATTTAACCAAGATGCGACCTTAGAGAAACCNACTCGATTAGGTATCTTGGTTCCCGGTTCAACAAACAATTCATCCGGATATTTCTCAAAATCAAATAGTGCTTTATCGTTAAGGGGATTGGAATCTGAAATAATACAGCTCTCAATTGTTTCCGGTACAGAATCTCCCAATTCGACCAGACGTTCTGCTAGATAATCCACCAATTCCTGATTATTGCGTAGTACCGATAATACGGTGTTGAGATAGGTTGTTGCTTGTTCTACTTGTTCCTCTCTTGTTTCCGCCGCAGATTCCCCAAATCCATCGAAAGAAATATCATATTTAGTAGCAAAATCCTCTTTGGTTTTCCAGAATAATTCAGAATTGCGTTTATGAGGCACTCCATGTGATTTCTCGTCAAATACATGGTAACCACGGCCTTTACGTGATTTAGCATAGATCATCTTTGGAATGTTGGTTTTTGCTTTACCGACCAATAAATCATAGTATGCCTTTGTAAATGATTCCCAGTCTTCACAGTCATCNGTNCCCTCAACNTGCCATCCNTTTGTCTCAAACAGTTCNCGGGGAGTTGNTTTGACTATGGAACTGAATGGNCGGCTGTCNATNCCNTAGTCGTTCCAATCTATGTANTANACTATNTTTCCAAGACCNAAACCCCAAGCNGAATTCAGAGTNTCATGNGTGGCTCCCGTACTTAATCCTCCCTCACCTTCGAAAGCGAAGACCTTGACNTGGTCCGTCCCCGCCAATTTATGGGCTAAAGCTTCNCCAGCNGCAGGGGGAGAGCCATGGCCACTAGGGCCCGTATTGAATTTGAAGAACAGGGTTTTGCCTTCCATCTCCGCATGNCCNGGNAAACCCTTGTTCCTGCGAAGCATCAGGAGGTCTTCCCAAGTCAATTGAAATTCTTCACNATTCNTGACNAGGTACTTGGAATCCTGAGTCTGTTCGTGTTTTATTCTGAGGGACTCATTGAGAATGGCCAANGTGGCATAGACNAATGGNTTGTCATGTCCAGCTACCAGTACAAACCTGTCTGCAAAACGCTTGGTTGGATCACGAATGTCCCATCTCATAGCACCAGAAAGAAGTGTAATCAACAGCCCCTGAACTTTTGAACGGGAACCTCCAGGATGGCCACTTTGACTTAGATTTAGGGATATATCTATACATTGGTCAATTAGGTCCTTGGTGACTTCCCAGTATTGATATTTTTGCTTTAACACNGCTGGCTTGTCCATAACTCATGGACAATANTATGGATGTACTTTTGAAGGTTCTGGCGANGACCTCTACCAACGCCGCGAGCAGGAGGCCTCTTTTATTGTCATTCAGTCTTTNTCCGACCGAATCNTTAATATTCTTCCTTCACACTTTCCACCTGCCTCGGGCTTCGGAGGAGAGCTCACCGTTACTCTATCTCTCACATCCCGCCCGGGGCAACCTGGTCCGCGCCACCCTTTTAGCGCCTGCTACCTGCCGCCAGCCGTGAGTTTCGCCGGAATGCCGGTCGCTGTCATTGACAACGGTGGCCAGTGGACGCACCGTGAATGGCGAGTGCTCAACTATCTCGGCTGTGACGCGGAGATTGTCCCTAACACGNTGCCACTCGATGAGCTGGAGCGCTTCCNGGCGCTGGTGCTTTCCGGTGGCGCGCCGCGTATAGAGTCTGAGTCAGAAGCCTTGGGCCTCACCGCCGAATATCTTGACGCTGCCCGCTGGCCCATCCTCGGTATTTGCGTCGGCCACCAGTATATAGCGACCCACTATGGCGGTGCGGCCGGCCCGGCGAAGGTGCCAGAATTCGGGTCGGCGCTGGTCACGGTCGCCGAACGGGGCTGGCTAATGGAGGGACTGCCGGACGAGTTAACGGTCTGGGAGAGTCATAACGACGAGGTGACGCGGCTGCCTGACGGGTTCGACATCCTGGCGTCGAGCGACGACTGCGCGGTGCAGGCAATGCAGCATCGCAAGCTACCGTATGCGGGAGTGCAATACCATCCCGAGGTCGAGCATTCGGAATACGGCGCAGAATTATTCCAGAATTTTTTGAACAAAGCTTTGGAATGGAATGAGTAATATCTAGATCCGCACCATTACTTTACAGAAATACAGTGGTTGTTTACTTTTAACGGGGGTTCCTCTAGTTAGTTATGCTAGATCCCATTTCTAAATTATTCAGTTTTGGTTCCAAATTGGAGAATCTTTCCGAGGACAAAGAAAAAGCGATAAGCGGTTATGGATACTATGATTGGGGAAAATCAGCTTTTGAGACTAGCGTTACTGTTGCAATACTCCCTCTTTGGTATACGTTTTTGTTTCTTGAAGCTAATGGTTTGACTACATCTATTGGCTCAACTACGATGACTGCGGATGCAGTATGGTCTTTGGTTATTGCAATATCTACTTTGCTTGTTGCAATTATCAGTCCCTCTTTTGGTGTAATAGCAGATCGTCGGCTGATTAAGAAAAAGTGGTTAAAAATTCTGACTTATGTTGGAGCTGGTGCAACTTTCCTTTTAGCCTTTGCACCTTTGCTTGGAAATGCATCATGGATTTGGTTAATGGTTATGTTTCTTCTTGCGAATGTAGGTCTAAATGGTGCTGGAGTNTTTTACAATGCACTTTTNCCACATTTNGGTAAAGAAGATGAGATGGANGANATTTCGAACAGAGCTTTTGCTTATGGTTATCTGGGTGGAGGATTACTTCTTGTAGTTCATATAGGTCTAGTATTAGGTGTTGAAGCGGATTGGGTCATACCTTTCTGTATGGCAACAGCTGGGTTGTGGTGGTATGGATTTGCACTTTTTACCTTTATGTGGGTTCCTGAACCTCCTATCGAAAATGAAATGGAAAAACTGAAGTTCAGGGAAGCTGCACGTTTTGCTGTTGGCGAAGTGGCGCAAACTTTGAAAGACTACAAGGCGTTTCCAACATTGTTTTTGTATATGCTTGCATATTTCTTCTTTATTGATGGAATTAATACTGTAACTGCCTTAGGTGGTGTGTATGGGGTTTCTGTACTAGGTATAGGTGCTTTTGGCCTAATGCTTACTATTTTAGCCATTCAATTTATTGCAGCACCTTTTGCAATCATATTCACTAAGATTGCAGATAGAATAGGAACCAAACGAGCCCTCTTTATTTCGATTGCAGGATGGGTTGTTTTGTGTTTTGCCGCACTTGCCTTTGCCCCGCTTGAACTAGAATTACATGAAGAGTACGATATCCTGTACGAGTGGGACGAGAGTTCTGAGGCATATACCGTCCATGTATCTTGGTCAACACATGAGATAGCTCAAAAATTGGATTATAAAGACGAAGAGTTTGATGAGCAAGCATGGGCCAAGGAATGGGCGCATCTTCTCCCAACTGAAGTAAATGAAAAAGAGGAACAACTTTTGGTATGGGCTTGGGGAGAAACTGAAGAGGAACCAAACAAGGTGCCTCTCGATGAAGTTGTCAACGATGACATTAGCTCATTCATAACCTCTGTTGATGATACAAGATTCAGCACAAGCGTTGAGGGTGGAGAATTGGATGGAACCGCCTCAGTTGGCACAGGTCATCCTACTAGTCTCGGTGATGGCTCTCTTGATTTCATACCTATTTGGGCCAGAGGTAACATTTGGGAACCACTTGGATTGACGGTATTCCTTCAATTCATGATTCTTGGATGTTTGATGGGTACACTTCTAGGTGGATCACAAGGTCTTGCTCGTAGTATATTTGGCCAAATTGTACCTAAAACCCGTAGTACGGAATTCTTTGGTTTCTTTGGTTTCTTCAACAAAGTGGCCGCATTTATGGGGCCTACACTCTATTTCTTCATGGCAGTTGTCTACGATAGCCGTGTTGGAATTTTCAGTATATCTATGCTTCTTTTGATAGGTGCAGGATTGCTTTATATGGTAGATATTGAGGCCGGAAGAGCGGATGCTAGAGCTGAGGATGAGCGCCTGAGAAAGAAATTATTAGATTCCCACGATTCAGATTCTTCGGTAGTGTAAAACTCCATGAGTCCGGCCAAGAGAATCCTTTCCAAGACAAGAGAACTCAAAGAAAAGGTAAGGGAGTTTAGAGAAGAGGCCAAGAAACCAAAGGAGAGTATAACTTCCAAGACATCTATGTTCGGCATAGTGTCATGGGCATTCTATGACCTTGGTAATACTATCTTTTCAATCTTGATTGTTTCATTTTATTTCACTCTCTGGGTTATAAACGACGACGTAGGCGGTTCTGATTCTGACTATGCTTATGCTAACGCAGTTTCCATGGCTCTGGTTTTTCTCACAGCACCAGTTATTGGCGCGCTATCCGATCAAGCAAATCGTAGAATGCCATTCTTGTTTTTCACAACGCTTCTTTGTGTTAGTTTTACAGCTCTTTTAGGATACGAAAAGGAGGGATGGGATAAACATACAATACTCTATTTCTCGTTAGGATTGTTTGTTCTTGCTAATTATTTCTATCAAGCCGGTTTGATTTTTTATGATTCTACTCTAGCTACAATTTCAACACCAGGAAATAGAGGTAGAATTGGAGGTATAGGGATAGGGATCGGTTACGTAGGTTCCTTAATTGGCGTCATTGTAGGATATGCACTAATTGAAATTCTTGGTTACCCATTACAAACAGTATTTCAGGCAACAGCAATCCTCTTTCTAATTTTTGCAATACCCTGTTTCGTTTTTGTTAAAGAGAACGAACAAGATAATTTCTGGTCAGGTTTAATGGTTATTTTTTCATTTCTATCAATTCTGATTTTTGTTTTATTGGATAATTCA
>PCBV01000008.1 GCA_002731905.1 Methanobacteriota archaeon
ACTATGCCGACGCCGGCAGTGTGTGCGGTGGACTCGATGCCCAAAACGGCGCTGCTCAATCGTCGTCGTCGGGCGGTTTGGATTCGGCGTTGCCGTCTTTGTCGTCGTCCGGCTCGTCAGCTTCCTCACCGCCGCCTCCGCCCACGGGCTCGTCATGCCCATCATCGATGGGGGCGTCGCTATCGCCGTTCGTCTCTTCCTCCGCGGCAACCGCCTCGCCAGCTTCGGGCTCATCCTCGCTCCAGAGCGCCCACGCTGCGCCGCCCGCCAACGCCAGCAACAGCAGCAGTGCCAGCCAAGGCTGCTCTTGCTCCTCTTCCTCTTCCCGTGTGTCAGAAGTGACTTGCAGATAGCGGCTGATACGTAGCTCGCCATCGGACAGAATAGAGTTGTCAGCAACCAGGCTCAGAGAAAGGTCGCCTGCGAGTGAAATATTCCAGTCCAGCTCCAGGCTAGCCACGCTGCGCGGCGCGAGCTCGACTAATGTAAATGAATAGCCAGTGACATCGTTCACCGCAAGCTGGACGACGACGGACATGCGGCAGTCAGTCGGATTCACCAGAGTGGTATTGATGATTAGTGTGCTCCACTTGGATACTGGCTGGCTCGGCTCGACCNNNTGGCCNTCTACCTCNAGNCGCATATCGCTGAAACTGAGTANCGAGCGGTTGGTCTCAACCGTGATGGCAACCTGNGTATTGCCGTCCAAGTCGCCCTCCCACAAGCCTTCTAGTGAGTANAACTCGTAAANNTTCATNACAGTAATNCTTACTTGCGANTCGNCGCGNTTGCCGTTTCCTAGNAGTCGGTACTCTTCGTACCAGTCGACATAGCTGCCGTCGGGCTGTTCCTGAGCGACGGTCAGAGCTATTCCCGCATCATCGCGCTGCGCCACATGCAACCCGCCAAGCCGCTCACCAGCGGTGTCTTCGACTGTCACGTTGAGCCACCATTCCTGAATGTGCTGGGTAGTGCAATTAGCGTAGTTCACATTCGACAGAATCGGTGCGACACCGACTGCGCGCAAACAATTGTCATAGTTGGCCAGCGTCAGGTTGTTGGCCAAGAAACTGGTATCCTCAATGAATAATCCTGTGCTGTTCTCCGGGAATGACATCTCACCGTCTAGACGCGTGTCGAACAGGGTGGCGTTTCCGCCCACCAACCAGAGGCGACCACTGGTCATGTTGACCCGGTTCAGCAGCAGCTCGCCGTCGTCAAGCACGACCCGGAAGGCAGCGGTGGTGTTGAGCTTGGCGAACGCTGTTTCAATGCTAGCTTCGTAGTACGTGGCGTTGTCAGGATCCACCTCGATATACTGGTCGTACAGTGCCCGCACGGGTGTCAGGTTCGCGGTCGAGGTCAGACTGCAATCGCGGACCGTCAGCGAGCCTCCTGGCTGAATCCGGATTTCGNTCTCGACAGCGCTGAACTCGTTANTCATGTCAAAGCTGCAGTTTTCTAGAACCAAAGTACCGGACACCTCAATATTGTCCTCAACTGTGAAATTGCCGTCGGTGAGCGTCAATGTCTGGCCCGCAGCGACGGTTAGATCGTCGAAGTCCTGATCCGCAGCGACGGTTATATGGTCGAAGTCGTGATCCGCCGCTACATTGTCAGCGAGCAGCAGCGTGCTGGCCAGGATTAGCGTCACGACGGCGAAGCGCAATGCTCTTGCATACAATTGCATCACGGTGCGAGTGGCAGTGGGATATAAGTCTCTCGACAGAGTGTTAAAACCCCGCTCCCGTGGGGCGGCCATGCGACGGAGAGTAGCAACGCAAATGGTCTTCAGACCGGTGGTCGCGCTACTGACACTGGCACTGCTGCTAGTACCACCGAGCGAAGCCGACTGGGACCCCTACGTCAGTCACCCGGGCTACATTCCTGACTTCCACAACTTCACGACGCCGCAAATGACACCGGGCGAAAGCGGTCAGTTCACACTCGAAGTGACGAATCGCTATGCAGAGCCACTCGAGAACGTCATTGTCAGCATGGACATCTACATGCGAGCTGATATCGAAGGGTCAGAAGTTATCGACGCTGTTGCGGCAGATGCACGACCGCGAATCACCGAAGGCTGCTGGATGCGACTATCCAACAACGAGGTGGAGTGTGACGCTCCAACTGGGCAGCGAGCGACATTCAGTCCAGGAACGCTAGCGGCCGGAGAAGCTGTACGGTTCTCGACCGAGATCCAGTCCACAGAAGAGCGCTCCTGGCTGCGCTGCACACTGCTCGGCAGCCGCTGCGACGCTGGCACCGCCGAAGGAACATACTTCGTCCGTTTCATGCTTGAATTCGACCACAACGGTACCGCACGTAGTATGCTGAGCCGAGGGCACTGGTCAATGGCAGAATGGGAAACGGCAACGACCGACGTTCCCGATGGAGCGCCCGGCAACATCAACCTGACCGCGCTGGGTGTTGACGGCGTGATTCCCGATTCCAGCTTCGGCGTCAAGGAACCAATACCGAAATGGCCTCTCTACGTCATGATTGGGCTGACNGTGATGTTTGCCGGACTCGCCGTAGTGTTCTACCTCGAGGAGGAAGGCACCTACCCTAAACTAAACAAATGGCTTCAGCAGCAGCGGGGCAAACTTAACCAGCTTCGGCTGCGCCTTAAGCACCGCGAACGCCGCCCGTGATGTGTAGTCCAAATCTCCCACCCGCTGGATAGCCTCCAGAACTGCTGGGTCACCCAGCATGCGGATAATCTCTGCCAGCTGCGCATCGTCCAGCGCGAGAAATGCACGGCGCAGCCGTGCACCCAGCTGNAGCTCNCCAGCAATGCGGTTGCGCAGTTTCTGCTGGTACTCCGCTAGGTAAGCAACTGAAAGGTCACCTGCCTCGAACGCTGCGATAGCAGTCTCGGCTGCCGCATCGGCGCTTACCAATCCAGTGTATATTCCACCGCCCGAAGTTGGTTTCGCGAGGCCAGCGGCGTCGCCAATGAGCAGCACATGATCCGTGAACGCCGGTTCACGCAGCCCGAAGGGGATTAGTCCGCTGATGCGCGCGGTTAGCTTGGCGCCATTGAGCACTTTAGACGGCGCCCCTTCATGGAAGTAGCTGCGGAAGAACTTGCGCGGCCGATGCGGTAGCGTGGTCGCGACACCTAAGCGACCAGTATCAGAACCTGTCGGGATGGCCCAGCCGAAGAAGCGCGGTGCCAGCTCGGAGCCAACGAACAGGTCAACGTAGCCGTCACGGGTTGCGTAGCCACTGACATCGCCTCCAAAAGCGGCCATCACCTCACGCCGGTTGTGGAGGCCGGCATCGCGCGCCACTCGCGAGGCGGGNCCGTCGGCGCCAATGAGAAGTCGCGTCTGTACCTGTTGCATACCGGATTTATCCCGCAGCTCGGCCACCATGCCGCCGTTATCACGCCAGCCACGGGTNTAGCGCGTACCAGTCCAGATTTCGGCTCCCGCTTTTTCAGCGCGTGCTGCAATAGAGCGGTCCAGTGCAGGGCGGTCGATGACCAGCGCCTTGGTTTCTAGGGCTTCGAACTCGAGGTAGCTGTCGTAAGGCCCCCATAGCCGTGCGCCACGCATCTCCTGCAGCACCGGCAGGCGATATCCCAGATAGTCGAGGGTACGCGGNGTCACCAGCCCTGCACACTGGCACGGGTCNCCTACTCGTTCGTGCTCCTCAGCAATCGCTACGCTATAGCCGGCCTCGGCCAGTTTCCACGCAGCGCGNCAGCCGGAGGGCCCNGCGCCGACTACCAGCGCGTCAATCANTCTTCGATTGCGACCAGNTGGATTTCGGCGCCGTCGACCAAACCCGCCTCAGCGAGCGAGAGGCCGGAATCGACCGCCGCACCGTTCACATGTGCCGCAAAGTTGGCGTGCGGCAATGGGAACTTCTGAACGCAGTTCTGGACCAGACGCTCGACCTGCATGTTGGAGGGTACCTTCACTTTAGCTTCTTGAGTATTGCCGTCGACCGCTGACTGAATCGAGAGTGCAATCTTGGCAGGGGGTAATTCGGCAACCGCCTCGGGCGCCTCCTCTTCCTCGTCGTCATCATCAATTGACGCTCGCCTCATACGGCGCGAGACAACTACTGTCCCCACAACCATGANCAAGGCCATGGACATCAGNGCCACAAAGTGATAGACCTTGAANCCGGANCCGCGCACCAGTTCACGGCCGAAAACATCCAAGGCAGCAATCTCACCCACTACTGCAGGTTGGATAACATCAACATCAAGCTCGTGTTCGTCGTTGNTGCTGTCCAGCTGATCAATCTCGAAGTTGCCGCTGCCAGCGTCTAGCTCGAACTTTAGAGTCAACTGGTCTTTATCCTCGTCGGGGAACACCCAGCTGAACTTGACCTCAGTGTCATCGCCCTTGTTGATATCGCTGGTGACCTGNTCCAGGATTACATTGCCGGCACCATCATCAAACTCGATTGACAGGATGCCGTCGGTAATCTTCCAGTCGGAGTTACCGGTATTGGAGACTGTCACGGTCATTTCGACAGTGTCNCCCACCTCTGGCTCGCGTGGGTCCATGGTAAACTTATCAATCTTGAAGTCGGGTAGAATGAGGAACTNGACGTNATNGCCGTCCTGGTCGAAGATGGCGCCACCGGCGGGANAGATGTTGTCNCTGTAGCGGTTCAGCTCATCATACATACGGTCGGTATCCTGATAGCCGCCATCACCCGCGTTGCAGTCGATGATNCTGTATTCACTGCAACTAGGGTTGACCTCGGCACGGAAATTGCTCCACTCCCCCATTTCAGCGTACCAGCGGAAGCGAACTGTTGTGGTCTCACCGGCGTTAATCTTGAACTCGTAGTAGTCCTTGACATTGCGCTCCTTCAGGATAGTACCAGTCTCGTCGCTGCTGTCGGCGGTTAGGTAGAGCCGTGCGCGGTCGATGTCGGCCGCCCCCTGGTTCACAACAGTGGCCATGAAAGTCACCTGCTCATCTACGTTAGGAGTTTTGGTGGATGAGAGGGTCGGGTCTCCGGCAAAGCGATTGTCAACCCGCATCAGAGTGATAGCAAGATCAGGCTTGACTCGCAGCAGCTCACCGAAGCGAGCGTCATTGTTGTTCTCGTTGTTCTCCAAGATTTCGCCATTATCAAGGTCATCCTCATCATAGTCGACGCGCACCTCAACGTACCACTCACCCTCGGTAATCAGCCAGTCCACGTTGGAGTATATTTCCTTGAACTGGCCTCCCCGGAAGTTGTTGCGCTTGCTGTAGAGCAGGCTGAGCCACTCCGACTCGTCCTGGGTCTTGTCGGCCTCCTTGGCGTAATAGTAGATTTCGACCAGCGCGTCGTCCACGTCAGCTTCGCCCTCGTTGGAAATCTTGACCTTGACGGTCACGGTATCNCCATCCTTGATNGTTGAACCATTGACCAACTCGCCATTCGCCTCTAGCGTGATATCGCTCGCTTCCAGTGTCAGGTCGGACTGCTCTATCATTACTGTAAGCTCAGTTTCCTGCCGTGCGTTGGGGTCGTCCTCTAGGTTACGCACCGANATGGTAATTGAGTAATTGCCCTCGTCCGCCTCGTCATCGACGATGACTTCGACCCANAGGTCNTCCAGCTCGCCAGAGTCGATTTCGACTCCCGTTGTACTGGACCACACCTGATTCAAAGANCTGTCCTGGAAGAAATTAACCTCCCAGTCGTTGTTGTCGAGAGTCGATTCCAGCTCGGGCAGGAAGGTGTCCGGATGGGTGCCACTGTTGGTCAGCTTTACCTTGAACTTGACATAGTTGTCGTTGTCGCTGCCCTTGTAAGCTGGCGNNATTTCNTTGACAGAGTCGATAATTGCCACGGTCAGNCCGCGGCNGGGTGCCTCAACATTCACTTGCAAAGAAATCGACTNTGACGCATCCTCGTCCTTATTCTTGACCGTCACAGACATGNTNTAGTTGCCCTCGTCCACATCGTCCGGATCGACCTCGACNATGAACCANAGNTCNTCTGGCTGNCCATCTTCTATCATCTCNCCGTTGGTACCCCACTTGTCACCGGTTGACCCGGTATTCTTAGTGTAAAAACCATAAGTCCAGCCGTTCGCCAGCACTTCGTCCAGCTCAGGGAGGAAGGTGTCNTCGTGGCTGCCNTCATTTGTGANAGTAATCTTGAAGCGGGCGGTGTTNTTCTGGTCGTCCCCTACCTCTGGTGCNAGCGNTATTTCGTTATCTGCCGCCTGAAGGNNCAAGCTGCGAGNTGGNTCCCGCACANNCATCGTTGTTNNAGCCGTNACTGCAGGTTGAGAACCTGCTCCAGCAGACGCTTCAGTTATGATNGTGAAATTGCCNGTTTCCGCGTCCTGGTCTGGAGTAACACAAAGGTACAGNGACTTTTGCTGCCCAGCAGCNATTGAGCCNGNAAAAGANGTAGAGCAACTGGGGAAAGTGTAAATGGAAACNGTCCACTCATCAGGNTANGAAGTAGCGATNGTCTCNACATTTATGNNGTCNNNTCTATTTCCAGTATTAGTCAGCTTCAGCGTNAATTTNNCCCTTCNNTCATTNTCACTNGCTTCAGTNGANGGATAGCTNTCAATNNAAGAAGCACCAANAGTTTCGAGTTTAGCCCCGTAAATTTGGCCTATATTTGTGGTCAAATCAACTTCTGCGCTAACTGCTAAATCACCCGNAGACTTGGCNTTTACNCGAATCTCGTATTGGGTGCCTTCAAGGGCACTACGCTNCTGNGTCGTCAAATTNTCTAAATCATACTCNGGCAGAGCNATTGTNACCNNGACNGANGCAGTCTGGTCTTTATCAAGCTCAATAGAAGCAGGAACAACGGTAGCCCAATTCAAATCATCNTCCAAGATTGACAGAAGGATAGTATCACTACCATCGCCAGTATTCTTGACATCTACACTGAATACGGCCGAGGAACCAGGAACCTTCTCGATAGTGTTCACGTCAGCATTAATTTCAACTCCTCTCGAAAGTTCAACTTTGATCGTTAAAGTTAATGAATCCTGAGATTTCGTTCCATTAGCNCAAGTAGCACAGTTTGACACTCCAGAAATGTCAANNGANTAATCTCCTTTATTTGTTCCATCAGGCACTGTAATAGACAAACCGACCAAGCCAGATGAACCCTCCTCCACGTTAAGGAAAGANGTGTTNAATTCTAGTGCGGTCCAATTGGCGGGAGCCTCGACAGACATTGCTACAATGTCATCACCAGTTCCTAAATTCTCTATGNTAATNGTAGTCGTNACTGGAATGCCTATAATNGCNTTTATAGTGCTNGATTCAACNGANANGTCAATCCAGAACTCTTGATTNACAATAGTTGTAACNACAACTGTCGTNTTGACCCACTTTGGAGGATTCTCGTTNGCAGCNTCTTTTGANGANGCTGTAATATTGGTTTCAAACGCCCTGTTCTGTTCTCCGGAAGGGATTGTTACAGTAAGATTGACTGAACTTTCATCTCCGGCTGGAACATCCTCCACCAGTTCTGACTCAAGCTGTACAATCCAACCTTCCGGATAATTATCAATAGAAAGTGCGAATGAATCTATGCCAGTACCCTGGTTTTGTACCCTGATAGCATATACCAACTCAGAACCGGGATCACCAGTCTTAGAAGAAACAATCAGATCAACTTTGTACTGTTTGCTTACAGATACCGTAACAGTGCTGGAATCATATGTAGAAGATGACTCGTCAGAAGAGCCATTAATGGGAATAGTGTAATCGCCGAAGGTGGCGTCCTCATCGATGTTGACGGTTAGGTTAACAGTTATAGATTCATCAGCCTCGAGGTCAACATCCTCAATGATGGAGCCCCAGTCTGCGTTGTCGCCTTCTAGAGCCAGATTGATGGTATCATCACCATTGCCCTTGTTCTTAATCAGAATGCTGTAGTCCAGCACATCTCCCGGGTCACCCGATTTCTTGGTCTGTCCAGATATCGATACAGAAATATCAAAGATCTGCTGCACATTTAGGAAAACATTACGGTCGTACATCGTAATGCCATCCTCGGATGTGGCGCGGACAGTTATGACATAGCCGTTCTGCGCTAGGGTTCCCTTAGGAGCAGATACGCGCAACTCAACTGATTCAGTCGCTCCGGCTGCGAGGGTAAACGATGATTCGCCAAGCGTGCCCCAAGTGGCGTTACCGCCACGCAAGCTAAGTGTGATGTCATCATCGCCGTTCCCCTCGTTAGTCAAGTTCAGGGTATAGACCACCTCATCGTCAGGCTTGGCGCTCTGGGTGTCGCTGCCCCCGATACGAATCTTGGGCTCGAAGTCCTGCTCCACCGTCGAGCGGGAGGTGAAGGTCTTGTAAACTGAAGTATTGGCCTGCGATATCACCTTAACCTTGATAGTCGCCTCGTCATCGGCAGCCGCGTTAGCGGGCGCCTTGATTACCAGTACATTAGTCAGGTTGATGGACTCATCCACATCCAAGTTACTGATTTCCTCGGTGTCGAGCGAAGCTTCCCAACCGTCGTTGTACCAGGTATCGTTTACGACTTCAAGGTCGAAGGAATCGACTGCGTTGCCCTTGTTAGTAACCGAGAAGGAGTAGTAGANTCGCTCTCCNGCCTCNANGTCCTNGCCGCTCGGGCCNACNGTNACCACGTTCAGGTCNGGCAGCTTGTTGACGCGCACATTTATCGTAACCGATGATTTNGTCTCNCCGTCCTCGGAAGTGCCNATGAAATTAATGCTCTTCANCCCCGCCAGTGCNTTTATGTCAGGCGTAACACTCACGCTGACTTCATCNGTTTCNTCTGGGTCCAGCCTNGAAGANGCNTCATAAACCAGNGACCAGTCGTCGATTCCATTNCCAGAGTGGCTNTAGGAAACNGTGTCATCGCCNTTGCCCTCNCCNTTGACAATCNCGACNNTGAATGTGACCGTNTGGTCAGGGTCCGTNTTCTGNGTGGNNGTACCNTTGATTTCCATTGTGGTNCCGTACACCTGNTCAACNGTAGCNGTGACCTGCCTGTTCTTGGTTCCNGCNTCNTGNGTNACCGANNCNACTNTAAANGAAACNTANTCNGTGTAGTCNGCGGGTGCNTCAGANCGGTCGCCAATCTTGACGTACAGCGTAGCNGTCTCTGACTGCCCATCCTTAACNGNGAGCTGGCTAGGGATGATGTACTCCTGCCAGCCTGAGCGNTTACTGCTAGTAATNGTCAGGTTATAGTCGTCGTCNTTGTCACCCGTATTCTCNACCGTAATGGTNTAGGTAACCGTATCCTTTGGTTCGCCGTTCTGGCTGACCGGGNTGACGTCAACGGTGAAGGAGTCACCAGCTTGCGCCGGAGNGGCCAAGAAGGCAAGCATTGCCAAGCCCGCTGCTAAGAGCAGCGCGGCCAGCAGGGGCCTGTTCAGTCTGTAGTTGTGCATGAAATACACCACGGTTTAGATGGCTGGCAGGCATATAAAGTTTCGTGAATAATTATAAATAACTATTGCTAATTATTATTTTATGAGCAGNTCCTATTCGCTCCCTCCACTACTGGTTTCGCAGATTGGCGCACTTGTCTCTTCAGGCCACTTCAGCAGTCGTTCTGACGTAGTTAAGGAAGCACTGCGCTTCCTGCTGGAAGAGAAGTCACATCTTAGGACTGCAGCGGCAGTCGAGCTCTATCGCAGCGGAGATACTACATTGACCAAGGGTGCCGAAATCGCCTCACTGCGGCCTGAATCTTTCCGGGAAGTCCTGCTCGATCAGGGACTCATGCTACCAGANACTGTGGANTGGGAGTCAATCGAGTANTTNTTTAAATATGGATGGTCGGGAAATTTCAGATTANCCNTCNGCNCTGAAATGGCTTGCCCGCCTNGATGAAACNCNNGTGAAGCCGGGNCTCGAGCGNATNACGCANCTTATGGCCGAGTTGGGTGANCCACAGCAGCAGATNCGNGCGATAGTCGTTGGAGGTACCAACGGNAAGGGGAGTTGCTGCTGGNTGCTGGAGGATGCNCTGTGCCGNGCTGGAATCCGNGTNGGCTGTGCGACNTCCCCGCACCTGCATAGNGTGCGCGAGCGACTGCGCCTCGACNGNGNGCTAGTCGGGCAGGTCGATTTTGCAACNCTGGCCNGCGAAGTGCAACNANCATGCCGCNAAATGGCNGAGCATCCTAGCTATTTCGAGGTGTTGACTGCNATGACNNTACTCTGGTTNGCCCGCTGCCGNGTCGANGTCGCNGTGCTGGAAGTTGGCCTCGGGGGTGAGCTAGATGCAATGAACATCGTCGACGCCGAAGTGGCTGTACTGACAACATTGGCGCTTGAGCACACCGATTGGCTCGGCTCCGANCTCAGGGCAATTGCACGCACCAAGGCGGCTATCGTACGGCCGCAAACNCGGGTCATCACCGGCTGGGAGGTAGAATTCCAGCGCTATATTCCGCAGCANACCAACCTCACCAGCGGCGGTTCCGCGCTTGAGTGGGCGACACTTGCGCTCGAGCAGCTNGGTGTCGTGGCTAGTGTATGTGAGANGCGGCCACCGGGGCGACGTGAGCAGGCNGGAAACATTCTGCTCGACTGCGCGCACAATCCACACGCACTGGAATGGCTTCTGGGTCGCATCCAGGAACCGGAAGTAGTGCTGTTCGGCTGCCTGCGCGACAAACCGCTCCCGGAGATGCTGGCGCTGCTGCCGCCTAGTGCGGAGCTGCTAGCGTGCACGCCAGACTCACCGCGTGCGTATAGTGCCGCCGAANTCATCACGNTCGTCGGGAAATTGGAGCGCAACGGTCGCGCGTGCGATTCGATTGCCACAGCACTGGAGCGGGCGGGCGAGCGTCCTGCACTGGTCACTGGTTCGAACTACCTGGTNGCCGAAGCACGCAAATGCCTTGGGCTGCCGGGCAGCGAAGAGTCCTAATATCACCCAGCGCTCAGCCCGGGATGAGGTCCACTGCGACNGNCNTAGTGCTGCTCNTGCTGGCGCCGGGCTGCCTTGACACGTCACCTGGCGGGGGGGCCAGTAGTGATACTGCCATTGCAGCACCGACATGGGAAGTGGGGCAGTCCTGGACCTACGCAGTTGTGATTCCTGAAGCGGAAGTAGTAACGACAATGGTCGTCGGTGCGATTGACGAGACAGACTACCATCTCGGCTCCAGCCAGTTGATAGATGCACAACGACACGCAGTCCTGAACCACAACCCGTCGCTTGGCCGAATCCGCATCGCAGACATGGCGCTTTACGAAAAAAATGTACCGCAATTGCTGTTGCATTTTCCACTCGAGTTAGGTACTAGCTGGAATTTCTCGCTCTTTGGCGTCGAACATTTCGATGCAACTGTGGAAGCAATCACTGAAGGAAAAGCCACGGTGACAGCAGAAGCTACGTCAGGCGAGCGGCTGGACTACATCTATGACGCTTCCATAGGCTGGCTGACCAGTTTCGTACGGAGTGACGCAAGTGGTAGTGAGCCTTTGCGTATGACACTGGTCGAAGCAGCTAGCGGCTACACTGGTGAAGCGTGGTTCTGCCGCGGCGGCGACCTGTACGAAGATGAGTTCGCTGGTCCAGACTTTGAGTTCTACGATACCGCCTTCGCCAACGACGGGCACACGCGTTACGGGCCGTGGAGCTACATAGTTTACTGGATTGAGGCTGATATCGGGGGGTCTGGAAATGGCGAACTGGTACTGCGCGACCACGATGGCGAGCAGCTGACTGAGGTGTTTACTCCAGGCAACAGCTTTCAGGAACTAGGTACTGTGACTGGAACTAGTGGTAACTGGACACTACAGATATCCTTGAGTGGTGACGCTGACGTGCGGCTGCTTGTCGCCGGTGCAATTCAGTATACCTGGGCACTCTAGCAGCGAAGCTAGCGCACGAAGAGCCGGTACTTCTGGTCCTGCTCCCGGATTTCATGCTCAATGCGAGAGGCTATGTATTTGCCGGGCTGCCGGAAATTAGAGACTTTCGCCTCCATATCGCTGAAGCTGGTAAAGGGGCGATGCGCGACAATTGCTTCCATGGTCTTTTTGCCTAGTCCGGGCAGCAGTTCGAGCGAGTGGTAGCGGCGCGAAATAGGGCCGGCGTAGTTGTAGAACTGGATGAATTTCTCCTCCTGCTCGCCAATCAGCTCCTCCAACAGGAAACCCAACTCAGTCTGGGCCGTGTGAGTCAGGTCAGTATAGTTTACACGAGCGCGTACTCGCTCAATCTGTGTCCGTTCGCCAGCCTCCTTACCGATAAAGACCCGATCACCAATATTAATCGGGGCGCCCGGAATCGGAGCCATTTCGAAAATCTTGAACTCTTCCACACCAAGTCCATAGATTACCGCCTCGCGTCGGAAGCGGCGCTTCCCATCNGAGCGGCCTTCCGGCAGGACATCCAACACGCAGGCGTACTCCTCCATCGTTATGCCTCTGTGTTCTCCTGGACGGCGGCGATAATCGCGCTGATTTCTTCCTGCCCGAGCGAGAAACGTTCACGCGCGAAGATGGCGCGTACGTCGTTAGGATGTGTCGGCAGGATGTCGGCAATCTTAGCGGCGTAAAAGNCATCTACGTGTTCCAGCCCGCCAACGGCCTGCATGATGCCCTCGGCCTGCGCGCTGGTCACGCGCGTCAGGTGGCGTACATGATCCAGTGCCAGTCGATGCTCGTACTGTATCTGCTCAATCAAGTCCAGATTGTGTGAACCGCAGCTGTTGCATGGCGGCCCCCTAGGAGGCTCCGGTGCCTCTGCTTCCTCCGGCCCACTCTGCTCCTCTCCATCTGTCACGGGCGTCTCCTCTGGGGTCTCCAGTTCCTCGACTTCCGGTTCTTCCGACTCATCAGGTAAAGACTGGAAGTGGCCGCAGTCGCGACAGCGATGCTTGTTTTCGCGGTTGCCTAGCTCCGCCTCGAGCAATCCCTTCACTACACCTAGCGGTACTGGCTGTGGTTCGTCCATGACTACCTCGCCCGCCTAAGGTGCTCGGGGCGTATAATCAGCTGCTTCACGGCATTACCCTCGTTAGCGCGCACGACGTAAGCCTTGCCCTGCATTCCAGTAACATTCCCAGTCAGTCCGTGGAAACGGTGATGAGGGTGCCCTCGCTGAACCGAAGGGTCAATCACGATATTGACCCGCTCGCCCACACCAAACTGCTCAAGCGTACGCGTAATTGGTGAGAGCCCGCGCTCGCGCGCTCTGCGCGAGAGCTTGTAGCGCGAACCGCTGCGCAGACCTCTTGACCGCTTCATGTCTTCGAATCCTCCAAGTGGATATGCAGGACGTCCAACACCTCCACCTGACATTCGGTGCCAATCAGCGTGGCAAGGCTGGGCGATGTGCGCCCACCGTCACCACTCACCAGTTCCCGGATGTAGGTCCCATGCTGCGCGCGGATTTCCAGTTCGGCGCTCGTAGCGCCGGCAGAAAGCAGTTTCATGCTCTCCACACGTCGCGACCGCACCAAATCCGCTCGTCGATGGGACACCCGGGTGGGAGTGCGCTGTTCGACGACCTTACCCGTCAACCGCTGTACGCCTTTCTTAAGCCTTTCGATTTCGACTGGCTGGTCGAAGTTGATGTCGATACGATAGGTTTTGTCACATACAGTCTCCTTGAGTTCTGCTACGCGTGGTCGCTCGACCCACATGAGCCCATTTGCGGTGATACGCCCGGCGGCGGCAGCGTTGATTACCTTTTCGAGCGCCGCCAGGTCTAGGCTGCGCACCTTAGGCTGCCTCAGTTCTAGCACGAACGGGCGACCCCTGCCCAGCATCGCGGCGTCGATATCCTCACGCCCCATACCGTGGAATTTGTCCTCACTCGCACCAGCAGTCTCGAGCAGAGGTCCGGCGACCAGTGACTGGACCGACTCGGGATACATCTGACCGCTACTGTTGCACCGCTCACAGCCGCGACCGTGGCACTCGCGGCAGGGCCAACGTGTCTGCGGAATAGTGCGGTCAGTCTTAGTGTAGCGACCTTCGATGAAAAGTGAGCGCAGCTGTAAATCGACAGTATCATAGCGTGTGTCGACCACGATAACCGCATCCGGAATGTCACGCTTCGGTGTCAGCCCGCTCAAGTCGGCGACGCGTGAGCCAATTTCGCGATTGAGCTGAGACTTGAGTGGCTCACCGTGGCCCCCTGAAATCATTTGCAGCTCCTTTTCGCGCGCTAGGGTTTCTTCGTTGACCACTGTGCCGACTTGGAAAGTTGCTAGCTCGATACCATCAAGGGCTTCGAGCACCATTTGCGCTAGCTGAGCCACCTCACCACACAATCCTTCGCAGAGGCCGCACTCGTTCGGAGCGGGGGCTGGCGTGCCGTCATGGAAGTAGGAGGCCTCACCCACTTTACCCTCCGCTTCCGCCAGCATCGCCCGCGTCGCGAGCAGCGCCTGCCCGCGCTCGTGATTGGTGAGGCCAAAGCCCAGTCTGGCCGCGAGCCGGCCAGTGCAACTGAGGCAGAGCTGCTCCCGTTGAGCGAGTTCTGCAAATGCCCTAAGGTCCACGTCCGCGTGCACCTACAGGTCGTTTTAAGCACGCGGTTCGAGCGCAGAACGCAGCTCTCTCGGTCGGTCAGTGGCAATGCCAACGACGCCAGCAGTTGCCAACTGCTGTGCCTGTCGAGAATCGTTAACTGTCCAGACAAGCACCGGAAATCCATTCTTCTGCATGCGGTGTAGGAAACCGAGGCGTAGCAGCCGCCAGTTAGGCGCGACAAAGCGAGCACCACAACTGCGAAGGCGCCTAACGGGGAAAAATTCGCTGAAGCGGAGGCGGAGGCCACCGTGTGGAACACCCAGTAGCAGTCCTGCGTAGGCGTCGGGCTGCGCGGCGAGAACTTCACGCACTATGTCATCGTGGAACGACTTGACCCATAACTCCGCAAGGCCATTGACTGCACTGAGCGCGTCGCCCGCGCAGCCTCGCTCCTTCAACTCGAGATCAAGACCTGCGTCGTACTCGCGGCAGAGTTGTGCAAGCTCCTCCAGCCGCGGCACTGCAAAGCCTGCCAGTGACTCCAGCTCAGAGTGCGATAGGGATGACAGGGGATGCCCCGCGATGGTGGCGTCGTGGAAGCAGGCGAGTTCGCCGTCAGCGAGGCGTCGAACGTCGCACTCGACCATGTCGGCACCCTCATCGAGTGCAGCCATGAACGCTGCCAAGGTGTTGTCGGGATGGCCCGCTTCCGAACGGCCACGGTGAGCAATTATACGCACGGGGCGGTATGCGCGACGTTTTTATATGGTCTGACGGGTGGCTCAGACAGGTGATTTAAGTGTTCAATAATGATGTTGAAGAACTGATTACGCATCTTGGCCGCGAAGATGTACAGGCACGCCGTGATGCGCTGGAACAGCTCGGGGCACAGATTCCGTTCCGTGAGAAGCAGATTGCCGCCGCGTTGGTGGCACAGCTGGGCAGCGGAGACCACTTCGTGCGGCAGGCGGCGCTGGAACTGTTTGGCAGTATGGGTGAGCAGGCGCTAGAAGTGCTGGTCAACGATGGGCTAAACACGGGCAATATTTTCTTACAGCGGATAGTGATGGACGCTATTGGCCGCATTAACTGCGGAGAGGGCAAAACCTACCTCGTGATAGGGCTCACAAGCCCCGACCGCTACGTGCGCTGGCAAGCAGCCAAAGGGCTTAGACAGTTTTCCAGCGATGACAGCACGGCAGCGCTGAGCAAGGCACTGTACGACCCGAACCCACATGTGCGCGACCGTGCCGCCGAATCACTGATGCTCCACGGACCCGAGGGTNTGGCGCTAGTCGAAAACTGGAAGCCGCGCCGCAGGGCACGTGGATTGCGAAAGAAGTTCCGGCGGCCGGCACCAAAGCCGAAAGGTGAAAGTGGCGTAGTCGCTGAGACCACGGTCAAAAAAGAGTCGGGCTATCTCTACTACCTCGGCAAGGATGGTGATGTCTGGCGCACCCGCATGGCGCGCGGCACAGAGAAGGGTGGCGGTGGCGAGAAGGTCGCCAAGGCAGGCGTCACGCGCGAACCCGGGTGGCTCTACTATGTCGACAAAGAAGGCAACGTCGCACGCACGCTACTGAAGCGCGGTGGCTGAAGAAACGAGGGTGGCCCTACGGGGTAGTGCGCCGCATGGTGCGTGGGAAGGCAATTACGTCCCGGATGTGTTCGGCACCGCAAAGCCACGCGACCAGACGGTCGAGTCCCAGCCCAAAGCCAGAGTGAGGAACGCTGCCAAACTTCCTCAAATCAAGGTACCAACCATACGATTCCGGATCCATGCCTTCCTCAGTGATACGCTCTGTCAGTTCCTCCGGTGACCAGACGCGCTCACCACCACCTATAATCTCACCATAACCCTCCGGTGCGAGCAAATCGTGGCACACAAGTGACTTCGGCTCCGCAGGGTCGGGGCGGTGGTAAAATCCCTTTTCGCGGGGAAAGTGGGTGATGTAGAGCGGTTGACTGCGCTCCTGGGTCAGAGCCTTCTCCTCGCGGTAGCCGAAATCATCACCCCACGCCAAATCAAAACCCATTCCATTTAGTTGCTCCAGCACTTCGGCATACTTCATGCGTTCGAAGGGCGGCTTTACTGTCTCCAGAATAACGGGGTCACGGCCGAGACGCTCCAGTTCAGGGCGGTTGTTCGCCAAGACTGCCGCGATGATTGCTGCGAGCATCGCCTCTTCCTGAGTCATCATCTGCTCGTTGTGGACCCAAGCCGCCTCAACTTCAGCGTGCCAGAATTCGGTCAAGTGGCGNCGAGTACGCGATTTCTCGGCGCGGAATGAGGGTGCCAGCGTATATATGCGCTCGAGGCCGAACATAGTCGCCTCGGCGTAGAGCTGCCATGACTGCGACAGGTGGGCGTAGAACGCCTTGCCATCTTTGGCAGACTCATCAGAGTAGAAGGCATCGAAGAGGGCAGACCCACCTTCGCAGGCACCAGAAACGAACGAAGGTGACTGCACCTCGGTGTAGCCCTGCGAATCCCAGAAAGCACGGAACGCACCGAAAGCTGTTGCGCGTACTTTCAATGCATCGACCATCGGTCGGCTGCGCAGCCACAGGTGGCGGTTGTCAAGCAGATGCTCATCACCCAGATCNTTGGTAATCGGGAACGTCTCTGCGTAATGCAGTACCTCGAAGCGCGTGGCGCGCAGTTCGAAGCCGCTCGGGGCGCGGTCATCGGCAGCAGGTGTGCCAGTGACAATAACTGATGACTCGCGCAGTGCTTTGCACGCCGCGATAAAATCTCCCTCAGGAACTTTCGCCTGCGATATAGTGCACTGCAGAATGCCTGTTGCATCGCGAATGACGACGAACGCCAGCTTGCCCGAAGAGCGAGTNCGATAGACCCAGCCGCGCACAGTAACCTCGCCTTTGCCGGNACCGGTNAGGACGCTCGCAACAGGGGTGAAACGCGAGTGGTCGGGGAACTCTGGGTATTCCATCCGGCCGCCGACCGCGCGGCGGGTGCAAAACACTTTGCCGTTAGAAGGCGCGTAGCAGCANAGCCACAGCAAGCAGTAGCAGCAAGCTACCGACGGCGCGGTCGATTGCCCATGCATGGCGCCGCAAGATATCGAGCAGCGGCGTGCCGGCAATTACAGTCGCGACAAGCATGTACCAGCTAGCATCGATAACACCAGCAAGCAGCGCGATTACCAGCCGATCGTTCAGTGCAAGGCCGGGCTCGATNAACTGCGAGAAAACAGCAACNAAGAACGCAAGAATCTTGGGATTGAGGAACGCGACCAAAAATCCGGCGACGAANCCTTCACGACCACCACTGTCATGATCTGCAACTTCCCCTCCCTCAGATAGCAGGAACTGCCAGCCGAGCCAGACAAGCACCNCTGCGCCGCCCCATTGCAGCGCCCAGAACACTGTATCTCCAGTCGCCATTACTACTGCCAATCCCGAGACGGCGAGCAATGCGTAGAAGAAGAAGCCGATACCGTGGCCGAGCCCGGTCATCACCCCGCGCAGCCGACCGCCAGCGACGGTGTTACGCAAAACAACAGCGAGGCTAGGGCCGGGCGACATCGCCCCTAACACGCACACCACACCNATCTGAGCCAGCACCGCCGAGTCCATAGCAGCACGGAGACGGTGAGGGTGAAAAACATTATGCGGGCTGTGCATTCCCGCGCGTGTTCGGTGTCGTTGCCTGCCCCAAGTGCCACGCAGTGAGGAGCGTTAAGTTGACCTCCCTCACAGTTGGTTGCCAGCGCTGCCGGTACCGTATGGCGCTCGACAAAGTGCGTATCTGGGAGCGGCACAATGCGCAGACGGAACTAGCGAGCGCGATTGCGCGAGTGAAGAACGAACTTGCGGCGCCGACGCTGAAGGCAGATGAGATTTTTGCACCCGAGGCAACTTCGCACGGCGACATGCGGTCACGGCTGCTCGACGCACTTCCTGACGGGGAAATCGAAGAACTGGTACTACTGGCACAGGCGCGCGACATACGCATCCCGGAGGAGAAGGCGCGTGAACTGCTGGCGGCACTGCTTGCCAACGGCACGCTCTGCGAACCACGACCCGGTTGGCTGGTGAAGGTCTGACTTTTAATAGGGAGGCTGGGTGCGGCCCCGCCTAAGCATGAAACGGAGCTCCCGCGTCTGGAAAAAGAAGGGCCAGCAACGCTGGAAGTGGCGCAAGAAGAAGATGCGCCGCCGCAAGCGCGAACGCCGCCGCAACAAGTAGCGCTTAAAGCCCCGTAGGAGTGGTTCCCCCGATGCCGGTCATCACTATTGACCTGACGGACCTGAACCGGCTGCTGACGCAGCCACTCTCGTCCACCGAATTGTGTGAAGCCATTCCACTGCTGGGTGCCGATTTGGACGAGATTGGCAACGACGAAGCAGCCATTGAATTCTTCCCCGATCGACCTGATCTACTCTCGACCGAAGGCATCGCGCGCGCGCTGCGAGCCTTCATGGAGCAGTCGCCGGGGCTGGTGCACTGTCCAGTCGCCAAGCCCAAAACATGGCTCTCAGTCGAGCCAAGCATCACCGAGATACGCCCTTGGTTTCTAGGCGGTATCGTACGTGGCGTCGCACTCGACAACGTCGCGCTTCGGTCACTGATGGAACTGCAAGAAAAGTTGCATGTCACGACAGGGAGGANGAGGCGCAAGGCGTCCATTGGTATACACGACTTGAAGCCACTTGAACCACCGTTTCGCTTCTACGGCTGCTCGCTGCATGAGCCCGCCTTCATCCCGCTAGGTTATGACGAGCCGATGACGCCTGAGGAAATACTGCAGGAACATCCTAAGGGCATAGANTATGCACACATTCTAGAGGGCGAAAAGCGCTACCCGCTGATTGTCGATTCGCANGAGCAGGTGCTTTCGATGCCGCCAATTATCAACGGTCAGCTGACCGCGCTTTCAGANGATACAACTGACGTGCTGATTGACGTNCAGGGGCTAGACCGGCAGGCTGTAGAGACCTGTCTCAATATCGTCACTGCCGCGCTCNTNGAGCGCGGCGGNAGCGCCGAGGCGCTGGAAATCCGCTACCCGAGTGAGAAGTATATCGTCCCTGACATGACGCCGCGAAAGCACCGCGCCGNCCATAGCTACCTAACACAACTGCTCGGATGGGATCCGGGCGCCGAGCAGGTGCACCGCGCGTTCCGCCGCTGCGGACTCGAACCAGAGCTGCGCAATGACGAATGGGTGGTGCAGGTGCCTGCCTGGCGAGCAGACCTGTTGCACCCAGTGGACCTGCTTGAGGAGCTCGCTATTGGGCTTGAATACGNAAAACTGCCCGAATACCTACCGCGGCTTGCCACCTTCGGCATGGAGACCACTTCNCGACCGCGCGAAAGGGAGTGCCGCGAAGCACTACTCGGGCTTGGATTCCAGGAAGTGGTTTCGCTCACATTGAGTTCTGCGCGCGCCCAGCACGAACTGCCNCAGCGCGAGCCGGCAGGCGAGGCGCACGTCGCCAATCCAGTCNGCGANGAATACCACCTGCTGCGNCCAGCGCTGCTGCCCGGCCTGCTGGANCTGCTGCGCACCAACCGGCACCACGAGCTGCCGCAGCGCATTTTCGAGGTGGGCTGGGTCGTGCGCGACCACGCCAACAGACTAGCGCTGGGCTGGGTCGAGCTGAACAGCCGCGCGCCCTTTTCCAAAGCACGTGCCACTGCGCNAGCGGTAGCACAGCGACTCGGCGTGGAAGGCGATGCACAGCCAGTCGAGGACAACATGTTCATCGCTGGCCGCTGCGCGTCACTGGGCNACGTGCTAGTGTTTGGCGAAATCCACCCGCGCGTNCTGGAAGGCTGCGAGCTGGGTTATCCCGCCATTGGCGGCGAATTGCTGTGGTGAAGCTGCCGGTCTGCTTCGAACCACGCTCGGCAGCCACAGCACTGCGCACGACGCTAGAGAAACTAGAGTGGGAATACACGCGCAGCGACGACGTTCGGACCTTCACGCAGGTGGCGCTGGTCATCCCGTTCCAGCGTGCGGCTCACCTGTTCCGCTACAAAATACCGCACGGTNAACTTACATTGGAGCTCTGGGCCGAAACTCCTGGAAGTAGCGGCAGCGTTACCTGGCTCCAGCTCACGGGCGAAGCGGACGCGCAGCACGAACTGCTCGCCGCGTTCTCCGACGGACTGCCCAGACCACCATGGGAGTTCACGCTCGGGCAGCGACTACGCGTGGGATTGCTAACCGTGCGTGGCGCACGAAAGAAGTGGGATGCGGCGCTGGCATGAGTCTGAAAGAGGATATCGCGAAACACAAGGCAAGCCTGCCGTTACGCTACACGCGTGAATGGTTGCAGGANCGCTTCCGCNAATTCTACGCACGAGCCGAACCAGAATTGCCGCCGCGGTTCACCACGCGCGAGTGGGGAATGNTCGGCTGGGGCGGCAAGCTAATGCAACGCCACCTGGCGTTCCGCAGCGAGGGGGGACTGCANGCGAAACTAGCACGTGAGGCGCCAATGCACGTCTACCATTCCGTGGCGTATTATGCACACCCGTCAGCCGGCAAGATGAATGAAAAGCAATGGCAAGCAGCCGACCTTATTTTCGACCTNGACGCNGACCACCTGCCNGAGATGGANNTGCTCAANCNAGGNNANANNACNTTCGGCNNACTGATNGAAATCATCCGNNNACAGNCGGTGCGGCTNGTNGAGGACTTCCTNNTNGGTGANNTGGGNNTCGNNNTNGNAGACCTNCAANTGGTCTTCAGNGGCGGCCGNGGCTACCACGTGCANGTNCGNNCGCCNGNNGTGCTCGAGCTGCCGTCAGGGGCNCGGCGCGANCTGGCCGANTACCTGACCGGNCTCGNNGCNGATGCNGAGAACGGNTNNTGNTCGANGCNGGNCACACACGNNANTATGGTAACANGCGCNACTCGACNNGNGAGCTGCGNCTNCCCGCNACCGANGCNCCNGGNTGGCAGGGNCGCNTCGCGCGCTTCNNGANNGCNTGGCTNGNNGANGNNCANNCACTGCCNGNNGACGAANNNCTGANNCGNCTGNAGNNGNTGCNACGANTNNNAANNGNANCNGCNAAAAANGTGNAACTCGNCGGCNCNCCGCAGNAAGTNTTCGANGCGCTNCCGCGCCNCNTGCAGANCGCGCTGCGCGACGCNGCGCTNANCGNNTGCGCCGTGCACGCCGANGANCCNGTNACNGGCGACCTGCACCGNCTNATTCGGNTGCCNGGNACGCTCCACGGCGGCACNGGNCTGCTGGCGCNNAGCGTGACGCTCGANGAACTGCNCGACTTTCGACCCCTACCGNCAGGCNACTGCCCTGGGTGACGCACCGGTGAAGGTNCGCTGNGTCGCNGGACACCCGGTCGCGATGGGNGANGTAGCNAGCCTGAAGCCNGACGAGGTNNCNGAGCTGCCNACCNGTGCAGGGNGCTTANTTCATGGCNCGCGGCTTTGCGACNCTGGAGATTGANGCATGANCNNCGATGCGGGCAAGGCAACGCCGGGACTGATTGCGGGGATAGACGAGGCGGGGCGCGGNCCAGTGCTGGGGCCAATGGCAGTTGCNATTGTCGCGATCGAGGAGGATAAGGCGCTGCGGAAGCTCGGTGTGCGCGATTCCAAACAGCTATCGCCACGGCGGCGGCGCGAACTGTCCACTGCCATCCGGCAGATCTGTGAATGTGCCGTGGAACTAATTGAGCCGGTGACGATTGANCGCTGGGTCGCTGAAAGGGGGCTNAACCGNCTCGAAGAACGNGCNTTCGCACGGCTGATTACNCAGCTGGCGCCGACAGTNGCGTTCATAGATTCACCAGAGCTGGACGGGGAGAAAGTAGGGCACAGGGTTTCCACCCACCTGCCACCAGGACTGGATTGTCAAATCATCGCGCAGACGAAAGCCGACCAGAATATCCCNGTCGTCGCGGCAGCGTCAATCCTGGCCAAGGAGGCACGGGAAGCGGCGATGGAACGACTGAAAGATGAGCTGGGNGATTGCGGCAGTGGCTACCCCTCTGATGANCGGACCATCACGTTTTTGAAGCAATACCGGCGTGAGNGGGGGAAGTGGCCCNCTGGAACTCGCAAGAGCTGGAAGACGCTCAAGCGGCTCGAGCAAAAAGTGACGTTGGACGACTTCGGAGAAAATAATGGGTGAACTGCTGGAAAAGCTGCAAGCCAAGGCGGCCGTGTTCAACACGCGCTTGGNTGATGATGAGGGATTCGCGAAGATGGTCGAAGGCAAGGATCGCACTGTCGCTATCGTTGTCATAGATGGTCCGACGCTTATCGCNAGGCTGGAGGACAACAGCTTGACTCANTTCGGCGAGGGGGACTCAANCGACGCCGACGTGGTCATCAAGGCCACCAACGAGACAATACTGTTGTTGCTAAAGCGGGAGCTATCGCCCGTCAANGCNTATGCCAANGGNGAGCTGAANGTNAAGGCAAGCTTCCGNGACCTGTTAATGATGAAGAAGTTTTTCTANCGATGTCAGCCTGATAGCAAATCCGCCAGCCCAGCCATCTGCGCCGGCGTCAGCACCTCGCCGCGTTNCTGCAGATGCGGCAGCTGCTCAATCGCCGCGTCGGGGAACTCGAGCCGCAGCGCGTTGCGGACGGTCTTGCGCCGGTGCTGGAAGAGCGTTGCGACAACTCGCTCGAAGATGGTNAAATCACGAACTTCGTAGTCCGGCGCGCGTCGCTCGAGTCGCACCACCAGCGAATGCACCCGTGGCTGTGGCAGGAACGNGGTACGCGAGACGCGAAACAGCTTACGGCAGGCAACGTGGTGCTGAGCCATCACCGACAGGCGACCGTACGCCTTGCTCCCGGGTGAGGCGACAAGCCGNCGGGCGAACTCTTCCTGGAACATCAACACCGCCCGCCCCCACTCAACGTCGAAGAGGCGGAACAACAGCGGCGACGAAATGGCGTAGGGCAGGTTGGCAACGATAACGTCCACCGGAGGCAGCTCGACTTCCAGCGCGTCGCCTTCGATTAGCTGCAACTCGCCGTCGAACCGCTGCCGCAGCACTGCTGCCAGCCAGCGGTCCTTCTCAACAGCGACCAGCTTGCCGAGCGGCATCAGCCGCTCGGTGAGGACGCCGCGGCCGGGACCGACTTCTAGGATGCGCTCGCCTGAGGTGATTTCGGCAGCAGCGACGATGCGATCGGCGATATTCTCGTCGACCAGAAAGTGCTGCCCCATCGCCTTNCGGCGGCGGCGGGAGTGGTGGGCCGGGGCGGATTTGAACCGCCGATCTTCGCCTTGTAAGGGCGACGTCATAACCCCTAGACCACCGGCCCGCTGATAAACGCCCGCCCGACGGAACACCCAACTATTTAATGCACGCTCTGGTGCCGCCGCATGGATTTTGCGGGAGAGCTGGGGCTCTCGCCGAGGCTCGTACATCGCAACCTCTCGCAGCAGGATTACCGTGATTTGGAGCTGCACCGCGGCGAAGGTGTTGCTACTGGGTCCGGCACCGTCGCCGTGAAAACCGGNATTTACACCGGACGCTCTCCGCAGGATCGCTTTTTCGTGCGGCAGCCACCGTCACAGGCACACATCGACTGGGGAGCGGTTAACCAGCCGCTTGAGGCCGGAGCATTTGACCGCCTGCACGCACTCGTCCGCGAGGTGATGNTAGATAATGAATTATTCGTCTTCGACGGCTACGCTGGCGCCGACGAGCGCTATCGGCTGCCACTGCGCGTAGTGACGCTGCGTGCTTGGCAGGCTCACTTCGCCCACAATATGTTCATCCGNCCATCGCGCGAAGAGCTGCACGACTTTACGCCACAGTTCACGGTCCTGAACGCGATTTCCGCCCGCGCCGAAGACTGGAAAGAACTGGGGCTGAACTCANAGATTTTCATCGCTGTCAACCTGGAAAAAAGNCTAATNGTGATTGGCGGCACAGAATATGGTGGTGAGATCAAGAAAGGCATCTTCACCGTCCTGAACTACCTGCTACCGCTCGATGGGGTACTGCCAATGCANTGCTCTGCAAACGTCGGCAACAACAACGACACAGCGCTCTTCTTTGGGCTNAGCGGCACAGGNAAGACNACNCTCTCGACAGACCCTGNACGGAGACTCATTGGCGACGACGAGCANGGCTGGTCCGACAACGGCATCTTCAACTTCGAAGGCGGTTGCTACGCCAAGACCATTGGACTCGAGCGCGACCGTGAGCCAGAAATCTACGACGCTATCCGACCCGGGGCGCTACTGGAGAATGTCGTCGTGCGTGACGACGGTAGTGTTGATTTCGCCGACGGTTCGATTACTGAGAACACGCGTGTCTCCTACCCACTTGACCACATCGCCAACTCCGAGCCATCTGGGATGGGGGGGCATCCACGCAACGTAATTTTCCTGACCTGNGATGCGTTNGGAGTCCTNCCGCCAGTAGCGAAGCTGACGCCCGAAATGGCAATGTACCATTTCCTGAGCGGCTACACTGCCAAAGTCGCCGGTACCGAGCGCGGTGTCACTGAGCCGAGCGCTACCTTCTCAACCTGTTTCGGCGCGCCATTCATGCCGCAGCACCCCNCNGCCTACGCAAAACTGCTCGGCGAGAAGCTGGAACGGCACTCCGCCGAAGCTTGGCTGGTGAACACCGGCTGGACTGGCGGACCCTACGGCAGCGGTCACCGCATGGCGCTGNCNGACACGCGGCGCATGCTAGCGGCCATTATGGAGGGCGAACTCGGCGACGCAGAGTTCACACCACATCCGGTCTTCCGGGTACTGGTACCNCAAGCAGTTCCAGGCGTCAACTCGCANCTGCTCAACCCGCGCGCCACCTGGGCTGATGGNAACGCCTANGACGCGAAAGCGGCNGAGCTGGCNCAGCTCTTCAGCGCCAACTTTGCGCAGTATGGNGACTATGCAAAACTNGANTCTGCTTTNCCGAAGACNNATATTTAAAGGAANTCAGACACNAGCTCGCGCTCGTGCGCNAGNTCGGCACCCGTCTTCTCCAGCGCGTTGCGAGCGAAACNATCATGCTTGATATCGCTTACAACTNTGAACNTACCAGGTGCAGTGGTGCGCACCGGCATTCCAGCCCATACGCCCTGCGGTATTCCGTACTCGCCACTCGAACATACTGCTAGACCATGAACCGTATCGCTTGGTGTGTTGAGCGCTCGGACGTGATCGACCAGTGCATTGGCTGCCGAGGCGGCGCTTGAAAGACCGCGCGCGGCGATAATCGCGGCGCCACGATATCCTACAGTCTCGAGAAACTCGCCGCGTAGCCAGTCACCATCGGCAATCGCCCCGGGCGCCGGTTGGCCAGCGATGCGTGCGTTGGCAGCGTCTGGATACATAGTAGAGCTGTGGTTGCCGTAGACCACGACATCACTCACCTCGCCCACGGCAACGTCTGCCTTCTGCGCCAGCAGCGCCGTAGCGCGGTTCTGGTCTAATCGCATCATGGCTGTGTAGCGCTCCGGGCCAAGTCGCGAGCCCTGCGCGGCAGCAATCATGCAATTAGTGTTGCACGGATTCCCGACGACGGCAATGCGGCAGTCGTCAGCCGCATGTGCGTCGATACTTGCGCCCTGACCAACAAAGATACGGCCATTTTCCTGCAGCAAGTCGGACCGCTCCATACCAGGGCCGCGCGGCTTGCTGCCAACCAGCAGGCACCAGTTCGCATTAGCGAATGCCGCGTCAGGGTCGGTGGTGATTATGACCTCCTCCAGCAGCGGGAAGGCGCAGTCCTGCAATTCCATTGCTACGCCTCGCAGCGCGTCCAGCGCCGGCGGAATCTCGAGTAGTTGCAACCGGATTTTCTGGTCCGGGCCAAACATCTCGCCGGAAGCAATCCGTGGCAGCAGGCTGTACCCAATCTGGCCAGCTGCGCCGGTAACGGCGATCCTCAGCGTGGAAGGCATGGCGGCCGACCCAGCGCGGTGGCTAAAGCGTGTCGCCGAAGGCGCGCCCTCAAATCAGGCGCGACACTACCTGCGCATGGAACGGCTTACAGCTGCTGATTTCGAAGGCACGACGCTCTCTCGTGACGGCACGCTGGCAGTCACTTTCTCTGCCAAATGGTGCCCCTACTGCCGCGATTTCATGGCCGAATTCAAGAAANCTGAGCTTTCAGTGGANAAGGCGATGGGAGACGTAACCGATGAGGNNAGCGNGCTCTGGNACGATTTCGANCTCAATGTTGTGCCGACGATGGTGCTGTTCCGCGACGGCAAGACTGTGTGGCGTCGTGACGGCATACGACAAGTAGGCCTCAACGGGGCAGATATCGATGCTCTGCGAGCGGCGCTTTAACACCCCCCTGCCTGCCGGCGCGTGCTGCTGACACGGGGGCGTCTGCTGGTCGCGGCTGCGGCAATCAGCTGGAGCCTCTCAGGCTTCTTCCTCAAAGCACCAGCCATCCAAGCCATTGACCCGGATGCGCGTGGACTGCTGGTGGCGTGTTGGCGATCATTATTCGCCGCGGGCGGGATGGCGCTCTTCGTAGACTGGAAGCAGGTACGCTGGCGGCCGGGGCTGCTGCCGCTGGTCGGATTCTTCGCTGCGATGAATTTACTCTACGTGCAGGCAATGACCTCGTCGACCGATGCAGGCAACGTCATCTTCCTCCAATATCTGGCACCCTTCTGGGTACTGCTCGGCTCCGCGTTCTGGCTCAATGAACGGCTTGAACGGGCAAACATCGCAGGCATAGCGTGNGGGATGGCGGGCGTCGCCGTGATTGGNTCTGCCGTCATCGGTAACTCGCAAGCGAACGGTGCAATACTGGCAGTCGGGGCGGGCGTGACCTATGCCGGCGTAATCATCTGTCTGCGCTATCTGNGAGAGGAGGATCCTGGCTGGCTCGTGTTCCTCTGCTTCGCCTGCAGCGGAATCGTGCTGCTGCCGTTCGTACTAACACAGGAAAGGCAGCTGGAGGGCGAGGAGTGGGTCTGGGTCGGGGCGCTCGGAACGGTGCAAATGGCGCTCGCCTATGGACTGTTCGCCAACGGNGTGCGCCACATCAAGGCGCANGAGGCGTCGCTGATTTCGCTCATCGAGCCGGTGCTGAATCCCATCTGGGTACTGCTGGCGTGGGGCGCTGTTATCGACCAGCACACTATCGTCGGCGGTGGACTCATCCTGCTTGGGTTAGTGGTACGCTACGCACGTGCTGAGGGGACGCCGTGCTCCAATATCGATGACGCGGGCGTACGGAGACGCGAGCGGTTCGGATGGGGGCTGGTGGCATTCTCNGCNGTTGGAGCGGTATTGATGGTCCTGTCCGGTGCGCCGGAGGCATGGAGCTGGGGACTGTTCCTGCCGCTTGCGGGTGGATGGCTCTGCATCTTCGAGGCGTGGGATCGCACGTGCGTCTTCCACGCCACCTTTTCAACGAAAGAGGTCGGCGGTACCGTCTGTCCCATCAACAACCCGCAGACAGCGGCGCAGGCGAAGCTACAGGCGCGACTGCTGACGCTACGTGCGATTGCGGTCGCCGCTGCCATCATTGCGGTCTTCGACCTGGTTGTTGGAACTTGAGAGACCCCACGCGCAGGGAACTGTTCTTTGTTCTTTGTATTNTGTTACTTGGGACATACGTATCCNTGTTTGACGCTGAAGGTAACATGTACACTAGTGAAGNCCCCNTCTTTCTTCTAATTCCCCAGTCATTTNGTATTTTACTAGTACTCTACGCNATTTATGATCCTACCAGCGTTCTCAGATTCTTGACATATATGATGGCAAAAGCGGTCATGGCAGAAAGGGACAGTGATGGTGACGGGGAGCTGTCGAAAGAGAAATACGATACGATGGTCGAACAGGCCAAATCGGACGGGGGATGGCCCGGCGACTTTTACACTTGACGTACGCAGCCGTGGCGTCGCGATGACCTACGACAACATCCTCGAGACCATCGAGAAGAAGGTGGCAGGCCAGATGGCCGAGAAGGCGCTGAACAAGATACTTGCGGACAAGGAGCTGCAGGAGCTGGGCAACGCCCTTCAACCGGACGAGGCACTGAAGGAAGAACTGGGCCTCACGTAACCAGTTTAGCCTAACCTCTTACTGCCAAGAATATCTCCAGTATTATCGAACTTGACCTCAAGGGACCAGTCGTCGTCAGCGGGACCATCCGACGAAGAGCCCTGACCACGAGCAACAAACTTGTCACCAGCTGACAGTTTGCCATCGCGGTCGTTG
>PCBV01000009.1 GCA_002731905.1 Methanobacteriota archaeon
TGCGCCAGCACCTGCCATAGCTGCCCAGATACCAACGGCCTTTCCACGCTCTTCAACAGGGAATACCACAACGACCACGGACAGAGTTGCAGGCATGACCAAAGCTGCACCAAGCCCCATAACTCCTCGCGCAAAAATCACATGTTCAGATGTAGTGGCATACATCGCAGTGGCTCCAGAAGCCACAGCCACGATAATCAAGCCCAATTGGAGTGCTGGTTTACGGCCAAAACGATCACCGAGCGCTCCCATGACGAGAAGGGTACCTCCGAAGATAAGGGCATAGGCATCCATCATCCACTGAAGGTCAGTATTGTCGGCCTTCAAGTCCTTGGAAAGTTCCGGAAGCGCAACGTTCAAAGTCACGTTATTGAGGATGACAATGACCAGACTCAGACTCATTACAGCGAGAATTGTCCATCTTTTCTCGTACACTTTATCTGATGTCACTGTTTGTTCTTTATCCATGATTAACCTGCAGTTTGGCCACCATCAACCGCAATGATTGATCCTGTAGTCCATTCTGCTTCAGGACCGCACAAATGAAGGGCCATCGCAGCAATTTCCTCCGGCTGCCCCATGCGCCCTATCGGCTGTGCTTTCTCCATCTTTTCCCAGACCTCCGTGCCGGCCTCGATACGGTCAGTCGCCATCGGAGTTTCGACTACGGCAGGACAAATGCAATTCGCCCGCACGTCCGGCGCCAACTCTAGGGCCATTGCGCGAGTCAGGTTCACAACCCCGCCCTTAGCAGCGCAATACGCTGCGGCGTCGGGCATGCTGTACAGGCCAAGTGTTGAGGCAATGTTCAGGATGTTGCCGCCTGCAGGAATCAACGGTAGAAGTGTGTGACTCACTAGCCAGGGGCCCTTCAGGTTCGTATCGATGACTGCATCCCACTCAGCCTCGGTCGTCGTCGCGACAGTCCCGTTGAGGAATATACCGGCGTTGTTGACCACTATATCGACCCGCTCGAACTCCTCCTTGAGCCAGGTTGCCAGTGCCTCCACGCTATCGCTGGAGGAAACGTCGGCGACCAGCCACTTCGCTCCAGTCGCTTTCGCAGTTTCGCGCAGCGGCTTGTCTCGCCGGCCGCAGATGGCGACGCGGGCGCCTTCGGTGGAAAAGCGCTCAGCGATAGCGCGGCCAATGCCAGTCCCACCACCCGTCACGAGCGCAACCTTGCCCGCAAGCAACTTCGCCATGGTGTGCCATGCCGTGCGGAGATAAAGCCCACGGGGCGAAGATTAATCTCCCGCACAGGCTGGCACCGCGTGCGATTTCTGCTGTTCACGACACTGGTTGGACTGGCGCTGCTAGCGCTTGCACCGCCGGCCGAAGCGCTTGAGCGACTCCATACCTACTATGAACTGCGCGATGACACCGAAGCGCTGGCAGCGCAGTATCCTGACATCGCAGTCTACAGTGAGCATGGCAGTGGCACTGGGCCTCTCGCGCTCGACATTTTCTCAGTCGATGTCGCACTCAATATCACAGAACTATCAGAGAGCGAGCGGGCAGCGCTACCGACCATGTACGTCGACGGCGCGCACCACGGCAACGAAGGCATGTCCTCCGAAGCGGCCTTCCTGTTCCTGCAGGATGTCTTGGAGCGTACGACGACTGACCCTGCCTATCTGGCGGGAAAGCGACTGGTGGTGACACCCATCATGAATACTGATGGCCACTTGCAGGATTGCCGCAATAACTGGAATGGTGTTGACCTGAACCGCAATTATCCCTGGATGTGGGGAGCCTATGGTACCAGCGACACTCGCGGCTCCTGCCCTGCGTCGGGCACATATCGTGGCCCCAGCGCCGGGAGCGAGATGGAGACGCAGGCAAACATGGCGCTCATGCGCAATCTGAACGTGTACGCCTACTTTTCTGGCCACACTGGCTCGAATGACATAGTGCTACCATGGAAGATTACCGGTGAAGACGCCGTGCCAATCGCGGACTGGGCACTGTACGAACACTTCCTGAACGAGTCGACCAACGTTTCAGGTCTCTCCTATCGGGATCCGTCGGGCGCCGGTGAATCCATCGCATGGGGCTACGGTGCACGCGGCGCCATCAGTGTAATCGTAGAGGTGACAACCATGCAATGGTCTCCCNTCGAGGATTCCACAATCCGGCAGGAGCTGACGAACGAGCTGCTGATGTATGACCTGGCGTGGGAGAACCTGCACAAGTTCGGAGGGCACCTAGTAGTTACAGACACCTCTCCGGGCAAGATTACGGTACGCAACGAAGGCTGGGGCGCTGCCTACAACCTCTCGGCCGGAGGCACAACGCTACCACATCTTGAGCCTGGTGAAACCGCCACCCTCGCATGGTATGATTCGCAACTGCGCTACGAACGTATCATGCATGTACCTGAGGAACCAGACATCGCGATGGTGCTCCTCGAGGTCGGCACGCCACTGCCAAACATTCCGGAACAGCCACTGCCGTTCCCGTCACCGCTGGTGGTGCTCGCGGCGCTTGGTCTAGCAGCGCGACGTCAATACTGATTAAGGTCAACCCACCACAACTCAGAGTAGAGGGGGTCCACATATGACCCAGCAGGAGTCATCTTGAGATATAGCACGTTTCCTATCACGATTAAATCATTGATGTTTGAGGAAGCGCTACCCTCAGTCAACTCCAATGCTAGTTGGGTGCCTTGCTCGGTACCGTCACTCTTCCATAACTCGTAGCCATAAGTATCATTGTAGGCACGGAAATAGAGAATTCCGTTGTATGTGACGAGTAACCAAGGATTGCTGCTGCTTGAACCACTCCAGATGTCCCTGACCATGACTGTCCCCTCGTCGGTTCCATCGCTCTTCCATAATTCTGAACCGTGGGTACCGTCACTTGCACGGAAATAAAGAATGTTACCGAGTGGAGTGAAGTAGTATGGACTACCGTATCCCCCATCATTGATGTCCTTGACCATAACTGTCCCTTCCTCGGTTCCATCGCTCTTCCATAATTCAGTATGATTGGTACCGTCATTCGCAGAGAAGTAAAGAGTGTTACCGAGTGGAGTTAAGTAGTTTGGATTACCACTAGAGCTACCAGCATAGATGTCCTTGAGCATGCTTGTTCCGGTCGAAGAACCATCCGTAGTCCATAGTTCATAGCCATTCGAACCATCGATTGCTCTGAAGAATAAAGTGTCTCCGACCGATGTGAAGTACAGGGGATACGACGCTCCACTGCCAGGATTGATGTCCTTGACAAGGAGCGTACCGACATCTGTGCCATCAGTACGCCACAACTCGTAGCCGCTACTCCCATCCCTTGCAGAGAAATAAACATTATTCTTGTGAAGATACATGATATCGTTGTTGACGTTGAGGCTGTCGCTAGCACCGGGATTTATATCCTTGAGAAGGGTTGTTCCATCTGAGGTTCCATCACTTATCCACAACTCCCAACCGTTGTCGTCATCATCAGCCTGGAATAACAATTTGTCTCCAAACGCAATCATATCCCCAATTCCGTCAAAATAACCCAAGGAAATGCCACTGTTCGCAGTCTCGTTGGTGACAAAGAGTTCAACTTCATTCCCGCCTTTCATTGCAACAAATAACTTATTTCCGACGTGGGTAGGATCAAAATTATAAGACATACACACCTCCAGGTCGTACGAGTCATAAAAGATACAGTAATCATCAACTAGTCCAATTGTGCCAGAGACTGTGCTGTCTGTGCTCTTGAGTGTAGAGACATGAAGCATGTCCATCATCATCAGCGTCTCTATCGCTCCGTGGTAATACACAAGACTACCATTGAATTCTACTAAATGAGAATTCGTGGTAAGACCGTGAGCGACTATACCATAGGAGCCAAGACACTGGGTTCCAGTCTCGGCTATTACTATCTCTTCATCCTCCAGTATGCCGTCGTTAGCGGTACCACTGCCTGAACCATCGTCATATCCTGTCGTAGAAACTATAGGAGGATTGCCCAGAGGGCAAGCGCCCTTCTGTGCAAGCGTCGGTTCATGANTGATGGTCAACAACGAAGCCAGTGACGCGTTCAGTGCTGCAATGTCTGCNTTCAGCACTGCAATGTCTGCGTTCAACGATGCGATATCCGTGTTTAGCGCTGCAATATCTGAATCTGCTTGCTCAATTGCAGCCTCAAGTTGCACAATCTCGCTATCCAACTGGGTGATTTGTGCAGTNAGATTGTCTGATTCATCTTCNTCTGCATCAAGNGCATCCTGAAGGGTATCGCGCTCTGCTGTGATGTTGTCCAGCGAAGTTTGCAGAGCAGACCGTGCCGCTTCAGCTGTAGCTAGNTCANTGTTCTTGTCGCTAACATCAGCCTCAAGCTGTGANTTCTCAGCTGCGAGCGAGTCACGCTCATCTTCAACTCCTGCGATATTGTCCTTCAACGCAGAATTTTCATTTTCAAGCTCGGTAATTTGGTCATCAAGGGCAGATGTGTCATCTCCCTCAAGGCAACCCATAACCGAGGTCAGGGCGAGCATCAGGCCTATGGTCAGTGCGAACTGGCGCATAGTGCACGATAAAGGGGTCTGACTTTATTGATTGGGATAGAAGCGACGAAATAACCGGCACCCTTTTTGACCCACTGCTCTGGCAACGACATATGCCCGTCGACATCAGCGACAAANGAGCGGTGCGTACCATCACGATNAACCGCCCCGANAAGCTGAATGCACTGTCGCTGGAGATAGCAACCGACATCTGCAATGCGGTCGAAGCTGCGGCTACCGATTCGTCTGTGCGCTGCCTGCTGCTTACNGGNGCCGGTCGCGCCTTCTCNACTGGTGGNGACGTCAATGAAATGGGCGAGCACCTGCCGCGCGCGGGNGACCTGTTCTACCAGCTGACCGACCAGCTNCACGACACGGTCAGCGCAATGCTGACGATGTGCAAGCCGGTCGTCACGGCTCTCAACGGCATTGTCGCTGGCGGAGCTATCGGCATGGCACTGGCAGGTGATGTGCGCATCGCTGCCGAGTCAGCGCAGCTGCTCTCGGCGCACTTCAAGCGCGGCTTTGTCCCAGCTGGCGGCGCAACCTACCTGCTGCCGCGGCTCATCGGCCTCAGCCGTACACAGGCACTCTTCTTCGGTGAACGCACCCTTACCAGCGCCGAGATGCACGAATGGGGGCTGGTACACCACCTCGTCCCCGACGGAGAGCTGGCNGAGTTCGCGATGNCGGAGGCNCAGCGGCTCGCTGCGGGNCCGACACAGGCTATAGGNGAGACCAAGCGGCTGCTGGCGGCGGCAGACAACCTCACCGCCGAGGAACTGCTCAAACTGGAAAGTGAGCACAATCGCGATTCCGGCAACACAGGTAATGCAGTCGAAGGAATCACCGCCTTCCTCGAAGACCGAGAACCTGATTTCGTATAGGAAATAGTGGGTAGTGGCGGGCCCGGGGGGATTTGAACCCCCGTATCTGGGTCCGAAGCCCAGCAGGATTCCGAGCTACCTCACGGGCCCCGGGCGCGGATTATGGGGGGTGTTTTAGACTTGGGGCAGCAACTCAGCGACCCCAGCGACCCGCGGTAGCTCGATGACAGCCAGCACACGCTGTCGCTCTGCGCATACCTCGCGCAGCCGTCGTGCCATCTCTGCNTCGCGACCATGTTCGACGGCTGCATAGCCACTCAGCGCGCAGAGATGCTGGTCCATTTCGAGCACTAGTTCCTGCGGTGTCTTGGCTTCGAGGCCACGCTTTCGCAGCCGCTTCTCNAGCCGGTCGAAACGGAACCACTGCCATGTNGAGACTGACTNGGTGAACAGCGTNGTGAACTCTTCTTCGGGCAGGTCGAGCGCTTCTGCNGGTACGTCGCCCTCGTCGGCCAGTGCCAGCGCGCGGCGGAAGGCAGGAGGCGGGAGGCGCACGCCGTCCTCGCCCGNNAGCTGGCGCANTGCCAGNCCGTAGAGCTCCTCCCAGCCNGANATATCNAANGGATCNCCATCCCATGCACGGAGNCCCTCNACCTCGCCGGGGCTGACTCCAAGNGCCAGCGCCTCTGGTTTCNNAGTTTGCCACGCTGCTTCCAGTTCCGGNAACTCGCTCACTAAGCCCTTGACGGTTGGGAAAATCGCGAGTGTACAATCGCCTAGCGTCAGCTGCTCCATCACCCGCGCAGGCGCNCAGTGCTAAAAAGTGCGTTTCACCCGAGGCGNGCGCTNCAGCTNTGGATAACGCGGCAGTCNCGGCAGAGCATAGCTGANCAGCCACGGCAAGCCTCGAGGGCGGGCGCGCTGCANTCGGTGCAGAGGCCAGCTCGCATGGAGGTCGATGCGCAAACCCTAATTTAGCATGGAGGCTGCCGCTCTCCGTGTTCAAAGCGAAGAAGATTACCGTATTTCTGCCGGGCGACGATAAGACGCAAGTTTTCAAGGACGTGAAATTCCAGTCCAACCCTGAAGTGGGGGTGCTGGCAGTCTTCCCCGGCGAAGGAAAGGAAGCGTTAGTCTTCTCTGGCCTCAGCTTCTGCATCGAGATGGACAAAACTGGTGCGAAAGAATCATTCGATATGGCGGAGAAAGCGCATTCGGTCTCGCGCGAGCAGATGAAGCAGATGTTCGAGCGTGAGNCNGGACAGNGNGATCGCTTCAGCTCCAGCTTCGGGTAGATTCATGGCACTGAAGCTCGTAGTATTCGACATGGATGGGACNCTGATACGTCCCAAGTCGTCATGGCAAATACTCCACGANCATTTCGGCACCGATAACCGCGAAATGCTCGCNCGTTACCTGCGGCACGAGGTCAGCGACGCCGAATTCGTCGCCAAAGACCTNGAACTGTGGACTACAGCAAACGGCGGACCGATNNATGCCGCNACGGTAAACCGTGTCCTCGACGGAGCNGAACCATTNCCAGGCGCAGCAGAGGCCGTGGAGGNATTGCACGCAGCTGGCGTTGCGACAGCCATTATCTCCGGCGGCATCGACTATCTTGCGCAGAAGCTAGCTGCAGAGTGGGGCATGGCAGAAGCGCACGCTAATCCACTGTTCGATACACAGCAAGGACTACAAGGAGAAATTCGCGTCAGCGGCCACGCCAAAGCATCTGTGATGCGCGAAGTCGTAGCACGCCATGGCGTCTCCCGCGANGAGGTTGCAGCTGTTGGCGACACAATCGTAGACTTGGATCTGTTCTCACTTGCAGGCACAAGCATTGCAGTCAACACCAGCAACGAGCGAGTCGTCGNCGCGGCAACACACCACCTGCCTGACGAATCGCTGGACGGTTTGNTNGAANTACTGCTTCCGGACAAATAGCAGCTTGNATTGCTNANTGTTTATAACCCCGCGCGNCCTANGGCACTTNCGAANAGAGNNTTTTTNATGCGCCAAACCATCACAAANTCNCTCGNCGTGCTCGCNTTNGCNTTCCTGTTTTCCTTGGCAGNCTCTGAAGCTTCNGGNGAAGNTGATNTNGTAATTACNTCTCTAGACTACACAAACGATTTCGAAAATGGCGACCCTGTAACTATTGTCCAGAGTGGTCGAGATGACGACACAGAATACAAATACAATTTTTACGATGATGATGATGATGACTGTGGTAGCCAGCGGTGTCTCCCCAACGGCTGGTTTGAAAAGAATTTTGACGATTCGGGCTGGAGTGCAGGAGCGGCACCCTTCGGTAACGACGATCAGGCTGGCGCTAGTCCAGGGACAATCTGGCAATCCGAAGATGGGTTGAATGATCATGTCGTAATTCGCCATGAATTTACTTACAGTAATGAGTATGAAGCAATCAGCGCGACACTAAACGTGGCACACAACAACTACTATGTCGCCTACCTGAATGGGAACCTTATTCGAAACTGCTATTCTTACCAATCCAACAGTAATTGCTACGAAGGTGACGCTGCATATTGGGACAACGTTTTGACCTATGATGGAAGCAGCCAGTCAGGCCCCAATCCAGACTGGTTGGTCGGTGGGACTAACGTGCTTGCCATACTAGGGTATGACATCACGTGGGGTGGCGATACTGACCAGTGGCTTGATGTCGAACTCGTGGTCAACGTCCAGTCCTGGAGAGAAAAACCGATTATTCTCGGTGACGAACTGTGGCTTAGGGTAATTACTTCAAACCTGGGAACCGAAACCGCTGAGAACTTCAACGTCACGCTGGATATCGAGGGTGACGAACTGGGCAACGTCAGTGTATCGGAACTGGCGCCTGACGCTACGTCCGTGGACATATTCTACTGGACTCCGGAGGCGCTCGGAGACTACAACCTCACCGTTACGGCCGATTCCGATTCTGAGGTCTCGGAGAGTAACGAGGACAACAATACCCTGGAACGAGTCATACACATTGGCTTTTACGCCTACAACCTCACTGTAATGGAGAGTCACGTAACCGGAAATGTGAGTGAGATTATCAGGTTTGAGCTGAATCTCACTAACGAAGGTGATGTGGAGGACAACTTTACCATCCAAATTTCAGGAGCCTACTATAGTTGGGATGTAACTGTCACCCCGAACGTGATTCATCTCCAGCCTGGTGAGAGCGGGAACGTGACCCTTGACGTAGTCCCGGATTCAGAGACCCTGGCCGGCAATTACTCCATGGCTTTGACTGCCAGATCCCAGTATTACAGTGAAATCAAGGAAATCGTGGTACTGAGTGGTCGCGACAACGATACTGAATGGTGGTGGGCCCACTCCAACAGCAGTAGTACACAGCTCTACCAATGTACAGACAACGATGAGCCGGGCGACCCTGGTTATCAATGCGACACCAGCTGGACCGAACTTGATTTTGACTATGATGACAACTGGAGCCTTGATCCAGCACCATTCGGAGATAGCGACGTGGGGAACGTGGACAATAACACCGTCTGGGCGGGCAACAGCTACGCCTACTTCCGCCACATATTCACCATCGATAATATCTCGGCCTACGAGGGAGGCAGCCTGAGCATGAATACTGCAGCA
>PCBV01000010.1 GCA_002731905.1 Methanobacteriota archaeon
ACGAATGTCAGGAGAAGCGCAGCAGCAACAAGTGCCAGTGGCGTTTGAATCTCCGCTTTGTCAAAGGCGTAACTTACCAGACTGTACGGCACCAATGCGAATGCCATCATCTCGAGGGTAGCGATCGCTGAAATCTTAAAATTCGAGCGGGAAGCCCAGATTGTTCGGCCCTTCGCTTGCTTGAACAGCCAACCGGTGTAAGCACCTGTCATCCATGCAAGGGGGATACCAACGATTGCCAATGACTGGTGGAATGAAGCATCGAGTTCGAGCAACTCAACGCCAATATGTGCGGTTAGTACTGCCCCGAAAGCACCCAAGATATAGGCCCCTCGAACCAACCAAGACTCCCAATTCGGCCGGAGAAGTACATACAGGAATCGCTCAGGCCGGTCCAGATCCTTGACCAACAACAAGCCGGTCAATCCCAATAGGACGATGCAAGAGGCGGCTACCCAGATGATAACGCCATTACTGGCTACAAGCACACTGTAATCCAATAGGACCCCGAGCATGGCGACGATGTAGAAACCGGCCGCCATCGACTTCGTCATGATATAGGCTGAGACCTCCCAGCCCCATAAGATTCCCTTGGAGGGCTGGTCATAGGAGCGCTTTGCCTTGGGTGAGTCGTCGCCGAGCTTCGCCATCACGTCTCGGATGATGGCTTGGTCCCGCGGCTGCGCCTCGCTCGCCTTCTTTTCCAGCGCGAGCTGGACCAGTAGAGAGTCGGTATCAGCCGCACCGAGTCGGTTCTCCGCGTACTTGGCGAAGTGGCCGACGCCGGCGACCTGTTCGCTCCACATGCCGGTCCCGGTGTGCTCGGTGGCAGCTGGGTCGAGCATCTCCTCGCTGGTCTCGATGTAGAAGACGTTTGGCTTGGCCCCTGACTCTGGTTTCCTCACTGTCGTATCGTGTGAGGCCACTAACTGGGCTATCTTGGAGGCCGGGTCGTCAAGGTCGCCCGATACGATAGCTTCGGTGGGGCAGACGATAACGCAGGCCGGTTCGTAGGCATTCTCCAGACGGTGGACGCAGTAGTTGCACTTCGCTGCGGTCCCCTGGTCGGGGTCGATGTAGAGCGCATCGTAGGGGCATGCCTGCATGCAAGATCTGCAGCCGATGCAGCGGGCATCGTCGAAATCGACGATGCCGTCCGGGCGTGTAAACAGGGCGGTGGTCGGGCAGATAGTGACGCAGGGCGCGTCCTCGCAGTGGTTGCAGCGGTGGACGCTGAACTCACGGCTGCTGTCCGGGAAGGTGCCTTTCTCGATGTACTTGACATGGGTGCGGTTGACCCCGATGGGGATGTCGTGCTCCGACTTGCAGGCAACCGTGCAGGCGTGGCAACCGATACAGGAACGGTTGTCAATGACAAAGCCGTAGTTGGTCACGCGGCAACGCCCTCGATTCCCATCGCCGAGTGGACCAGGTCGATGATGTCCTCGACGACAATTTCCTCCTCGTGCCCGCTGGTCTTGGCCGCGTCGGAATACATGGTCATGTCCTTGGGGCAGGCGACCAGAAAGCGCGAGACCCCGACCGAAAGCGCCTCCTCGATGCGCATCTCCGAAGGGCGCTGCGTCATGTCGTCGTGGTCGTTGAGCCAGATTTGCCCGCCGCCAGCACCGCAGCAGAACGAGTTTTCGCGGTTGCGCGGCATCTCGACCAGCGCCAGTCCACACCTCTCGATGACCTCTCGCGGTGCGTCATAGATGCCGTTGTAGCGCCCGAGATAGCAGGGGTCGTGGAAGGTGGCATTGCCCGCCAGCGGCTGCTCCAGCTGAATGGCGCCACCCTCGATGAGCTCGACCAGCAGCGTCGAGTAGTGTACCACCTCGTATTCGCCACCGAGTGCCGGATACTCGTTCTTGAGCGCGTTGTAGGTGTGTGGGTCGGTGGTCATGATGCGGTCGAATTCGCACTTCTCGAGCAGCTCGATATTTTGCTCCGCGAGCGACTCGAAGAGTCCTTCCTCGCCCACTCGCCGCACGTCGTTACCGGCGCTGCGCTCACCCTTGCGGATGACGCCGAAGTCGACGCCGGCGGCGGTCAGCACTTCGGCCACCTTGCGGGTGGTGGCGGTGCAGGACTGGTTGAACGAAGCGAAGTCGCCGACGAACCAGAGCAGGTCGACCGCCTCTTTCCGGGCATCCTTGATGTTGAGCTTCCTTGTCCACTTGCTCCGTCTGCGGTTTGACTCGCCGAAGGAGTTGCCCTGCTCGTCCAGGCTGCGCAGCACCTCACCCAGCTCGTCGGGCATTTTGCCGTCGAAAACCAGGCTGCGGCGCAACTCCAGAATGTCGTGCATCGGCTCGTTACCGACCGGGCAGATTTGCACGCAGGCGTAGCAGGCGGTGCATGACCAGACTGCATCCGGCGAGATAGCGTATTCTAGCATGTTCTGTCGGGCGCCACTCGCCGCCACTTCCGTTGCATGGGCATTGATGTGGTAGCGTTTGTTGATTTCCAGCGCCGACGGCGAGAGTGGCGTACCGCTTTCGTGTGCGGGGCAGACTTCGTGGCAGCGGGTACACATGATGCAGGCGAACGCGTCGAGTACCTGCGGCCACGGCAGCCCCGCCAGCGTAGTGCTCCCCGGCTGCGCAGGGTCCTGCACAGCGTCGAGTGCACCGCGTGGCGTCTCGCGGCGCAGCGCCAGGTTCACCGGCGCCACCATCAGGTGGATATGCTTGCTGCGCGGGAAGTAGGGGATGAATAGCAGGATGAGTCCCAGCGCCAGCCACCATGTGGCGCGAATTGTCTGTTCCAGCAGCCCCGGCTCCATCTCGGTGAATAGCGGTAGCAATATACTGGCGGTCGGCAACCAGGGGTCGGGACCCCCCGCTTCCGCCAGCTGTAACGCACTGCCGACCCAGCGCGAGCCGACGTGCAGCAGGATAAATCCGCCGACGATGAGCGAGTCGCGTCGCACTCCGCCCGCGGCGACGCCGGGGTGCAGCAGCACGTTGGAGTTGAATTCCAGTACCTTTGGCTTCGTGATAAAGCGGCGGTGCAGGAAGAAGAGCATTCCCACCAGCACGAAGACGCTGAAGAGGTCGGCCAGCAGGTTGAAGCCGTCCGCCAGCGGCCCCTGCCAGATTGTTTCCCAGTTGGGGACGAACGCTTCCAGCACATCTACCACGTTCACCAGCAGGTAGAAGCTGAATCCGAAGAAGATGAAGGTGTGGAAGATATTCACTAGCGGTCGCGCGCTCGCGAGCGGCTTCTGCATTGCCACTTCCAGCAGCGCGCGCGCGAAGCGAGTCGGCAGTTTGTCCGAGCGGTCCGCCGGCTGTCCCTGCCGCACGGTCGCGAAAATTCGCCGGAAGCCCGGCCACGCCAGCGCCAGGCAGGCGCCCAGCAGCGCTAGGAAAGCCAGCCGGTCAGCGAGTGGGAGCAGCGCGGCCGCCCTCCCAGCTCATTCCAGCTCCTCAACTAGCTCTTCGCAAACATCGAATAAGTCCTCGGTGAGCCCATAGTGGGCGACGTCGAAGATAGGCGCGTCCTCGTCGCTGTTGATGGCTATAATCGTCGCCGAATTTTTCATCCCTTCGATGTGCTCCGGTGCACCGGAGATGCCGAGGGCGATGTAGACACGTGGCTTGACCTTGAAGCCTGACTTGCCTACTTGCCGCGATTTCTCCATCCATCCAGCGTCGACGATAGGGCGCGAGCAAGCGAGGTCAGCGTCAAGAAGCTCGGCCAGCTCTGCCACCAGCTCGATGTCATCCTTGCTCCCAATGCCACGGCCAATGGCTACCAGCACTCCCGACTGGGTGATGTCGACATCCCCTGCCTCGGGCTCGATGAGTCGGTTGAAGCGCACCTTCCCGGCGGACTCCGGAATGGCGAGTTCGTTCACCGCAGGCGATCCAGCAACGCGCCCCGCATCACCGTCACAACTGCCCGGCAGGACCATCGCCACTGCCGGGCTGGAGACCTGCGAGCTGACACCCAGCTTGCCGCCGTAGAGCGAACTGCTACAGGCGAAGCCCCCATTGGTGGCCTCGACAGTAGTGCAGTAGGCGACCAGTGGCAGCCCGTGCGCAGCAGCGACCGGTGCGGCAATATCCATGCCCATTGAGGTCGAGCCGATCAGGATCAGGTCGGGCGAGTGCGCATCTACCGCCGTGCTGACGGCCGCTGCGTAGCTCTCAGGGTTGTACTCATCCTCACATCCAGCGTCAATGACGCAGGCGGCACTGCCCAGTTCACTCGCCTTGCCTGCCATGGAGCCAAAGGTGACTGCGCTCACATCGCCCGCCCCAAGGCTGTTGGCGAGCGCGAGCAGCTCGAAGGTAATATCAGCGAACTCGCCCGAGAGGTGCTCGCAAACGACCAGCACGCCGCTCATCACGCCACACCCTCACCGCGCAGCACTTCCAGCAGCGCGGCCGCATCGTCGAGCATCTTCGCACTCGCGCCGACCTCAGGCGGCGCCATCGCGGTTACCTCGCTCTCCGCCCCACCACCGGCACCACCGACCGTCAGCGATTCGATCGTTGCAGTCTGCTGCATCTGCCGCACCTTGCTGACCGGTGCATAGCGCGGTGGCTGTTGCGCCGATTGGATTCCAAGCACCGCTGGGAGCGTGACCTCGAACTCGGCCATCACGCCTCCGGAATATTCCTTGTTGACCGTCGCGCCTCCATCGGTGACAGATACGCCAGTGACGACCGAGACGCACGGAAGTCCCATTCGCGCCGCTAGCAGTGGTCCTAGCTGCCCTTCGCGGTCGTCAACTGACTGGACGCCGGTCAGGATCAAATCGAAGCTGCTTTCTGCTAGCGCAGCGGCGAAGGCTGTCGCCTGTTCGCCCGAGCCCCCCGGCTGCACGCCGGTGAGTTGCACTGCACGGCTGGCTCCCTTTGCGAGCGCGGTGAAAAGCAGCTTTTCGTTTCCCTCACCCTCCAGCGCGAGGGCAACGACCTCGTCTTCCTCGCCACCGAGCAGCAGTGCCTCTTCCAGCGCGTGGTCGTCGAATTCGTTAAGCTTGAACTTGAGCTCCTCTGTGTCGAGCGCCTTACCCGTGGAATCAACTTCGAGCTCCTCAACTAGGTCGGGTACCATTTTCAGCAGGACTGCGATTTTCATATGTACTCCTTCAGTCGTCTCCAAGGCAGCTGTCAAGGATTTCGATTATGTCAAGCACCTCCAGCTTGCCGTCGTTGTCTGTCGATTTGACTGCGTCTTCGAAGCGGGAGACTTCGTAGGGACAGCAAACGGCCAGCACCTCGGCGCCCACGTCCACCGCCTCGCGCACCCTGTTCTCCGAAAGCCTTTCGAAGGTGTGGTCGGCGGTCAGTCCGTCGAGCCACATCCCGCCTCCGCCGCCGCCGCAGCAGTAGCCCTGCTCTTTGCAGCGAAACATTTCAACGAAGTCGATGCCGGGGACCGCTTCGATAAGCGTGCGCGGGGCTTCGTATTCCCCATTATGCCGTCCGAGATAGCAGGGGTCGTGGAAAGTGACCTTGCGCGGGAATTCTCCCGTGAACATTCCGGCTAGTTGCTCTGTCTTTTCGGCTAGGAACTGGGTGTAGTGCTGGACATTATATTCCGTCCCAGTCAGTTTTGGATACTCGTTCTTGAAGGCATTGTAGGCGTGCGGGTCACTGACCACCAGCCGCTCGTGCGGGTTCTGCTCGAACAGTGCGTGGTTATGCTCTGCCAGTTCCTCGAAGAGCCCGGTCTCGCCGCAGAGCCGTTGTGAATCCCCGTCGCAGCGCTCGTTGCGCCCAAGGACCCCAAAGTCCACGCCCAGCCGGTTGAACACGCGCACCATCGCCTTCGCGGCGTCAATGCCACGCGGATGGTAGCTGAAATAATCGCTGACGTACCAGAGTACATCCACTTCGCCCGGTTCCTTCGAGAGGTCGCGCACCGGCTCATCGAATTTCTTCAGCCAGCGCATTCGCTTGCGCGCCGACTCACCCATTGGGTTGCCGTACTCGGCGACGTTCTGTAGCATCTCCTGCAGCTCGCCGGGGACGTTGCCGTTGAGTATCGCCTGTTCGCGCACGGCAGGCATAATCTGCATCATGTCCACCTCCTTAGGGCAGACCCGCAGGCAGTTGCGACAGGTGGTGCAGAGCCAGAGGTCGGGGTGGTCGAATAGGTCCAGCCCGATTTGCAGCTTGCGGTAGAGCTTGCGCGGACCATACGAGCCGACATTGTCCACTGGGCAGACGCCAATGCATTCAGCACACTCGTAGCACCACCCCATCGACTCGCCGCCAGACAAGTCGGTGACTCTGTCGAGGAAAGTGAAGTCATACTCGGTCACCTCGCGCGGCACCCACATCCGGTTCCAGGCACCGGAGACGTCGATGCCATCGATGACTGCGTCATCTTTCTCGACATATTCCTGATAGCGGTGGTCACCCACTGGCAGCCACCTCCATCTTGTGCACGCCGAGCACTCGCTCGACAAGCTCAGGGAGTTCAGGCAAGATGCGGTTAAACTCGTCTGAAAGCTTAAGCCGGAAGACAGTGTACATGTAGACCGCGTGTACGCAGGCGAGGAGCAGGTTGGTCCCCAGCATCCCGGTGGCATTCCCGGAGATGTTCCGGGCGTGGCCTACCTCGTTCACCTGCAGCAGAGCGGCGCCGACATTGCAGTACCGTTCCGCGGTGCTTGCGCCTCCGATTTCAACCCCTTCCTGCACGACCATCGGCAGCGCGCCCGAGCCGGTGGCAGGGTCCCAGACCCAGTTGGTCCAGAGGCAGTACTGGTCGGGGTCATGGAAGTGGAGCAGTTCGCTGGCGAGGTTGATGGCCCGCCGCTCGTCAAGCCGTCCCTCGAACGCGGTGACGAAGCACTCGAACCGGTCGGCGACGTCGCCTTTGCCGTAGAGCAGCTCCTGCGTTTGTTGGCGGAAGGGCTCGACGCCGACCAGCCGCAGCAGCTTGCGTGCCTTGCGCCGGATTGAGAAAACGTGGCTCAGCAGCAGGACGAAGTCCGTCTTCGCTAGAGCTGCGAGCCGTCTAGGGGCGAGCAACTCTGCGAACAGCTCCTGTTTCGCCTCCAGTCGCTGAGCGATGTTTTCGAGCTCGCGCGAAGTGGCGAGCTTGGTCGCCTCCTTCAGGAATTCTGCCGAAGATTCGGAGTCGACCACTTCTTGGACGGTCAACGAATCGTAGAGCATGTTACCCGACTACCGGCAGCTGGATGCGGCGCACGAACGCGCATGCCTTGAGCGCTGCGGCGCCCCCCATTGAGATGGAATCCTCGAGGTCGGCCGGTCCCGCGGCTGCACCGGCGACAAAAACCCCGTCAACCGGGGTCTGCACTGTGTTCAGTGCGCCGCCCACAGTCTCTATCCAGCCGTGGCATTCGAGCGGCAGGTTGAACATTTCGGCCATCGCGATGGTCCCGTCGCTGGGCTCCATCCCGATTGAGAGGATAACGACATCCATCAGCACCTCCATTGGCCGTCCCATGGTGGTATCCTCGCCCTTGACCATGACCGAGTCCCCCCGCATGGTGACTTCGCTGACGATACCGCGGATGAAGGCGACCTTCTCCTCCTCCTGCGCCTTCCAGTAAAGCTGGTCCTCCCAGAAGCCATACATGCGCATATCGATGTAGAATACAATCACTTTGCAGTCGGGCAGCAGTTGTCGGATTTCAATCGCCTCCTTGGTGGCGATGCCGCAGCAGACTTTCGAGCACCACTTGTTTCCCAGTTGTCGGTCGCGGCTGCCGACACACTGGATGAAGCAGACCTGCTTCGGTGGCTCTCCCGTCGACGGTCGGATGAACTTGCCCGCCTTAAGCATCTTCTCGGCATCGACCAGCGTGATTACGTCGTCATACTCGTAGTAGCCGTAGCGCTGTGTTTCCTTGCCGGGGTCGAAGTGTTTGAACCCGGTGGCGACAACCACGGCGCCGACCTCGACCACTTCGGAGCTGTCGCCCTTCACGAGCGTAATTCGCAGGTCGGGGGCGGTTCCCTCGACGGCAGTGATGGTGCTGCCGAGCCGGATGTCCGCGAGCGAATCGTTAGTGACGGCGTCAACCATGCGCGCCATCGCGGTCTCGGTATCCTCCATGTCGGGCGTCAGCGCCGCGTAGCTCGCCGAGATGGGGGTGCCACCCAGCTCGTCTCGCTGTTCCACTAGCACCAGCTCGTATCCCAGATCGACAATGCCGCGCGCCGCCTCAAGGCCGGCTGGCCCGCCGCCGATGACCATTATCCGGTTATTGCTCATCCAGGCATTCCTCCCAGGTCAGGTACTCTTCTGGATTATCCTTCAGGTGGTCCGCAACCCTCTCGAATTCCTTCCATGCCTTCACGTGGTCGATACCCATCAGTTCCAGCAGCGGCTTCATGTCGACGCCATGCCAGTGCAGCTGGCAGATTAGGTAGGGGTGCGCCCCCATCGAGAGCGCGGCGAACTGTGCGTCGGACATCACTGGGATGCCGACGTTGCGGTTGTGCGCTTGTGTCGAGAACTGGCTCTTGTCGAGCGTCGTGACGCAGCCAGTATCGTGGGTCAGCGTGACGTCAGGGTCAGCCTCTTCCTTCATGCGCTCAATTTTGCGGATGGTCGCGAACGAGCGTGAGAAGTCTCGGCTCACCAAGATATGCCTGAAACCAAATCCGCAGCAGTCGTGCCAAGTCGAGTAGTCGGCCACTGTCGCCCCCAGCGCCTTGACCAGCCCGGAGACGATGGCGGTGCGCTGCCCGTCGTACAGGTCTCGGTCATAGATGGCGTCCTCGACCACCAATTTGTGGTAGTGGCAGGCGGGGTGGACGGTCGCGGTGATGTCGGAGAAGTCGTAAATCTGTTTTTTGGCAATATCATCTCGCATCACATGTACCCACTCGGAGTAGTGTACCACCTCCTCTGGGAAGACGAAGGGCAGTCCGAGCCGCTCTAGGATTTGCCGCACTTGCGCACGCAATTCGGGGTGGTGCAGCAACTCGTTGCGCACTTCTTTGTAATGGCCGTAGCTGGTGCCGCAGTGGATGAGTGGGAAATAGCCGTCCAGCTTCGCCTGCGCGAAGTTGCGACAGGCGACCGCCGCCTGCGCTGCTGGATTCGAGGTGGATGAGGCGTAGTAGTTCCAGGCAGTGCAGGAAGTCTGGTCGCGCGGGTCGTGGTAGTCGAGGCCGAACTGGCGATTCAGCCAGAAAATAGCGGTTGAGTAACCGGGAATATGCCCGCACTGCCCGCATGACTTGTGGTGCCAGGTGTTCTCGATGGGAATTTTTTTCTTACGGCCGTATTTCGTCTCGACCTCGATAAAAGGCTCGGGCACCCGTTGCACCTCCAGCTCGCCTGCTGCCTCCAGCTCGAACAGCTGTTCCCGGAGGTCCTCGGTCGGCGGCTCCGCTGGCCGCTCGAATCCACGCTCCGACGCTTTGAGGGGGGCGGATTTGTCCGCCATTTCCAGCTGGACTGGTGCGCTGGTCATCCGTCAGTCCTCCAGTATATTGTCAAAATCATCGATATCATATCCATGCTCCTCCAGCAATTCCTCCATGACCTCCTCGAGAATCATGAAGAGCCCTTCATCTATATTCTCAATCATTTCGAGGTTGCCGGTCAGCTTCCAGATCATGTAGAGTTCCAGTCGGGTCTTCTCACTGACATCCCATGCCAGCTCGACGGTGTGCATAGTTTCCGGGGGTATCGCCCGGCGCCAGACGTCGAGATTTTCAGCAACGTCGCGTACGTCCTGCCCCCAGTCCGGGAAGAAATCAGGCTGTAGCATGTCCGGCGAGACCTGGGTGCCGGTAGACATTATCTTGAAGATGATACGAGAATAGGCCTGCAGCGCCTCCTTGGCGGAGGCGAGTCCGTTGTTCACCGCCACTTCGCGCATGATGGTGATGATGGCTCCGGGGTTGTTCTCACGCGGACAGCAGGTGCAGGAGAAGCACTGCGAGCAGTCCCAGACTGAATCGTTGAGCAATTCGTAGAAAGTGTGGACATCCTCGCGTGCCATCACCTGTGCGAAGACGCGTGGGCTGAAGTCGTAGAAGCGCGCCGAGGGGCAGGCGGCGACGCAGATGCCGCACTCGTAGCAGCCATAGAGCGTCTCCGGGTAGCGCATGTCCTGCGTTACCTGATCGAAAAGCGCCTGTTTTTCCTCGACCAGCACATCCTGGTATCCTGCATCTTTGTAGAGTGCGAACATGCGTTACTCTTCAAACCCCTCGCAGTGGATGCAGCTCGCCAGGTCCTTTTCCTGCATGTAGGCCTCGTAGAGCGTACTTGCCTCCTCGACGCCGACCAGCGTTGCTCGGTCTCCCTCCATGTCGGCTGGTGTGATGCGCACAATCCAGCCCTCCCCGTAGGGGCTGCGGTTCAGGATGGTAGCGTCGTTGACCACTGCGTCGTTGCGCTCGGTGATATTGCCGGCGAAGGGCGAGCGCACCGGGCCGACCCATTTCCCGCTCTCGACTGTAGCTACGCTCTTGCCTTTCTTGACTTTCTTGCCCACCTTCTTGGGGCGGCAGTGTATGATCGAACCTGCCAGCGTCTGTGCGATATCAGTCATCCCGATTTCGACCATGCCGTCATCCAGTTCCCGCACCCAGATGTTGGTCGGCACGTCGTAGAGCAGGTCTGACGGCAGCAGACAGTTCCGAACTAGCGCCATCAGTAAGTCAGCACCATGTTGCTTTCTAGGCCTGCCTCGGTCATGTAGGCCGCACCCACCACATCGTTACATTCCTCAATGAGGTCTTCTTTGGTCATGCCGTGCAACGCTAGCGAGGCGGAGCAGACATACATCTCTACTCCCATCTCTTTCGCATCACGGATGAAATCGATAATCTTCTTCCCCCCTTCCCGGGCATCCAGGTTCTCGGCAACTCCCTTCTTCATCAGCAGGGTGCCATCAATCTGAAACACCATCCGCGCCTCGCTGTCCATAGCTGCCGCCATGGTCGCCATGTAGAATGGCGTCGCGCAGCGCTGCGGCGTGGTGGGGCCAGTGGTCATGAATATTGTTACACTGCCTTCGTCGTCGTCCATTTTTCCTTGCGTGGTAATTCCCTTTCAGGAATGAATTCGTTCCTCCCCGGTTTCCTGATTCACAACGCCGAAGTCGAAATCCCATTCCCCGGAATCCAGCTTCTCTTGGACCTCAGCCATGCAATCCAGAATCTTGATGATGAAATTGTTTGCCAGTGAGTAGTAGTACCGGGTCCCCTCCTGTCGGAAGGTGACAATATCCCGTTCATAGAGTACTTTGAGGTGCTGGCTGGTCACCGGCTGGAGCAGGTCGAATTCCCGTTGGATCTGCCCCACGGTCCTTTCCCCATGTTCGAGGAGTTCGACAATCTTCAATCGGTCGGGATGGCCAAGGGTCTTTAGGATACGGGCAGCAGTCTGGATGAATTCAGTCGAAATTGTGGCTGCCATAGTTCACTGGTTAATCTTCGGCCGGCCACTATATAGAAAAACCTGTATATAATGTAATCTGTATATTTAAGGCATCCGCAGTTTCCGTACCGTGTAATTTGCTGTCAGGCTCAGACGAATAGCTGGATGTCTGCGTCCGCCGCGAATTCGAGGAATGTCGCTGCACCGCCGATATCGACGCCGTCGATAAAATCGTCTTTCTTGAAGCCGAAGACGTCCATTGTCATCTGACAGCCTATCAGCTTCACGCCGCTTTCGAGGCAGATGTCGCGCAGCTCTTCAACGGTTGCGACGCCCTTGTTCTTGAAAGTTTTCTTCATCAGCGAAGTGGCGACTGTCTCGAAGCCGGGGACATTTCCGCTCACGATGTTGGGGATAGGCCAGCTGAGGTTCTGGAACCCCTCCGGGCCGAAAGGCATCTTCATCGGCATCGCGGGGTTGCCCGCCGGCGAAACGCTCGCCTTGATTTTCTTCTTCAGCAACGTCAGCCCGTAGAATGTGAAGAAGACTGCCACTTCCATCTCCATCGCCACCGCGGTCGAGGCAAGGATAAAGGGAGGATAGGCCCAGTCTAGCGTTCCTTTGGAGGCAATCAACGCCATACGCTTGGTTCCGTTTTCACCCATTTTTTTCTCGTNTATGTNTATTTAAATAAATNATTTCTTGCGAATGAAGAAAATGTAATCNCCNTCGTCCTCTGTCGCGTCCAGCAGCGGGTTGCTAGTGCGACTGGTCCAGGCATTGACGTCGTTGAGTGANCCTGGGTCAGTCGAGATCATCTTGAGCACTTCCCCACCTACCATGCCATCCATGGTCTTTTTGGTCTTCAGGATTGGCAGTGGACAGCTCAGGCCGCTACAGTCTAACAGACGGTCCTCCTGTATTTCAGTCATCGTTGGGACTNTTTGAAGCGGCTGCGCAGGACTCGACTTGTAATTATAAACACCGGTAGGGAACTGGCGGTGCCGTTGCTGTTCGGTTCCCGAAGCCTTTAAGCAAGGGGTGAAAAGGGGGGCGACGGTGCCGTCGTAGCTCAGTTGGTCAGAGCACCCGGCTGTTAACCGGGCGGTCAGCGGTTCGAATCCGCTCGACGGCGCCATGCGCCAGCACGGGCCCGTAGCTTAGTCCGGTTAGAGCGCTCGGCTCATAACCGAGTGGTCGCCAGTTCGAATCTGGTCGGGCCCACCATTTACAACGCCGCTCGCCGCCGCTTTGCTTCCTCGGCCGTTAGTGCCAGAAGTGTGGTCGTGCCGAGCCCCTCGACCGTCGCCGACGCCAGCGCAGCGCCGTGGTGCAGTGCCTCAATCAGGTTTTCCGCGTCCAGTTCGCGCTCTGCCAGCCATCCACACGCCGCGCCGGCGAAGGTGTCGCCGGCACCGGTCGGGTCGATGAACTGCGCAGCGGGGTGCGCCGGGATTGCGTCGTTGCCGCTGGTGTGGAACAGCGTTGCACCCTCTGCACCACGTTTGATGACGACGAAGCGCGGCCCAGTAGTGAGCAGCGCCGCGCCCGCTGCGTCGAGCGTTTCAGCGCCGCTGTATGCGAGCGCCTCGGCGTCGTTCAGGAACAGAAGGTCGGTCTGCGCAACGACCTGCTCGAGTGCAGTGTGCTGTGTTTCGATCCAAAGGTTCATCGAGTCGGTGGCGACCCAGCCTGCCTGCACCTGTTCCAGCAGTCTCAGCTGGATAGAAGGGTCGTTGTTACAGAGTAATAGCGCCGCCGGCCGGCACCATTCGTGCGGCACGTCCCAGTCGAAGGCGGTGAGGATTTCGACGCGAGTCTCGTGCGTGACGGCCTGTACCATGTCACCCTCGTACTCGCCGCTCCAGTGAAAGCTGCGTTCGCGCAGCCGCGGCACGCCGTCGAGCGCGACGCCGCAGTCGCGCAGCACGTCCAGTACTGCCTCGGGGAAGTCGCTACCGGCCGGCCCTACCAGCCCCGGCTGCGTGAAGCAGCTCGCCGCAATCGATGCGTAGACGCCAGCGCCGCCCACAATGCATTCTCCGCTGGCGTGCGGTGTCTTTAGATTATCAAGTGCTAGGATGCCGCCAACAAGCAGCTTCAATCGATAATCACCTTCGCACCCTCGACATGCACCTGGAGAAGGACTTTGATATCGACACCTAGCTCGGTCGAGAGCTCGGCTGGGTCAACCTTGCTGAAGACAATCAGCACCCGGTCAATCAGCGCCCCCGCCGCGGTGAGCGCGCTGCACATCGCGCGCAGCGTGCCGCCGGTCGAGAGCACGTCGTCGACAATGGTGACATGCTTTCCTTCCACGGGCGCGTTGAGGTGCAGCTCGGCGCCACCGTAGCCGGTCTTTTGCGTCACGACCCGCTCGCCCGGCAGCCCGTAGGCGCGCTTGCGCAGTGTCGTGTATGGCAGTCCGGTACGCAGCGTGACGGCCGCCGCCAGCGGCAGTCCGATTGCCTCCGCCGTCACGAGGATTTCGCTCTCCGGCGGCACTCGCGCGGCGAGTGCCGCCGCAGCCTCGTCCAAGATGGCTGCCTCGACCAGCGGCACCCCATCGGAGAGCGGATGGACGAAGTACTGGTACTCTCCTTTGGAGACAATCAGCGACTCCGCCAGCGAGGCGCGCAGCAGCTCGAGCCCAGCCATTGACGCGCCAGCGCGCAACCGTATTTGCGTCTGGTGCCGCTTTAAACCGGCATGGCAGTCGCGCGATGTGGCGACCTCGCGCAAGGTGGTGCTGCTCTTCGGCGTCGAGAACCTGAATGCTATCCTGGGGTGGATAGCCATCATGTTGGTAGCGCGTCGCATGGGTGCTGGGGTGCTTGGCGAGCTGGCATACGCGCTCTCGCTGGTGGGCGGATTCAGCTTCTTGGCATTCCTCGGCTTTCGCGTAGCGCACGTCAAACGCGTCTCGGAAGGGATGGATCTCAGCCGTTGCATTGGCACTTTCCTGACTATCCGACTGGCGCTGATTGCGCTGATGCTGTTCGCCCTCGGTCTCGCTTGGTGGGTCTGGACTGGACTGTTGGGGAAGCTGCTCTATGACCTAGCGATCCCACTGCTGCTGGTCATCGTGGCGTACTGGGTGGTGCAGCTGCTGGCAGGGGTAATGCTCGCCACCTTCACCGGACGGCAGGAGGGAGCGCGAGTGGCATGGCCGGCGTTCTTGGGCACTACGGCACGGTCGNTGCTGTTGATTGCACTGGCGCTCTGGGCCAGTGAACGCGGCGCNTTAGGACTGGCGCAGGCATACCTAGCGGGGATCGTGATTACTGCGCTGGTGGCGCTCTGGTACTTCCGTGACTACCCTATGGCACGGCCTGACCGTGCGACGTTTGACTCGTACACNCGCTACGCACTGCCGGTGGCTATAGCTTCCATCTTTGGTGTGCTGCGACTCTACGCCGATAAGGTTGTCGTGGGAGTTTTCTGGGATCCGCACGAGGTGGGACTCTATTTCGGCGTCGAGCGCATCGCACTATTCCTTGGTGCCATGGCGCTAGCGCTGGAGGCGATGCTGCTGCCCTCCATCTCGGAGCTGTATAGCAAGGGCGCGACGGCGGAGGCGGCGCAGGCAGTGTCGCGCGCTGAGCGGTATACTGCCATGTTCGCGCTACCGGCNGTGATGCTGACTATCGTCTGGGCTGCCCCAGTAATCTTGGTCTTCATCAGCCGCGAGTTCCTCCCGGCGGCGCCAATATTGCAGCTGCTCTGCTTGGTAGCGCTGCTGCGGGTGCTGAACCGNCCCTGGTCAGTTGCGCTGCGCGGCGCAGACCGGCCCGGTTTGGCGTCGCAGGTATCGATTGTGGCTACCTGCATCGGGCTGGCGCTGATGCTGTTGCTGGTTCCCCGCTCAATCCCGCATCTCGGTCTGGAAGATTTACCGGGNCTGGGTGGGCAGGGCGCTGCNCTGGCCCTCTTGGGGACTGAGCTGTTCGTACTGGTCGCGCTGCGCTGGCTTTGCTACCGCCACCTCGGGATGCACCCGTCGCTACAGCTGCTGCGCCAGGTGCTGGCGGCGCTGCTCGTCGGTGTATTGTTGTGGCAAGTGGCTTCAATGGTGGTGGTAGCACGTTGGTATGAGCTGTTCGGGCTGGCGCTGCTGGGCGGCACGCTCTACTTNGCGTTNCTGGCGCTGTTGGGTGGGCTAACACACCGCGACCTGCGCTATCTGTGGCATGCCTTCCACCCACGTGAGATGGGTAGCTACGTGCGCGACGAGCTGCGGCGCTAGAGCGTCAGTTTGCCATTGGTACCGCAGCTGAGTCATACTGATGCCGTGAGCAATNTTTTGATGTTCTTAGCTCTATTTCAAGTGCTCCATTACCTGGTCAACTATCATACAACTTACGCGACGGTTTGATTCAACAGTGACCCCTGCTATATGGGGTGTTAAAATCAAGTTAGGAAGCCCGGCAAAAGGTCTACTTTCCGTTAAGGGTTCACTCTCGAAAACGTCAAGCATTGCTCCTCCCAAATGTCCATTCTTCAGGTATTTTACGAGAGCATCCTCATCAACAATACCTCCTCTCGAGGTATTAATCAGAATTGCGCCCTTCCGCATGTTTTGAAGTGCATAATCGTCGAATAGACCTTTTGTATCATTATTCAAAGGCACGTGCATAGTAATTGCGTCAGAAATNCTGACTAAATCGCTAAACTCCCTGTATTGTACGTTGAACTCCCCCCATACTGGGTCATCTTTCTCAATGTTTACATCCGTGCCGACTACCCTCATGCCCAGNAATTTTACTTTCTGAGCAACAGCTCGACCAATGGAGCCAAGACCGACAATNCCCAGNGTTTTGCCTTTAACCTCAGTTCCTATGAAATCACCCCTGGGCCACTCTCCGTTTATGATTCTACTAGTTGAATCCATTATCCCCCTAAACAGTACCAGTAGACCTGTAACTACATATTCTGCAACGCTGTCAGTGTTAGCACCGTNAGCAATAACGATAGAGATGCCCTTTTCCCTACAGTAAGTAGTGTCAATNTTGTCTAAACCAACACCTAATCTTCCTATGACTCTCAAGTCCTTGGAGGCATCAATNAATTCTCTGTTGACTAGCGTTTTATTCCTGATAATCAGGGCCTGTGTGTCTGTTATACTATCAAGCAAGGAATTAATGTTTGAATGTAAATCTGGATTGTAGAGCACTTCGTGATGGGAGGAGAGTCGCGAGACTTCAGACTCATCCATAAATTCAGTGATGATTACACGGGTCATCAGTCAGTCCGTCCATGTATTCGTGTCATCATTAAGGTTTATTTGGTCTGGTGAAACCCCCGTTAGTCTGGGTCTTTAAATTAACTCTTAGTTCACCGGGGCTGGAAGTTACGGGCTTTCAAGGCGAACTCACCTAAGAANGTCTTTACTATCTGGGAGAGGTAGAGGGGCAGAGGCCCCCAGTCTCCCTGTGNAAGGATGGCGTTAATCGCTTGACCCCGGCCCAGGGCCAATACATCTCTTGAAGGNCGACCTTCCAATAATAGNCGTAAGGTGGCCAAGAGCCAGAGGCGGCCATAACGCCAGCGGAGGNGTGTTTCCCTCTGAGTTCGNAGTTCAGANGGGAGGCTCTTGTTCAGAAGAGCAGCGTACAGGGCCAGAGAAAGGTTGGAGCCACTAGCCGTGGGCAGGGAGTTCCAGGACCAGGCACGGGGGTTGACCTCCAACAACCGCAGAGTGCCTTTGGGATCAACCTTGAACTCTACTTGGGCCATACCCGAATAGTTAACGGACCTCAAGAGGCGTCGGCCGACNGCAGCCACCGAGGGCTCCCACACAGATTCAGCCACGGCGGCGTCGCCGGCACCGGGAGGGTATTGGATGAGCTTGCGACCAGTGTATTCAGCCAGGGGAAGCCCCTTCAGGAAGGCTGCNCCGTAAGTCCACAAACTCGCCTCGTCACCAGGAATGAAGGCCTGAATCAGGGGGCGAAAGGATTCCATTTGCTCCAAATTCGCTTCCAGCTCTTGACGGTGGGAAAAGCGGAGGATCTTCTGGCCGTAGCGGGTTTTGAATTCCGGTATTTGGGCCAAAGGTTTGACAATGGCCGGCAGGGGNAAATCTGCAGGTAATGGCCCCCCAATTCGTGAGGTGGGTGTGTCGACACCGACAGCCTTGGCAGTGGTCAGCAGTTCACCTTTGTCGGAAAGAGCCTTGAAGGCTCGAGGAGTGGGCAGGGAGAGGTGATAGTAATGGGAGAGGGATTGGCGGTGAATCACACACAACTCAACTAGATGATCCTGAAGGGGATAGAGCACGCCGGGCTGGGGGAGGACCTCNCCTATCTGCTCCAAGAAGGGGATGAAATGAGCTGATGAGTAAGCTGGCGACTGGAGCCAGCGGCTGTAACGGCTCTCAGTGGCTAGGTCGCGCTGGGGGCTCAACACTGCAACAGGTACGCCGTAAGTTCCTAGAGAACGGGCGATACCCAGGCCATTACCGTGCGCGTTGAACACAAGCGCCAACGGTAGCCGCTGAGCCGCCAGCCAGGCGCGGTCCCCGTTGGTCAACTCCATTCCAGCTCCAGTCGCCCCTGTACCACCGGCAGCGCCACGCCACCCTCGATGGCGGAGCCGCCTCGAGGTGGCTTTAGCGGACCGCGTAGCACGACCCCTTCCAGTCGCTCGGGGGCATTGAGTGTCAGTCCCGTTTTCGACGGCTCCAGCTCTATCCGCGCCCGCCGTCGCCACCACTCCCAGATCTGNNCCAGCGGTGCAAACCACGCGCCAGCATCCTGTGCCGCTTCGAGTACGCGNCGGTACATTTCGCCATAGCCAGGGAAGTCACGGTCATCAAAAGCTGCGACGTGCCACAGCAGGTTCAGGTGGCCGCCTCCGACTGTATCGAGCAGCTTCTGCGGCAGTTGGGGGTCGTNAACCCCTTCACGGTCCATCACAGTTAGTGGCAGCTCGCCCATTTCCAGTGGCTTCCCGGTAGTGTGGTCCCACGCCGCGAAGGGGAATGCGGTCCCGCCCCGCAGACCCCAGCCGTGGGTAAAGCCAAGCGAGGAGTCGTAGCAGTAGCCGGCCGCCGCTTGCGCGGGCCAGCTATCCCCGACGGTGAANCGTAGCCAGTGCTGTCGCACCCCCATCGCANTCTCCATTTCTTGTCGCTCGGTCGCTGCTAGTTCTGTCCGCTCCAGTCCGGCACAGGATCCGTGAACGCCTACCTCCTGTCCCGCGGCGCGCAGTGCGTCCACCTGCTGCCGGTCGCGCCTGTGCTGTAGNGTGAAGGGCGTATCGAACCGGTGTCGCTGCCGCGGAATCACGAACCAGGTTGAGTCGAACCCGAGCTCCTGCTCAAGCTCANGGATGTCATCGAAGCGCCACCACGGCTCCGTACCGCCGAGATATTCGCGCAGCGCCTGCAGCCTCCCTATTCGCGCCGGTCTGCCGCGTCCTAGCAGGTAGCTGCCGAGCGTCGCCAGCCGCCATTTNCGCACATGGTCGATGTCGTGGCTACCNCTGCACGCCAGCGCAGCACCTCCAGGCCAGCACGCAATGCGTACTAGTGGGAAACCGCGCTCAGCAGCGCGCGCCTCGGCAAGCGGCAGCAGCTCGCGCGCCCAGCGGTCGAGCGNCGGCGTATGCCGCAGCTCCCAGCTAAGGCTGCCTGTCGGATCCCAGCGCCCATATTCGTCGTGTGGNCCGGAGAGTTCTTCACAGCGCGCCAGCCACCAGCCGGCCGCCTCAGCGGGCGACCACACCCCGTCGGCGAGGTGGCACCCGTCCACGACTGTTAGCCGCCCCGCGCCCGCGTATGCCGGTTGCGGTTCCAACTGCGGTGCTGCGTANCCGGGAATCCCGGCAACCGCCAGCAGGTGGCACAAGCCGTGCTGGTGTAGTGCTTCCATGGGTTTCCACAATAGAGGCGTTTAAAGAGCAATCCTCTATGTCAATGTATGCGGGTGCTGCACCTGAACAGTCCTGCCAAAGTAGGTTGGGTGCTGGCCCAGGCTCAGCGGCGACTAGGGGTGGAAGCAACGGTGGTTCTGACCCATTCTCGCCACTGGCATCACTACTATGATGTGGATCTGACCAGCTATGATACTTCCACTCTGTCCGGGAAGTATAGCGTGGGGCGAGAACTGCTAGGGCTGGTGCGGAGTTGTGACTTGCTCCACTACCACGGCGCTCCTATTAGTCGAGGTTACCGCGACCTGCTAATCTGGGCGGTGGGGCTGGGCAAGCCGGTGTTTCTACANCATCACGGTAGTGAGGTAAGAGAACAACAGTATCCTTGGCTTGCCAGTCGCCTGAGCCGGCATCGTTTCGTCAGTACTCCTGATCTGCTGTCTTGGGTGCCAGCCGCTGAGTGGATTCCCAACCCCGTGCTACTGGAGCAGCTGCCACGAACCGCGCCACCAGCCAGCGAGCGGCCGTTACTGGTCCATGTCCCCACCGACCGGGAAGTGAAGAACACGGAGGCGGTCCTGGCCGCTGTTGCAGAACTGCGACAGCGTGACATTGAGTTTGACTTTCGGNTGGTGGAGAATTGCACCNACCAAGAAACCATCGCAGCGCTGCAACAGGCTGATATTGTGGTGGACTGGGTCAATCCCCGCTTCGGCATCTACGGGGTCCTTTCAATCGAGGCCATGGCTCTGGGCAGGCCGGTAGTATGTACCCTGAACCCTGGCCTGTACGAGGAGTCTGAACTGCCGGTGATACCTGCTTCACCCACCGAACTGGCGGGAGTGCTGCAGCNCCTTATCGCGGCGCCGGAAAGNCGGAAGCGGATTGGCGTTGCCGGAAGACAATTTGTCCTGAAGCACCACAATCCAGACCAGGTCGCACTCCGGGTGTTGAGGGCTTACCGGGAATGGGCATAAGTTCTCAGCATCATCCAGGCTGCTCGGTGCAGCAATGTAAAGACCGGAGATTCACGACCGACGGGCAGTCCCAGATTTCCCCGCAGGGAAAACATGATTCTCGAACGGTTCAGGAATGAAACATGTTCTTTCACCAGCCCGGCCCGTTTTTTGAGGATTTCACCATGAACTTTATTTGAGAGANGTTCGGTTTCCGGAGTACCGAAGCCGTAGTGCGCCAGCCGGAGGGCATACTCNGGGGGAGCGTGGATAGTGTGATAATTTATCTTGGTTACCGAACTCCACATACTAGCCGGATGATGAACTACCAGTGGGACTCCCGCCTCTTTCCGGCAGATTACGCGGCGAAAGCCCNTTTTGAACCTGACCGGCCCCCNGGGCACTGGGATTTCAAGCAGTAACGCTTCCCTCTTCAGCGTCGCAGACAGCAGCTGTCGGTGGACCATCTCAAGTCGCCGATAGAGGTTCAGGAATTGGCTGTCGCTGCAGCNATCTCCCGAATTCCACCGGTCCCGCACGCTCCGTATGTCTCGCAGCAGCCGGACCCAGTGGGGCTGCAGGACAATACCGGCGCTGTTGCAGAGTTTCTCGGAATGCGTCAGTGACCATAATCTGGTAAGCCAGCCCCGCTTGTCAAGAACTCCACTAGTCTTTACNATACTGTGCTGGAGCAGGCGACTGAGGGTGAAATCGACNAGGTACACCAGAGCAAGCGCAGCCTGCTCCTCTTCAGCGGGGGGCTTTACCATCTGCGCCAGAGGTTCACCCCAGCGGTCCTGTAGGGTGCTAATTGGGAAGATGTAATTTAGTTCTCCAAGCAGAGATTTTGGCACTACTATCGGTCCATGGATGAATATCCCTCTTTCTCTGGCTCTAGCCGAGATATCGAGCCCGGGTATTTCTCTGACCCGCACCTGCTCTTCCACGACGCAGATAATGTCCAGGTCGGACAGACCCGGGGCCCCGACAGATCCCATAGTCATGACCGAAAGTAGGCCCCGGACCCCGTTCACCCTCTGCAGATAGCGCTCCAGCTCGTCCTCATAGGCCTCCATNGGCAGGAACCGGGGCTGATTAACGATCAGCATCGCCCTGTCTCCTGACCAGCTCTCTGGCCAGCACGACTGTATGAGGCATTATTTCATGGGTCAGAACATTCTTGACACTATCATCGTGATATAACTGCCTTACCAGTTCCAGCCCTCCCTTTACCCGGCAGCCCAGTTGCGCAGCCCTGAAGGTCCTGTCCGGGGCAGGTGGCCANTCTTGCCGGAGCGCACTAGCAGCCCTGATGGGAAGGGCAGCTGGACCGAATTCCTTGTAGAAAGGATTGAATGATTGTGCCTTGAACATCGGCGTTCCTGCATCGCCGCAGTAGAGTGTCGGGATNAGCATCAGGTTACTGAGATACCTTTTCATGGAATACATGGTGAATCCCCGGTTGAAATAGCTTACAGCTTCGTTGAGACGGTTTGCTGTCCTGAGCGCTGCATGCCTCCGGTAATCCGGGAAAGGCAAGGGCTGGAAACAGAGCTCGACCGGTTCCATTGCCCATGCATGCCGGTACGCTGTGACCGGAAGGATGTCTTCGGGATAATTATCTGTCAGATTCTGCCACAGAAAGAATGGTCCATGATGTTGCAGAGGGTCTACCGACAGCACCACCGGCAACAGCTCATTCCGCAACCACTTGCGCAGTCTGGTCATCCGTCGTGGAGCTTGAAGCAGCGTGTCCTCAAGGAGCAGGGTCAAATCGAGGTCACTGTAACTGGTGCAGGTCCAGTCACCATAGCTTCCATGCACAATGAGGTTCTCAACTAGCTTTTCCCGCTTCGCCTGCAGCCATGCACGTCTCAGTTTTCCGTACCATGGTGGCCAGTCCGTGCCAGTCAGAGCGGGGANATCAACGCTAATGCCCTCGGCAGTGTCATCGTGAATTTTTTTTATGCAGACGGGNGCCGTACCATAATTCAGGTAGTTGGCAATTCTATAGTAGTCCCCGGAATTCCTGATTTCCCGGGAGATTGCGTGATTTTCAGGNAGTTGCAACACCGTCATTGAAGAGCACTTCCGGCACAGGATTGTGATGGAGCAGGATTCCCTAAAAAGGGTGTCCCCCGGTCGTAACGGGCACCATCATTAGTCCGGGCCCTGACCCTGACCGGGNGACGTGTGCGACGCCTGGGTTGTCCCATCCATCANGAATCNGGNGGGGACCCTAGAGGCGTCATTTNNGCGGCCGTTTGCACTCCACTTCATGTGTCGGCAGAGCCTTCGACAGCCGCTTGGTTCCAGTGGCTTGAGGATATAATAGCTGCGGTNCCCCGTCGNAAATTGAAGCACGACGCCGACGTCGCGCTTTAATCCGGGGGGGGATGGCGCCGCGTGTCCGATAACGAGACGGAACTGCAGCAGTTGGTCGACACGTTGGCCCAAGTCGAGCAGCAGATACACGCATGGGAAGCGCAGCTGGAAACGCTGGCCACCGTGCGAACTGAAATCTGGCAGGCACGCACCAGCCTAGACGGGTTGCGGCAGGAGTCTGAAGGGCNCGAGATGCTTGTTCCTGTTGGTTACAACACATCACTTTTTGCGACCCTCGGTTCCAAGGAACGGGTGCTGACTGGGCTCGGCTCGCGAGTTTACATGGAAGCTTCGNTAGATGAGGCGTTGGAACGGCTACAGACACGGCTGGAGGAAGTAGAAAAGGCGACACGCAACTACCACGAGTCACTGGCGCAGCTACAGAATCAGCATGCGCAACTGCGCCAGCGCGCCGAGGTGCTCTACGCGCAGGCCGAGGCAGTAAAGGATAGCGGCTCAGACTTCCTGATTCCAGGAGGTAGGTGATGTTCAAGTCATTGCGTGATCGCTTCCGGCGCGCCAGTAAGCAAGCGGAAGCGGAAATTGAGCCACAACTTGATCTGAGCTACGAAGCCTACCGCCCCGAGGAGCGCGAGAAGGGCGCNGTCATCCAAGAAAAGCATCTCGAGAATGTGATGTGGGAACTGGAGCTGGCGTTGCTCGAGAGCGACGTTGCGATGGAGGCGGTCAAGGCTCTGAAAGTGAAGCTGCAACAGCGGCTAGTCGGCCTACGTGTCGCCTCGCGGGGAGAAATCTCACCAACCATCGAGAAAGCGCTCAAGGCGAGCCTCGTCGAGCTGCTCTCGCTCGAGAGTTTCGACCCACAGCGTTTGTTAGTACAGAATGCCAGCCCATTGGTGGTCGCTTTCGTCGGCGTAAATGGTACTGGAAAAACAACGACCATAGCGCGACTGGCGCACTGGCTACAGACGCAGGGGCGTAGCGTCGTGTTTGCGGCAGCTGACACGTTCCGTGCGGGCGCTATCGAGCAGCTGGAGGTTCACGCCAACAGGCTGGGGTGCAAGTTCATCGCACATCAGACGGGCGGCGACCCAGCTGCAGTCGCGTTCGACGCCGTCGCTCATGCCAGGGCAAAGCACCGCGACGTGGTGCTGATAGATACTGCAGGTCGGATGCAGACTAATACCAATCTGATGGATGAGATGGCTAAAATCCAGCGCGTCGCAAAGCCCGACTTAATAATTTTTGTCGGCGATGCGCTCGCTGGCAACGATGCGGTCGAGCAGGCGAGGCAATTCCACGCGACGGTCGGAATTGATGCAGTCATCCTAACCAAATTGGACGTCGATGCTAAGGGTGGCGCCGCTCTCTCGATTGCGAATGCCATCGGCCGCCCTATAGCTTTTGTTGGCATTGGGCAGGACTACGAGGACCTTATGCCATTCGACGCGGCTTGGATAGTCGAGCGGATATTCGCCGCATGATAATCTACGAGGTCAATCTCACNGTCGNCCCTGACTCAGCTGATGAATACGCGGCGTGGCTGCGGCCGCACGTCGCACATATTCTTGAGATNGATGGCTTCCTTGGTGCCGAGTGGCTTGAGCGCGATACGGCGTCCGACGGCAGCGACGCCGACAAGATACGCTGGACTATTCACTACCGGTTGCGCGATCGCGCTGCACTCAAGGCATACCAGCGCGACCATGCACCTGCATTGATTAGTGAGGGNCTGGACAAGTTCGGAGAGCATCTCACGGCGACTCGGCGGGTGCTGCAACCCGCAGGAAATCTTCAGCCCCAGCCGAAGTAAGGGTAGCGAATTATGTTGCGCAGTGTACGCGCAATCGGACGCCGNTTACCGAGTCCNCCNGGTGTCACTCCCAGAAATANGTCTGCAAAGATTTCGCACGTCTGCTGGTCACGGGTGCCATAGTAGACCATCCGCTCCGGGAATTTCAGTGCNAGTTTGGCAAAGAAAGNGAGGTCCTTCAGCTCTTGCCCGAAAGTACGATACCATGCCCGGTGGTAGCTGTCGAGNGCCNGTTGTGAAAAGTCACCACTCGCNAGTGCCTGCTGGATGGTNTCGACCGCCAGTTTGCCAGCGTGCATGCCGTAGTAGATGCCCTCGCCAGATAGTGGTGAGACCATCCCGGCCGAGTCNCCGACAATCAGTGTCCGTTCCATCGTNGTCGCACGCAGNGGGCCANNGAGCGGCAGCGGCGCACCTTTCACTGGCGGGTCCGGGTCTTTCTTGGGGAAGTAACCGTCTTTTCGCAGTAGTTCCAGGTAGTTCATCCATATTTCGCGCACATTGATGGACTTGATGGTGCGGTTGTAACCTCCAAAGCCAATGTTCAGGGTGGTGTCCTTCGGGAAGACCCACCCGTAGCCCTCNATACCAGCCGGCCGGAAGTGGACCAGTAGCGACCTTTTCTGGCCGTATGCCCGTTCCATGAATTCACGACCAACATCAGGCTCCCACATCAGCGCAGTGCCAATTTCCCCATCATTCCAGGGTCGAACTCCTCGAGTTTTGCGTACCATTTGCGCTAGTTTGTCGTTAGGACCCATTGCACCGATGGCCATCTGCGCCCGCAGGTCGCCCTTGGTCGTTGAGACCTTAACGCCGCCGTTGAACTGAACGTCGCTGACTCTGGTATCTGTGAATATCTCGGCACCGGCNTCGCGCGCGGCTTCTAGCAATGCATTGTCGAACACCTCACGCCGGATGTTCCAGGGAGTGTTGGACCCGAAGTCAAAGTCGATGCGGTATTTCATTGACGGTGAGTAGAGCTGCACATCTTGCGAGGGACACTCGATGATTGGNTCGATATAGGGCGCCAGTTCAGGCAGTTCACTCAGGACACGCGGCGTCAGTAACCCNCCACATGCCTTGTCGCGTGGGAACTTGGCACGGTCAACCAGTGCGACACGCAATCCTGCCTTTGCAGCGTAGAAAGCGGTGGTAGAACCGCTTGGCCCACCTCCGCAGACGATGACATCATAGTTACTCATGACTCACACACCCAGTCTCGGTAGGGTGTGTGCGCAGCCTCCCACGGCAGCGCGACGATGGCGGGCAGAGAATAGGGGTGATTTTCCTTGATGAACTGCTCCAGCCGAGGCCATTTCTCGCGCCCACACTTTAGCAGNAGCAANTGCTCNGTNTCGTCGCGCAGNTCACCTTCCCAGNGGTACATCGTACGCACCGGCCAGAAGTTGACACATGCCGCCAGACCNGCCTCAAGCNCACCGTGCGCCAGNTTTTCGGCGGTATCCTCNTCAGGGACAGTGGTGTAGACGGTCAGNGCCACGNGCGGCGCATCCGGGGATGCTTAAATAGACCCCGTTTCGTAGCGCGCAGCCCCNGTGAATAATGAGGACTTCGGTCTGAAGGAGGAAGTATGGCAAACCCGATTTACGTAACCTATGAGGCTCCCAAGGAGCTAAGCGAGAAGGCGTACCTGGCCGTCGAGGCCGCGCGTGACACTGGCAAAATCCACAAGGGTGCTAACGAAGTGACNAAGCGGGTCGAGCGCAGTCAGGCCAAGCTGGTCGTGATGGCGCTCGACATCAGTCCNCCCGAGATNCTNGCGCACATGCCAATGCTATGCGCGGAGAAGGATATCCCTTACACCTANGTCCCNTCGAAGGAAGAGNTGGGNAAGGCGTCTGGACTAAAAGTGCCGACCGCTGCAGTAGCGGTCTCCAATATTGGCAANAAAAAGGCATCATTGACCGAAGTCACCAAGGCAATTGCCTCAGCGCAGAAGGCATGATCGAGGGCATCCCTGCACAGGTAGTCGAGGTGTTGGGCCGTACTGGCATGCGCGGAGAGGCCAGTTCAGTCAAGGTGCGNGTACTCGACGGCAACGACCGGGGNCGCATCATCCGTCGCAATGTTCTGGGNCCAATCGAGGTCGGCGATATGCTACTGCTGATGGACTCTTCGCGTGAAGCGAAAGCTCTGGATCGCAAGAGGTAAGTATGGCGGAACTGCGAAACTGTTCTTTTTGCGGCAAACGCATTCTNCCCGGAACAGGNATGCTTTATGTGCGCAAGACCGGCCAGACCATGGACTTCTGTAGTTCCAAGTGCCGCANGAACCTAGTCGANCTGAAGCGCGTTCCAGGNCGNACCGGGTGGACCGGNAAGTCTCGCAAAGCGAAGAAATGANCGAACGNACCTTCNTCATGCTNAAGCCGGACGCGGTNCGNCGCGGACTGGNCGAGCNCATNCTNCAGCGCCTAGANGATGCGAGCCTNCGGATGGTCNCCAAGCAACAGCTCGTTGTGAACAAAGCACAGTCCGGGGCGCTTTACNCNGAACACGNGGGCAAGCNGTTCTANGACAGCCTNCTCACCTACNTCCATTCTGGNCCGGTGNTTGTGACNGTNTGGGAAGGNTCGGGAGCAGTNGCGCTGGTACGTAAGCTGATTGGNGCGACNAATCCNNCNGATGCNGCACCAGGNACCATCCGCGGTGACTTTGGACTNGCNATAGACGAGAACGTTGTCCACGGTTCCGACTCGGTGCAGAGCGCNGAACGNGAAATTCCNATTTTCTTNCCCGGACTGGACTAGCTTTTTACGGCTCCGGGCATCGGNGGGCGATGACCTCCCCGCANGAACTCAANGTNGCAGTGTTGCGCATCGANGGTACCAACTGCGANGACGAGGCTGCAGCGGCGTTCAGCCAGCTNGGCTGCAANACNGAGCNGGTGCACNTGAANCAGCTNCTGGCCGAGGCANAACCNCACCGCCAGCTGGCAGACTANGACGCNCTNTTCATCCCAGGTGGCTTCTCCGCNGGCGACTACGTACGNGCAGGNGCCATCTTCGCNGCGCGNCTGCGNGCAGGNTTNCATGNCNCACTCGANGANTATATAAATTCTGGAGCNCCAGTTTTNGGAGTTTGCAANGGCTTCCAGATCCTTGTCGAGACTGGCGCACTGCCNGGCACNCCGGATGGCCTNAGTNAAGNTCCGCAGGCNGTGNTNCACACCAACGACTCNGATCGTTTCGAGTGNCGCACGGTGATGTTGCGTGTCGAGGGTAACGGTGACAGCCCTTTCACGTCGCACTACGAGCCGGGGCAGGTAATTGCGGTCCCGAACGCGCACGCAGAAGGGAAGCTGCAATTGCCTGAGGCTCGACTTAATGCCTTGGAGCAGTCCGGACAAGTGGCTTTCCGTTACTGCGACCCGGAAGGCAAGACCNGCGCTGGCTANCCCTGGAANCCCAACGGTGCGCCNGGAGACATTGCCGGAATCACCAATCCNCGCGGTAATGTACTNGGNATGATGCCACACCCCGANCGGGTTTTCCACGGCTGGCAGCATTCCGACTGGNCNNGCANNGGNCGCGACCCGGCTGGGCCGGGCGACGGACGNCTGCTGTTCGAAGGCGTCGTCAGGCACCTGTGTCGCTGANCGANATNGAGGTGGCNGCTGCCGCNGCNAAGGCGGGTGCTAAGGCNATCCACGCCGGTTTTGGTNATCCACAGCAGGTCGAGCTGAAGGGNCCGGTCGATCTTGTGACAGAAACTGATCGNGCTACGGAGGCGATAGTCATTGANGTGCTTGAAAGAGAACGNCCGCAGGATGGTATCCGGGCAGAAGAGGGAACTGAACGTTCNGGNAGCAGGACNTGGGTNGTAGATCCAATNGATGGGACNACCAATTTCGTGCATGCAGTTCCGCATTGCTGTAGCACGCTGGCTCTGTTGGATGAGGGGGAAATCATTGCCGGTGCTACTGCCAACCCCTTTACTGATGAACTTTTTCTGGCTGCACGAGGTGAGGGTGCATGGCTTGAATCGGGAGGCCTACGTCGTAAGTTATCCGTGAGCAAGAACACAGAATTCGTAAATGGTATGTTCGTAACCGGTTTCCCTTATAATCGCGAGGGGGCAGGTTATCAGCGGATAGCCTCAACTTGGGACAAACTGTCCTCTATTTCGCGCGCTACGCGTCGGACAGGTTCCGCTGCCCTCGACATTGCCTATGTTGCGGCGGGCAGGTATGACGGCTACGTGGTCTCAGGTGCAAAAGTCTGGGATATCGCGGCCGGAATCNTAATGGTTGTAGAGGCGGGCGGATGTATNNGCGANNTNACNGGNGNCNTNTGGGNCNNTGACAGTGNNGGATGCATCGCCAGNAACGGTATGCTGCACGATNCGNTGCTGGAGCTGGTTTTGGAAGGNTAGGAGACTGACAGGCTAGACCCAAATAGCGGTGCCGCACTNGGCAGTATGGATTTGGCTTCANGCTTNATNCTCAACAATGGNGTNGAGATTCCNGNATTGGGTCTTGGNGTTTTCCAGNCCGAGCCCGGTCAGGAGACACACGACGCGGTGCTGCACGCNCTTGAGACAGGATACCGGCACATAGATACGGCTCGTGTATACCGTAACGANCNTGCNGTTGGTGATGCACTGCGCGAGAGCAGTGTCCCGCGCAGCGAATTGTTCGTGACTACCAAGCTCTGGAACGGNGANCAGGGTTTCGAAAAGACACTGGCGGCGTGCGATGCGAGCCTGAACCGNCTGGNGCTCGACTTCNTCGATNTGTATCTTATCCACTGGCCNGTGGAAGNACTGCGCAGCGAGTCGTGGAGNGCGCTGGAGCAACTNTTTGAGGAAGGCAAGTGTCGTGCCATTGGTGTCAGCAACTATACNGTGCGCCATCTGGAAGAGCTGCTCGCAGAGTGCAGCNTTGTGCCCGCGGTTAACCAGGTCGAGTTCTCACCCTACACCTTTCAGGTCNAGCTGCTTGATTACTGCCGCAGCCATGGCATCCAGCTCGAATCCTACAGTCCACTCACTAAGGGTCTNAAACTCGACGACCCNTATTTAAGTGAAATCTCNGCAAACTACAGCCGCACACCGGCGCAGCTGCTGCTGCGCTGGTGCNTGGANCTCCAAGTTGTGACNATCCCNAAATCTGTTACTCCGGCTCGAATCGAGGAAAANGCGCGTGTCTTTGACTTTGAGATTGCCGCTGAGGATATGCACAAGCTCAATTCNCTCGACCAGAATCTGCGAACTGGATGGGATCCGACTGATGCACCCTGATTTTTGTATGCATATTGCATAATAATACATAATGCATACATTTTTATATGGTGCTGNCTAGGATTGCTTATGCAAGATTACACGTCGATACGNGTCACGAAGGAAGTGCACCAGCAGCTACAGGGCTATGCNGATTCGTGCTACGACGGCCTTTCACTCACNGCCGTGCTGGGCCAGTTGCTTGCTGACTTGGGCGAGGGGCATGTCCGCTTNCCCGAATATGGTCTGTTCCAGTGCCCTGCTCACCGTCGCGAGCAGTTACGCGCTGCAGTTGGTGCACTTTCAGCAGCTAGAGTAGAAAATGTGTCCGGACAGGTGGGTGCATTACCAGCTNATCCTTACACGCNCGTCGAGAAGGACACAATGGGTGAGATGGAGGTNCCNCGCGNTGCATTGTGGGGTGCTTCGACGCAACGCGCCGTGTTAAANTTCCCAGTTAGCGGCCTGCGCATGGGTCGCAGCTTCATCCGCGCTCTGGGCTACATCAAGATAGCTGCTGCACGCGCTAATCGAAAGTTGGGACTTCTCGATGTTAAGACGGCGGAAGCAGTAGTGCAGGCTGCACTGGCTGTTGCGAACGGCGAGCATGATGATCACTTCCCAATTGACGTGTTCCAGACTGGTTCTGGGACTTCAAGCAATATGAATGCCAACGAGGTCATTGCCCGGCTGGCAAGTGAATCGCTTGATGCTAGAGTACATCCGAATGACCACGTTAACTTGGGACAGAGCTCCAATGATGTTGTTCCGACCGCACTGCACCTGTCGGCAATGTTCGAGTTGCATGGGCTGCTGCTGCCAGCGTTGCTGGCGCTACAGAAGGCGCTTGAAGAGAAAGCGACGGACTTTCATGATGTCATCAAGACCGGCCGTACGCACCTGATGGACGCTACTCCCATCCGGCTGGGGCAGGAGTTCCAGGGCTATGCTGGCCTTGCCGAGCGGGCGCTCGACCGGTTGCTGGTGGCGCAGGATGAGCTAACGCCGCTGGCGTTGGGTGGCACTGCGGTCGGCACTGGCGTCAACACCCACCCTGAGTTCGCGGGTCTGGCGTGCGAGGAGCTATCACAGTTGGCGGGAATTGACGTTCATGAGACTGACAACCACTTCCTGGCGCAGTCATCGCTCGACGGAGTACTCTCACTGAGTGGATCGTTACGCTGCCTGGCGGTGGCGTTGCAGAAGATCGCCAACGATATTCGCTGGCTCGGCTCTGGTCCACGCTGTGGTTTGGCGGAGCTGAAGCTGCCATCAGTGCAACCCGGCTCCTCCATCATGCCGGGCAAGGTCAATCCCGTAATCCCTGAGGCTGTCATCCAGGCGTCGGCGCAGGCGATTGCCTGCGACACTGCACTTCTACAGGCAGCACAGGGCGGCTACTTGGAACTGAATACGATGCTGCCACTTGCATCACACAATTTGTTGCAGGCCATCCAGTTGCTTGCCGCTTCCGCGACCATCTTCCGNGAGAAGTGTATTGCTNGCCTGGAGGCGACCGACCGTGGACCGGAGCTACTCCAGTCNGGACTTATGCTGGCCACTGCGCTCGCACCCGCGNTCGGCTANGAGCAGGCTGCGAAGATNGCCAAGGCGGCGCACGCTTCCGGCCGNACCGTGCTGGAAGAAGCGCTGGAGCTCACTGACTTGCCTGAGCAGGAGCTGCGCGAATTNCTCGACCCAGAACGGATGGTCGCGCCGGCATCCTAGACNCTTCCTTCAACAAGNGACTTCACGACCGCNGGNTNTGCCAGCGTGCTGGTATCACCCAGGTCGCTGACGNCACCNCTAGCAATATTCCGGAGGATACGGCGCATGATTTTGCCGCTGCGTGTTTTGGGGAGACCATCCGTGAACTGAATTTTTNCGGGTGCCGCGTGCGGCCCAATATTTGCGCGTACTTGTTTCACGATTTCTGTCTGTGTTGAGTCGGTTGGCTCTTGCCCAGTGCGCAGTGTTACGAAGGCGTAGATNCCCTGTCCTTTGATGTCATGCGGATANCCGACGACAGCAGCCTCGGCGACCGCGGAATGGCCACCGATGGCCCCCTCTATTTCCGCCGTGCCTAAATTGTGGCCGCTGACAATAATCACGTCGTCGACACGACCGGTAATCCAGTAGTAACCGTCCTTGTCGCGGCGACACCCATCTCCCGAAAAATACCTGCCTGGGAAGCGCGCGAAGTAAGTATCGAAAAATCTTTGCTGATCACCATAGATGGTGCGCATCTGTCCCGGCCACGACTCCTCAATACAGAGGTTGCCACTGACGTCATTGCCCTCGAGCAGATCACCCTCGTCGTTTACTAGAGCTGGTTTTATGCCGAAGAAGGGNAGTGTGGCGCTGCCGGGCTTTGTCGGGGTGNCTCCAGGCAGTGGTGTAATCAGAATGCCGCCTGTTTCTGTCTGCCACCAGGTATCGACAATCGGGCAGCGTCCCTCCCCGATGGTTTCGCGATACCACATCCATTCCGGCTTCTTGATAGGCTCGCCAACGGTCCCGAGCAATCGTAGGCTGGAGCGGTCGTGCTGCTGNGGCCACGTATCACCCTCTTTCATCAGCGCGCGCAGCGCGGTNGGCGCAGTGTAGAATATGTTAACGNGATGTTTGGCGACCACCTGCCAGAAGCGGCCAAAATCGGGGTAGTTGGGCACCCCCTCGAACATAAGTGTCACGGCGCGGTTGGCGAGCGGTCCATAGATAATGTAGGAGTGGCCAGTAATCCAACCGATGTCAGCTGTGCACCAGTAGATGTCGCCGGGATGGTAGTCGAAGATGTAGTGGTGACTCGTNGCTACGTATACCAGATAGCCGCCAGTGGTGTGCAAAACTCCTTTCGGCTTGCCGGTACTGCCGGAAGTGTAGAGAATAAAGAGTGGATCCTCGGCATCCATCGGCTCCGGTGCACACTCGGCGTCAGCGGTGCCGAGAGCATTGTGCCACCAGACATCGCGCCCGTCGGCCATTGCGACCGTGCCACCAGTGCGNCGCACCACCAGCATGTGTTCGATGCTTGGAGTNTGCGTGANTGCCATGTCGGCGTTTGCCTTCATTGGGATATCCNGCTTGGTGCCGCGCACACCAGTATCCTGCGTGATAATCAGTTTNCACTCGGAATCNTTGATGCGCGAAATCAGGCTTTCGGCTGAGAAGGCGCCGAAGACNATGGAATGCACTGCGCCAATCCGTGCACACGCCAGCATTGCAATGGCAAGCTCGGGCACCATCTGCAGGTAGATGCAGACGCGGTCACCCTTNCCGATGCCCAATACCTTGAGTGCGTTGGCGGCGCGCTGCACCTCGGTGTGCAGCTCGGTGTAACTGAAGCTGCGGCTCTCGTCGGGGTCGTTACCTTCCCAGACAATGGCATTTGCATCACCGTGGCCGGCTTCCACGTGGCGGTCGACGCAGTTGTAGCAGGCGTTGAGCTTNCCCCCCTCGAACCACGCGATTTTCGCTGTGCGGTAGTCGCAGTTACGTACGCGGTCCCACTTGCGNGACCAGCTAATACGCTGCGCCTGTTCGGCCCAGAAGCCTTCGGGGTCGCTGACTGATTCGCCGTAGAGTTTCTGGTACGNATCAAGGCTGGAAATGTGTGCCCGTTCCGAAGTTGCTTTCGGGGGGGGGAATACNTTCACCATCTCTCTCACCGTGAGGCNACGCAGCTTCCGGTCGCTTAAGAAGNGTGCGTCGCGCAAATAGCATAACTGGCCGTCGCTGCCGCGCCGTGCAGCAATGTCTGAAATGCGGCGCTTCGCCGCCGCTCGCGCGAAGCATGTGCCACGCTTGTTTCGCCGCCGCCTATAGCCCGGCCGAGCTCCCGCAGGCGGTGCAGTTCATCTGCTGCCGCCACTGTTCGGCGCGTGAAGTGCCTGGCGGCTGGGAGCTGCACGACTCGTCGGTGGACGCGGCTGAGGCAGCGCTGCGTGGGGCGCCTTCNTGGGCGAATGGTTTGNNGGGGAACCAGCTCGAGTTCGAGCTGCGCAAGCTCGACCCTCACCGCTTTCGCGCCAGCGGNAGCGCGAGTGGCACGCTCGATGGCGTTGCGCTCGAGCAGCAATTCGAGCGTGATATTCTGCTCGAGTTCCGTGCCTGCACCAGCTGTTCGCGNCANGCGGGAGGATACTACGAGGCNACGCTCCAGCTGCGGACTCCCCGTCAGGTGGTGCTGAAGGCAGCGGTCGCTCGCGTCCACGCTGCACTCGAGGAGGGTGCACCAGAGTTCTTTGCCACTGAGGACGGGCCAGTGCGTGGTGGGCACGACTTTCAGCTCTCGTCGACTGACCGTGCACGGGCACTGTCGCGTGCGCTGCTGCTGGCACTAGGTGGCGAAGTCAAGGAAAGCTCGTCGCTGGTTGGCCGTCGCGAAGGTCGTGATCTGCTGCGCCACACGTTCGGCGTGCGCCTGCCACCAGTCCTGGCGGAAGATGCCGTAATCCACGATGGTGTGGTCTGGCGCGTCGCTGCCATCGAGCGGCAACGCGCTCGGCTCCACTGCGCTTCGGAAACGCGGCCAGATTGGAAGCCGAAGCTCTCTGAGCTAGAGGCGGCGCGCCGACTGGAGGAGGAGCGCGAGGGGCAGGTTGTGAGCCGGCGCAGCCGTGAGTTGCAGCTGCTTGACCCGTTCACGCTGCGTACGGTTGAGGCACGCGCGCCGGCAAAGTGGAACGGCAGCGTTACCGCAGTCCGTGATGGCGGTGACACGTTTTTCCTATGGAAGTGAGTATCAGCATGCAAAACAGTCTGTTTATGCTTCGAATTCTTCCAGCGTTGCCTGCCCACGCACCCTCTCACCTGGAATTGGGACCGGATATTCCTCGTTGATACAGCCGAGGCAGAGTTCNTNGTGTGGCTTGCCAACCGCGCGCACCAGTCCATCGATTGATATATAAGCAACAGAATCGGCGCCAACGTCACGCGTAATTTCTTTCATGCTCTTGCCGGGGGCGATGAATTCCTCCCGGCTGGGCATGTCGATACCGAGGTAGCAGGGCGAGATAATAGGTGGGCAGCCAACCCGCAGGTGCACTTCCTTGGCGCCCGCCTCGCGAACCCGCGCGACAATGCGGCGCGAGGTGTTGCCACGCACAATAGAATCGTCAATCAGTACTACCCTTTTCCCTTCCAGAAACTCGCGTATTGGATTAAGCTTCTCGTTGATGGTCGCCTTGCGTTGCGCGTCATGGGGCTGAATGAACGAACGCCAGACGTAGCGGTTCTTGATGAGCCCCTCGCGGTACGGAATTCCCGCTGCTTCAGCGAAGCCGAGTGCGTGGGCAATTCCGGAATCGGGTACTGGCACTACAAGNTCGGCCTCGACCGGATGTTCTNGCCACAGCTGCCGTCCCAGTTCCTGGCGGACAGAGTATGCAAGCGTCCCGTCCATGCGCGAATCAGGACGCGCGAAGTAGACGTACTCGAACATGCAGAAGGCGTGCTCGCCGCCGCTCGGGGGCGGGTGCGAAACGACGCCGNTCGGCGTCAGCTGGACAATCTCGCCCGGCGTGATGTCTCGCACAAACGTGGCGCCTATCGCATCGAGCGCGACACTNTCCGATGCAACNATATGGCCGTCGGGCAGNTCGCCGAGGCAGAGCGGNTTGATGCCGAGCGGGTCGCGGAAGGCGAAGAGCTCGTNGTTATGTAGCATCGCAATCGAGTAGCTGCCGACCATGCGCCCCATCGCCTCGCGGATGGCACCGATCATCGAGCCNGCGTGCGGCAGCCGGTGCGCAATTAGCCGCACGATGATTTCCGAGTCGGTGTCCGACATGAACGCNGCNCCCTCGGTTTCCCAGTGCTCGCGCAGCTCCTGCTGGTTGGAGATGGTGCCGTTGTGCGCCAGGCTCAATTCCCCAGTCGCAAAGCTGGCGGTGATTGGCTGCGCGTTACGCAGCGAGGAGCCTCCTGCCGTCGAGTAGCGTACATGGCCGATGCCGGTCACGGCGTCGTGGAAGCGCGTCTCGAAGTTGGTGAGTGCTTCCGCGACCAGTCCCATCCCGCGCCGCGTCAGGTGTTCGCCGTCGAAGAGCGNGACGCCGGCCGATTCCTGCCCACGGTGCTGAAGTGCTCTGAGGCCAATCAGCAGGTTGTGCAACGCTGGTGTTGTAGTGGAAATACCAACGACGCCGCACGCCTCCCGCANGGGCATCAGTGTGACTTGGCCCAGCTGTAGCTGCGCAGGCGCGCGGAGTCGCCAAANCCGCAAGCGGCACAGCGCTTCTTGCGAACGTGGTAAGCGTGACGGCCACAGCGTCGGCACAGGATGTGGGTCTTCTTCTGCCGCTTGCCGAAAGANGCTGTACCCTTGCTCATGCTGTTTCACCAAAATCCGCGGCACATGACCGCAGAGAGACGGCGGACTTGGGTCGCTTATTAAAGAATTTACTCGCTCCTGCCGAGCCCAATAGCGCGATACTCGATGCCCGCATCACGCAACGCNTTGGCATCCAACGCACGTCGGCCATCAAGCACTAGCGGGCGTGCCATGCGCTCCTTGAAGGTGGCTGGGGCAAGCATAGCATACTCGGGCCACTCTGTCATTAGGATGGCGCAGTCGGCGTTGTCGAGCGCCGCTTCCGCGGAGGCGGCAATTTCGATGCTGCACAGCGCGCTAAAATTGGCGGCCGCTTGCGGGTCGCAGCCGATAACGCTCGCCCCCTCATCGAGCAGCGCACGTGCTACTACTACGGCGCGCGCCTCGCGNACGTCGTCAGTATCTGGCTTGAATGCCAGACCGAGCAGNGCGACTCGCCTCCCCTTTAGCGAGCCTAGTGCGTCACGAACCCANTTCACTAGCAGTAGCGGTTGCGANTCATTGACTGCAAGCGTAGCGTCAAGCATCGCTGCTGGCAGTTTTTCGGCCGCAGCGGCAGNGAGCAGAGCNTTGACGTCCTTAGGAAAGCAGGAGCCGCCGAATCCCGCACCAGCGCGCAGGAAGCGAGGCGAAATCCGGTCGTCGAGCCCCATTCCCTCCGCGACGGTGGCGAAGTCAATGCCCCATGCCTCGCACAGGTTCGAGACCTCGTTGGCGTAGGATAACTTCGCAGCGAGGAACGCGTTGCTGGCATATTTCACCATTTCTGCCGTGCGGGGGTCGCACTCAAGCATCGGACACTTTACGTTGCCGTACAGTTCCCGCAGCAGTGTCAGGGCCAACTCATCCGCGGTGCCGATAACGATACGGTCAGGATTGAGTGCGTCCGACACAGCCGTGCCTTCACGCAGGAACTCTGGGTTCATCGCGAAGCCTAGACTGGCGCGGTCGCGCCCGCTGTGCTTGAGTACTTGCGGCAGCACCAGCTCTTCGGTCGTCCGCGGCAGGACGGTTGATTTCACAACGATTACATGCTCGCGCTCGCCCCTGTCGAGCGCGTTGCCGATGGTTGCTGCNGCTGACTTGACTTGCNCCATGTCCATTGAGCCGTCTTCGCGTGATGGGGTGCCGACACAGACAAAGGTGAGGTCTGCGGCCGCAATCTCCGCAGTCATCTCGCCCGAGCCGCGCAGCTTCCCGGACGCCAGCCCAGCTTTCAGGAGCTCGGGCAGTCCTGGCTCGAAAATCGGGCACTNGCCCGTGTTGAGCGCTNCTACTCGCTCGGGCAGGATATCAAGGCAGACNACGTCGTGACCGGCGGCAGCAAAGGTGGCGCCGGTGACTAGCCCGACGTAGCCAGTACCCATGACTGCGATGCGCATCGTGTGCCCAGCAGGGGGTGCTAAAAGACCCCCCTGTCNTTAAGGTCGCATGGNACAGTTTCACATTCGTCGCCGCCACCCGGTNAACAAGCGCGAGGTGCGCGCGCTGAACAGGGCATTGGAAGCAGTTCATAGNCTAGAATTCAGCTACCGCCCCGGCGAGGTGGAACTGGCGCAGTCCCCCAATGGACAGGCTCTGCTGNGCGACGGCCATGTCATTGCGCTTGAGTGGGGTGAGAGATGGCACCTCTCGGTACGCGGCCTGCTTGAAGTGACTCCGCCAGGCGGCTGGGTGCAGGTGGATATGGGCGCAGTCCCGTTCCTTCGTAACGGTGCCAATGTGATGGCGGCCGGAATCAATGGGACTGACGAGATAATAGNGTCAGGCGATTTGGTCTGGGTGCGCGACGAGANTCACCAGCGACCGCTTGCTATAGGTGAGGCTCTACTAGACGGCGCGGCCATGGTTGCAACAACACGTGGAAAGGCGGTGAAGACGCTGCACTACATCGGTGATAGCATCTGGCACCACGGCGACGATGATTGAGGCAACTTAAATATGGAAGCTAGTCTCGCGGGGGGCGTGGCTGCAAGGCACTGTCTGACGCTATTGCTAGCGCTACTGGTAGCAGCAGCGCTGGCGGGAGAAACTGATGCAGCTGAGGTGGAGGCCGCACTCTACCTAAAAGGAGACGCCGACAGCCAGTCCGATGGCGAGTTGGACCCGTTGACCCCAGGTTCGGAGATCTACAGCCGGGCACCGGTCAACAACACCCCCGGAGCATCCTACATCGAGGTGGCGGAATGGGCGTCGCCCGTGCTGGAGTTCGAGGCTAATGCCTCGGGAACCTGGACTGGCGAAGTAGTTGCGCACTCCTCAGCCGANATCAATATNCAGCTACAGTTCAGCCTGCTGGTCAATGGNGAGATAGTCGACCAGTTCGAGACATCCAACGAACAAGTTTCAATGAACGGCGATGTTGAGCTCTCCGGCAGTGGTAGCCTGCCTGCACAAACTTTCCCCACATCCGGTTTTAAGCTGCGTATTGAGAGCCGCTGGAGCTACAGTGGCCAACCGCCGCCACTGAGCCCGGAAGCCAACCCCGAGCTGCGCTACGGCTCTACCAGCGAGGATAANTACGACGGCCATCTCGTGTTACTGGTTGACCACGTCCGCGCCACTTTGGACGGTAATCCAGCACACGATAGTGCGGCGCGGCAGGTGGCGGTTCACACCTTAGTCGAGGATGCTTTTGGTGCCGAGTGGCTGCCGGAGGAGAAACAGGCATATACACTGCGCATGGGGCCGGCCGGCGCTTCACAGTGGGATGCGACCACTGACCGCATCACTGACGAAGACTCGCGGCTGGTGGTGAAGTTTGTCTGGTCGTACGATGGCCAAGAGGTCCCGCCTGGTGATAACGACTACAACCTGCACCTGAGCTTCAGTGACATGCTCAGTGAGGTAGGCTGGGATTTTAGCTTCAGCACCTCGCTTTACGTCGCGCCNGTGCCGGACATTGAACTGAGCGGTAGCACCACTGGGACCGTGGCACCGGGCGGCTCACGCGTCTATAGTGTCACCGCCACCAACACCGGTAATGGCGATGACACTTTCCGTTTCAGCACTGAGCTGACCGTGCCAGGCTGGGACGCGGCTTTGGACACAAGTGCTCTGAGTCTNGAAGCTGGCCAGTCGCAGACTGTCAAGCTAACCATTACCGCGCCCGATGACGCTGGNAACGGTGACCCGGACGGGACCCGNCTCACCGCGGTCGCTGACAGNGACTCCGGCATCCACGACAGTCTGGAATTTAGCACNAGTGTGGTCGTCCCGCCGGCTGACTGGAGTTTCAGCCTGNTTGCCGANCCCAATGANGACTGGGACGGCACCTACTACCTGATTCGCGACCGTGCACCGGTTACAGTGACGCTAACTCTGACTAATCAGGGCAACCAGAATAACGACTTCAGCTTGCAAACGCTTGTGTCTCCAGTAGGAGCCTTCAGCGCTACAGTACAGCCCTCTTACGTCTCCAGTGTCGCTCCTGGTGGATCGGAGCAGATGNTAGTACAGATTGCGGTTATGGAAGATTTCCTTGGCAGTACCGGAGTTGTGACAATCGAGGCTAGCGGTAGCGGTAACGAGGTCGAACGAGCCGACCTAGACCTGCGGCTAGAGCAGAGCGGGAGCCTGAACCTGGGCACATCCAACCTGCAGCTCTNAGCCGAGCAGTCTGGTTCCGCGCACCACACGCTTATTGTTGCCAATTCTGGCCCACCACTACAGGTCTACTTCNCTGTGAGNGGTCTGACCACCGCCGACGCTCCAGCTGTGGGCTGGGTATCATTCGTCNACCGCGAGGGCTCGCCCATCACTGGCGACTCACCGCAGGTGATGCTGCTGCTGCTAGGCACCGAGCAAGTGACGCTGGAAATCACAGTGCCGGCTAATGGCGAGGCGGGCGACTACGTTCTNGAGGTGTGGATGGTTAATCAGGAGCACAAGCGCATATCTGAGAAGCACACTTTCACAGTCACTGCCACTGCGGCGTCCGAAGTGACAAGCTCCAACCTGTTCCTCTACGGAATTATGGCGCTGCTGTTCGCTGGAATCGCTGGTGGGGGTTATTGGTACCTGTCACGCAGCGATGATGATGACGATGATGATGACGAGCCTGGAGCGGATGTGGAGCTCCCAGCGGTGGCGGCCGCCGCGACTGGGCCGGTAGCAGCTGTAACTACAGCTCCACTCGAGGCAGCGCCTGCCGCTGTTGCAGCCGTCGGGCCAGTGGCTACCGAGCCTAGGCAGGTTGCTGCCATACCCGCAGTTTCACCGGTGGAAGCTGTTCAACCAGCAGTTGTCGAGGCTGTAGCGGCTGCACCGGTCGCCGTCCAGCCAGTCGCGGCGCAGGCAGTAGCGGCTGCACCGGTGCCGGTTGAGGCACAACCAGTGATAGCGCAACCAGTGGTAGCGCAACCAGTAGTAGCGCAACCAGTAGTGGCGGAGGCGGTCGCGGTCGAACCAGTTGCAGCGCAGCCAGTGATTGTCAAGGCGCAGCCCCTCGAAGAAGAGGAGATGGAATTTGAGTAATTTCAGCTCCGGCCAAACTTTTATATCTGGGTAGGTGACATAAGGTTTACAACTTCAGGTTGTATACTGGAGCAAAAGATGACCCGCAGACACAATCCCGATGACTGGTTCAGTCAGGACTGGAACCTCGACGACTTGTTTGGCAGTCTGGACGCCGAGTTCAGGCGCATGCGCAGGACGATGGATGAGATGATGCGCGACGCAGCCGAAGGCAACTTGCCCGAGGCAGACCGCAAGTCACCTTTCGTCTGGGGTTTCAGCATGCGCACTGGCCCCGACGGCCGACCGCAGTTCGAGGAGTTCGGTAACACCAGTGATGGTCTCTTCGGTCCTAAGACCAACAAGGCAACGGTCGAGACGACCAGTCGCGAGCCGTTGACCGACACCAATGAAACCGAAGACGAAGTCGCCATCACTGTTGAGCTTCCTGGTGTCTCGAAGGCCGATATAGATATTGATGCTACCGAGAAGGAAGTAACAATCAAGGTCGAGACCGACGCGCGGAATTACTTCAAGCAGCTTCCGCTAAAATCAAAGATTATTCCAGACTCAGCGAAAGCGACCTACACCAANGGCATCCTAGACCTCGTGCTCAAGAAGCAGGAGTCGGAAAAACCACAGGGNACAAAGNTCAAGGTNGACTGAATCGGACCTAGCTACTGNTTATATGTCTATATTCGATAGCCACGAGGCTATTCTGGTGCCAGCTCCCGTAGCCGTTCCGGGCCGCCAAATCGGCGTACCAACACCACTATTTCTGGCTGCAGCGCCGCTTCCCATGCCTCATCGGCGGCCAAGGCCNGACGGATGGCGGCGCCCTCCCACACCTGGCGGTTCTGCAANTNGACTGCNGTGACGGAATAATNAGCCTCGCGGAAAAGACGCTGNACNAGTGAGTTGGCAGAATANACGTAGTCGAAAGGCGGTAGCTGTGCAATGGTGTGNGNTACCCAGCGGTNGTNNTNGTTGACGTCNTCNACTGCTANAATTGCCTTGGGCTCGAGATTGGCTNNTGCTAGTCCGGCNCTNANCATCTCGCGTCGCTCACTTGCNGAGAAAGGGTTNTCCCANGTTACCNCNTCNTGNGCCGAGCCAATNATCACNATTAGTTCGTGGCCGTCAGTGACTACNGCCTGCGCAATCGCAACGTGGCCACGGTGGAAGGGCTGGAAGCGCCCTGGCAGCAGCGCGACGCTCATGCCGGCGNTAGNGCCTTCAACCCGCCCATCCACTTGCGCAGCGGNCGCGGGATTGCAANCGNTCCGTCNGGTTGCTGGCAGTTTTCGAGGATGGCAGCCAGCGTGCGCGTAGTGGCAATACCAGTGGCATTGAGCGTGTGCGGCCACGCTGTCCCGTCAGGGACACGGTAGCGCATNTTCAGGCGGAGCGCTTGATACGCGGTGCAATTACTGGCGCTTACTACCTCCTTCCATTCNCCTACAGATGGCATCCATGCTTCCAGGTCGAACTTGCGCGCGGCGATAGTGCCGATNTCGCCGGTGCACATTTCAACAACGCGGAACGGTAGTCCCAGTCCTTGGAAGAGGTCAACNGCGTTCTGTAGAAGTTCTTGGTGCANTGCCGCAGAATCATCGGGTTTGCAGATGACGACCTGTTCTACTTTCGCGAATTGGTGCACTCGCCAGATNCCCCTGTCAGAGAGGCCGTGCGCACCTACCTCGCGTCGGAAGTTGGTCGAGAGNCCGCAGTAACGCAACGGTAAAGCTCCGGGTTCGAGGATTTCGTCGCGGAAGCGGGCCGTTAGNGGATGCTCCGAGGTGGCAATCAGGTACAAGTCATGTTCCTCGATTTTGTACATTACGTCTTCGAAGTCGTTCAGGTCGACGACGCCTTCGTACGCCTTACGGTTCATCACGAAGGGTGGCACCACCGGTTCGTAGCCGCGCTCCGCCAACAGTTCGACCGCATAGTTGATGAGTGCTAGCTCAAGACGTGCAAGTCCTCCACATAGGTAGTAGAAGCGCCGCCCAGCAACCTTAGCAGCACGTTCGAGGTCGGCGCCTGCCAGTGTTTCGAGCAGNTCGTTGTGCGATCGTGGCTTGAAACCGAATTCCGGTCGCTCGCCGTGCTGCGNCAGCTCNACGTTTCCATCGGGGCCGTCGCCTTGTGGGACCGCCTCGTCCAGCAGGTTGGGGACGCGCATGCGTGCAGCATCTCGTTCCGCTAGCGCATTGGCAGTTTCCTGCTCGAGCTGCGGTAGTCGTAGCTTGAGCNCTTTCATCTGTTTCAACAGTTGTGCCGCATCGCNGTCTGCTTTCTTGGCGGCGCCGATTTCGCGCGAGACGCGGTTGCGGTCGCTACGCAGTTTATTGCCCTCGTCAATGAGCGTGCGCCACACATTATCTTTCTCAATCACCTGCTCTGCTATTTTGCGGTCTAGCCCGCGNCGCTCCAAGTCGGCGAAAATCGCCTTAGGTGAGTCACGGAACAGCGNCATCTCGAGCATCCGTGNGGTAGCGCCAGCGGGCTTTATGGCTTCGCGCTCTGGGCGTCCATGCTGTTGCTGAAGGGGGCAGCGCAGGTAGTCACGCCCCCAGCGTCTGATTCACCACTAACAGGCGACATGATGGGNCGCGTTGAGCTTCACACTCGTAGTGACGTAGCAATCCACAACGGCCGTATCGTCGAGGTGGGGCGCAAGCTGGACTACCCCGATGCAGAGGTCATTGACGCGCGCGGTAAGGTTGTTGTGCCTGGTTTTGTCGATCCACACACCCATTTGGTGTGGTCCGGCTCGCGCGAGCACGAACTAGAGTGGAGGCTTCAGGGGCGCTCCTACCAGGACATTCTGGCTGATGGCGGCGGTATCCTGCGCACGGTCAAGGAGACTCGTGCGGCGAGTGAGGAAGAGCTGCGTGAGGAGTCACTACAGCGGCTGCGCAACGCGACGCGCTGCGGCACCACAACGATTGAGATAAAATCTGGTTACGGGCTTCAACGCGAGGACGAACTGAAGCAGCTACGCGTTGCCCGCTGGCTCGGCGAGCAGGGATTGGCTGAGGTCGTCTCGACGTTTATGGGCGCACATGCATTCCCTCCCGATTCAAGTCGCAGTGAATACNTCGAACAGATTGAGCAGATGCTGCCTGAGGCGGCCGAGCTNGCAGAATACTGTGACGTCTTTTGCGAGGAGGGTGCCTTTACCATCAATGAATCGCGTCGCTTGCTGGAAGCAGCACGCGAGGCGGGCATGGGTCTGCGNATTCATGCCGACGAGTTCGGCGATACTGGTGGCGGCACGCTNGGCGCCGAACTGAAGGTNGCGTCGGCNGATCACCTGTCCGGCTCGAGCATGGNNACCATTGAGGCATTGCGTGATGCAGGTGTCANTGGTATNCTGCTTCCCGGCACGCCGCTGGCGCTGCTCTCATCCGAGTTCGCGCCAGCGCGCAAGATGNTCGCCGCGGGATTGCCCTTGGCGCTTGCAACCGACTGCAACCCCAACTGCTACACCGAGTCGATGCAGATGGTGATGCAGCTGGCGGTCTTCCGTATGGGGCTGAAGCCGNGTGAGGCACTGACGGCTGCGACGCTCAATGGTGCCCTGGCATTGGGGCGTAGCAACCGCGGCGCGATTGCCCCGGGCTGGCGCGCCGACCTGCTTGTCTGCAACGTNCCCGACTACCGCCACCTGACCTACCACTTCGGCATCAACCACGTCGAGACCGTGATTATCGGCGGCCGGACTGTGAATGCCTGAACCGCTGCGCCGCGCGGGAGAGGTGCTGTTGGAGGGGGCACTCTACACAATATCGCTTCCGGAACGCTATCTGCGCGGTCTCACAGGGTTGCTTGGTGGGATGCTGAAGGAGACCACTGACTTAGTTGTTCCAGACTTCGTCAAGGANACTACCAGCTACAACCTGTTCGTCGGCAATATCCTGCGCTTCGCCGTCGAAAACGTTGGCGGTGTCGAAGGACTCTACAAGGACGATGGGCTCGGCGNCGACTACGCGACGCGCAAGCTGCTCGGTAATGCCATTGAGGGTGTCGGCNTTGCGACGGTCCATATTTCTCCGCTATGGGTCTTCGCGTTCTTTGCTGATTCAGTCAAGGGCGGGCAGGCGTATCTGAATCGCCTCCACGCGGAGATGGTCACAAAGGGTTACCTTGACGCTGATAGCGAACCNGGTTCGCTACAAGAGCTGCTTGATGGNCTCGAGCGCACAACCGCCAGTTTNGCGAAGAACATTGACGTGCCGCCGCTCTCTCGTAAGGAAGTGATGGAGAACATCGACGAAATCCGGAATTCGATTGGNGAACTACTCTCAAACACGGGCCGTGCGGCGGAGGGCGTNACCGATGANGTNGCNACNGTCATGCAGGATTTCNTAGANACGGCGACNGNNGANGGACAATCGTTNCTNGAACTNGGGGGNGTNATGACNCTACAGGCGACCGCGCGNGCTAAGCAGGCGGCTGGGGTTGCCGTNGCTGCTCCGCAAGTGGCGGGCAAGATGCTCTACGAGAANATTCTGGGCTACTACGGCGATACGTTGGCCGANATCCATGAGCACGGNTACGCAGCNGTTGCAAGCGAGACAATTGAGCCNTANGGNAATGCGATTATGAAGCAGTTCAGNGGCGAACAGGAGACCTGGACTGAGAAGCTNTTTCGGGGCTCTGCGCGTGGTCTAAAGCGTGTTTTCGGGATGCAAACCTCCAAATAGTCGTCCTGACGAGAGGGCAGGCTGAGCTTGGCCGGGGAGCTAGACGTACCCTGTGACCCTCAACCGCCTTTAGGGGGGGCGACAGCCGGCGGCGGCGCACCCAGTGGGTCGCCCAATCCGCAATCCGACCGTGAAGTCCTGTCCTCCGGGGTCGCAGGCGGTCAACGTGGTCTGCCGGAGGGCAGGCTGCGGGCCTTCACCACGGGAAACGGGTCAGGCCCGGAAGGGAGCAGCCCCACCGTGGACTTCCGACGCTCGGATGGGTAGCGGGGCGGAGAAGGAGTGTGGCAGCGGGCGCTCTGCCAGGACGACAACGCCGGTGGCTCGGCACCCGAATTATTTAAATACTAATCGTCAGGAATTAAATTTACGTAGCCACTGTTTCCCCGGTGCCCAGTCGGTGAACATTGTTAGTGCCATACCGCCGGTGGTGAGCAGCGCTCCGGTCCACACCAGCATGATGCCGGGGATTTGCCTTACCGTGAGTGTGGCACTGCTGAGTTCATCACCCTCACCGGGGACTGCATCGTCCAGTGTGACATAGATATCGCGGGTCAGGTGGTGCTCTAGGTAAATGAGCGTGCGCCACTCAGTGGTTCCGGCCGAATTAACCTGTGCCGCTGTACCGTCGACCACCAGCGCGTCACCACGGTGCAGCCGGAACTGCGCTTCTAGCCGGCTCTCATCGCCGGAACGCATTACGACATCATCGAGTGTGACCGTGAAGCCGGCTGCCTTTGTCGTGCTGCCCTCCTCTAGTTCGACCGTCTCAACTTGGTCGAGCCCGTAAGAAATGCCGTAGCCAAGCGCGACTAGGATAATGCCCAAGTGCGCAATGTACGGTCCCCACGCGCGTAGGCGTGGTAACAGTGGCTTCCCGCGGTAGCTCCAGAGGTAGCGCAATGTCGCCCAGCCCGCCAGCAGCGCCCACGGCAGTGCTGCACCAGCCATCCAGGAGCCAGGGCGCGCGCCGAGCAATAGGAACCCCAAGATGGCGCTAGCGACAGCGGCGGCAATACAGTATGATAGCAGCAGTCGCGGTTCGTACCAGCGCTGGAGTGTGTAGATGGAGAACAACGCCGCCAGCAGCGCGACGAACAGCGCCAGCCGGGTCTCGAAGACGAAACCGGGCAGGTAGCCGTTAACTCCCATTAGTAGTAGCACTAGCGCGACAGTCAGGATGAGCAGCTGGGTGTAGATTGCCCCGAAGAAGGTAGTATCCTCGTCAAGCCACTCATCGAGTTTTTCACGCTGCCGTGGCTCGGTCGCTGGAGCGCGCAAATAGGCGCGTACCGTTGAGAAGCCGGTTGCTGTCAGACAGCCACTCAGCAGCAGCACCAGTCCCTTGACTGATGTGTCGTCAGCCATCACGGTCAGGAACCGCTGTACAGCGCTCTCACTCTGCGTAGGCAGGAAGGCGTGTACCGAGAGCCAGATGCCGCCGCGCGTAACGAACGACTCGAGCAGTACNAGCACCAGTACAATCATCGCCAGCAGTGGCCCCAGCAGTGAGTACTGGTGTTTGCGCTTCCCCATCACNGCNGCATGCAGGAACGTAGTGCATGCTAGCCACGGCAGCAGTCCCGANGTCTCGACNGGATCCCACGCCCAGAATCCGCCCCAGCCGAGTGTGGTGTAGGCCCAGTAGCCNCCCATNGTCAGTGTACTNGCAGTCAANANCCAGAACCAGCGCCCCCANCGGCGNCCCACATCGAGCCACNCGTNGCCGTGCGCTGCAAGNGCCGCCAGCCCTGCTGCGTAGAGTAGTACTGCAAANCCAAAAGCGGTGAAGACGATTGGNGGATGTATNGTCATCCAGGGTGATTGCAGNAGCGGGTTCAGCCCGCGNCCCTCGGTCGGAACAGGGTCNGAGTGCGTGAAGGGATTAATCGCCANTTGGATGGNNNCNAGCGCNAGCAGGATGCCCGACGCAAAGAGCACCAGTAGCCGCTGCTGGTCCGCATCACTGNGGGGATGCGTGCCTTCACNTGCCCCGCTTCCGCGCCANAGCTCCCAGTTGAGNGCCAGNGCGGNNGCCCAGCACCAGATTAGCAGTGTCCCGTCGCGGCCGGCCCAGACACCGGCCAGTTTGTAGCGCAGCGGTAGCTCGACCGCTGAGTAGTCGGTAACATACTCGAACTCTAGCGCCGTGCGGTAGAAGTAGGAGGCGAGAAGCAGCAGGCTGGCAGTCAGCGATCCCAGCAATAGCCCCAGCGAGACGCGCTGTAGCAGTCGCTTTTCAGGGTCGCTGTCGCGCAAGTGTAGCGCCCCGGCAGCCAACGACGCTAGCAGAAGCAACGGGTTCAGGTGCAGNAGCAGGTCGCCCGGGTTCACAGGGTGACGCAGATGGGGGTGATATTACGGCTGTTCNGGNNTTCAGTGCCTTCGNGCGACCCACGCCACAGCGATNGCAGCTACTGGNAGTGCAACTGCTGGCAGNCCNTCGTCTTCTTCGGCAGGTGGTGTGGCNTTGCGGTCCACTCGCACNTAGTAACTNCCCTGCATATCCTCGATTGTAAGCCCAGGATAGCTTTCACCCTCGGCNGGTGCCTTGGTCTCGTTATCGCCCTCGATAAGTTCGTAACGGTAGCCAGGATAGACNCCATCGCCAACCTGATGTGAGAAGCTGTAGCGGTAGGTCNCGTCGCCATTCGANTCAGCATCTTCGCGCGCNACCTTTTGCGGTGGATAGCAGGTATAGGGATCCTCCAGCGTACAGACGTAGAATTTCACNTCTTCGTAGATTTCGTCGGCGTCAATCCANGCCATGAACGTATTTCCCTCATCAACCTCATGTGGGTTATGGTTCACTTCAGCTGCTGCCGCTGGAACCAGCAGCAACAGCGCAAACAGTGGCAGCAGGCGCATNCCANGGGTTTCGCGAACACGTCTTTAACAGTTGCGCCAGCGCCGCAGCACCGAGACCGATAGAACTGNCATCACTGCTTCCACCGTATCCACCCAGCAGCAAGCAGCCCTGCNCCGACCAGTACAAGTAGAGGATACAGCGAAAACAGCCACAGCATTATCGCCGAGCTAGAAGCAGCGCCCGCAGTCCAGCCCAGAGCTGCACCGANGTAGCACCCNCANCCTGGTATCAGCAGCGGNANCGCTGCTCGNAGNTTATCNTCCATATGGCGTTACCAGCCCCCGGCTAAAGTGTTCTTCCCTGAGAATCAGGCACCATCCTGCCTTAATTGATTGAAACCATCATGATTATATAACCTGATACAGCCTNGNAATATATGAGCAAAGCCAGATTTTCTGCGCTAGCTGTNNTNCTCATGATGNCCATGAGNGCTTTCGTCGTAATTCCAACATANAATGTTGGAGCAATGGACTCGGATGATNATGANGGCGAAGATGNTGGAGNCCCCGAATCCATTGATGTGGNTGTTGACATGATAGCTCTGGATGAATGGNCNGTTTCANTAACGGCCGAGATGCCAGCCACATCGTCCGATGAAATGCGTCAGGGGATTGCATGGATGTGTGGCGACATGATNGGAACCAGTGATGATGAGATTACCGAGGCATGTTTCAATCACTGGATTGAAATGATAGAGATGGAATCGGATGATGGCGACCATGGTGAAGATGGCTGCCCCNCCGGTCTGAGTGATGAACAATGCGATGACCTGAGAGATTGTTTNGAAGGCGAGGGAGGANGTCCTATCCTCGGATGTTTTAGAACGATGTATGACATATGTGGTGANGAGNACCCTTACGATTTCTGCTATACAGGTGACGAGNNNATGGANTTTTTCGACACTTTTTTCGCGTATGAGGATGNAGATNTCNGNCCGGACGAGTTCATGGCTGNCGTAATGTCACTTTTTNACANNTCTGANGGNCCNGGTGACGATGACGATGAGGTATGGCTTTACGACATCCAAACTTTCACCATCGGTGCTGAGGATGCAGGCTACCACAGCATCTACCCCAATTTGTATTCCTTCCCTTGGGGCGGTCGCGTGTACTTGTACAGCGGACACTTGCAGGATCCAGATAATACAAGTAACCTCATCGCCGGTATCGGAGAGGAACANTGTCAATACACCGGGACTAACGAGCTTAATGTAGAATGCANCAATTACTGGGAAGGGAACCTTCCTACAGGCGACTACTCGCTTCTAACTGCCGCCCGTTGTTACAACGAGTGGACCGATGAGNACGAGGATGGAGAAGATGATTCAGACGAACTTGATTGTGGTATCTACTCAGAAAATGGAANCTATNTCCACGCCATTCCCNATCTCCAGGTCATCGGTGGTACGATTNNNGGTTCAATCTGCCAAGCGCCGTGCGGGCCTGGTGATAGTCCAATGATGGAACTTAAGTCAGACCATCATGAATCCCATGACTATAGCCGTCAGAACTTCCCCCTCTTTGATACCTATCAATTCACCGTNGGTGAAGATGGTCTCAATGGTTCTATAGTATCTGCCCACTACATTTGTTACGACAATGACGGCGAAGTTCCGGATGATTGNNNTGGNACTGATATGTCCCTGTACCTGTACGAGTACAGCTTCAATCCCGATGATACAGGCGACAATCTCCTAAGCTCCAATCGTGTATCGGAGGGGAATGGTCAGGATTGCCCTGTAGTTGAGGAGGGGAAATCCGTTTGCGATTATAGCCGCCTTGAAGTCGAATTGACTGAGGGAAACTATGTTGTTGTTACTGCGGGTGGTCACACTTACGCAGAGGGTTCCTATGTGAATAGGATTGTGAACCAAGATGGTATCACAGTAGAAAATCACATCTGGGATGGAACTCTACAGGGTAGTCACTGCGATTATCTCGGCTGGGATGGAATTTATCTTTCCCCATCTCCAGGCATGACCTATGATGACTGCGTGGTAAATGAAGGCCAGCAGATTCAGAACGTCAGTCTGGACGGTGATGGCAGTATCTTTGTGAATTTCACCGAAGAATTTGAGACCGATGGTGAGGGTGACGATCTTTGGATAAAAATCTACATGTTGAATTCCACTATCGCGGATTGGGACGAGATAGATGGGACGGGCCTAGATAACGGTGGTAACCACAGTAATTTCACTTGCCACTCATATTGGTGTGATGAGTGGGATGGCGAATCCATTCTCAGAATTGCCCTCCATGCCTATGGTGTCACCTCCGTGGTGATTGGATTGCCAGGTTCCGCCCCGAACGATTGGTCATATGCTAATGCACCGGTTGTAGCGCAAGGAGATGACAGAGCNTACATGCCGTGGGCCGAAGAGTACGGGTCTGGCGGCGANCCTCATTGGCAGCTTTACATGGACATGATTGNGGTCGCANAGTCATACGAGGANGGTNCTTCGACATCTGCCGTGGCGGCGGAAGAGATTCGTACTCTGGTTTACCAAGCTGACGCGATGGGTTTGTACAACCAACCTGACTCTGACGAAAATTATGATACCGGCATGTCTGAGGATGAGTGTAACAACGCTGGTGGCGATTATCATGAAAATGAAGAAGGTGAGGACGGAACAATCTACGAAACACACTGTCACTTGCCAAGCGAACATCACGGCGAAGGAGATAACGGAGATGGCAGTGATCAGTGTCCTTTCGACGACGATGAATTCTGTTCTATGATTGGACGCTACTGCAATCCTGAAGACCCAGATTATGACCCAGAGCACTGCGGTACAGAAGCAGCACACTATTGTCTAGAGGACGGAGCGGATGATGAGGGGTGTACTGATGAGATTATTGAAGAAGCNTGTGAGNATGAAGACGCTACAGAAGAGATTTGTGAGGCATACTTGAATTTCGATCATGATGCATACCACAGTGAAGACANGGNNGACCATGTCCTTCTTGATGGAATNATCGNTAAAGAAAATCCTGNANATNTCGATNTTCNANNACTCTCCACAAANNTAATTGGACCGTTGTCCGATAACGAGGGACTGCCANTGATGATGGGNGGTANTNTTGTGGCGACTTTCGANGGCGCTGATGACACCCTTGCACANCATNCANTNNTTNTTCCGGGTNATGACGAGCCAATNCCAACATCATACACCTTCACGCTGCTAGAGGGATATCAGTTCGATTCTTGTCTGACAGAGGGCGNCGATTGTACNGGGCTGGAGGTGGANGATGACGGCCGTACATTCCACTTCGATGGTAGTGAGGAANGCGNGACCATAGGCTTCAGTCCTGTATNACCCGAGCCTGAGCCGCTTGAAGAGGACGGAGGNATTCTCCCTGGCCCCGGTTTGATAGCTGCGNTGATTAGNTTCTTTGCAGTTGCNGTGTTAAGAAGGCGAATTTAGNCCCTCAGCTCGCATCAGTAGCACGCTGCGCCCGTACTTGAGGTGCCAGTAGTTGNACAAGCGGGTAGAAGCATCAAGATGATTTGAACAAATATTTCTCAAAATCATCTACGAAGGCTTTCTTGCCCCGATATGTTATCGAATGCCCTTCGGCTTCGAGACGTTTGGCCTGTCCTTCAATTCCTTCTGGAAACCTTGGATTTAGTTCNCCATTNCGCTTCAGGCTCCTCCAATAGGCCACTGAAAACGAACCATGTTCTTCCTTGTCCTCGTGGGATGCCTGAGCTACAATCGANGTGAAAATCCCTGAAGTCATTGGGCATGCGATATCGGCACCATTTTCCTCAGCCAGACTGGTACGCACCTCGTCAAGAGTGGAAACCCGGCCTTCAGGAATGGAATTCATCAGCTCCCTTACTTGCATGGGGTGAGGGATTACCATTGTACCNCCACCCCATATTTCGGGTGCTGGTTTCACTTCCGGTAGATTGTGGGNCGTGTTCAACTTTTCTCTTGCTGTCGTNCTCTTATATCCCAAATTCAAACACTCCAGCGACCTGCAATACCTAGACACATCGCTACTNCCGGNCCTATCCCNATTGCGAATAAAANTGTACCTANTCCAAAGGTTCCGCCCAGGATTATTCCAAAACTCAGAACCNCAACTTCAATACCAATNCTAACCCGNCCAATTNGCCATCCTGATCTTTGTTGAATGCCNGTCATCCACCCGTCTCTTGGACCCGGGCCCAGATTGGCAGTGAGATAGAAACCACTACCTATCCCCACNAATANGATTCCGATAATTGTCTGTACNACTTGTGGTCCTATTTCNGTNGGCTCTGGAAGAAAAGGTGCCATCACGTCTATGGCCATAGCAATCAGTATGGCGTTCAGGATTGTNCCGATTCCTGGAGTTTCACGNAGTGGAATCCACATAAAGAGGACCATGACGCTGACGATGAAGGTTGATTCACCTACTGTGAAACCAGTCTGTTGACCAATTCCTTGAGCCAGGACAGTCCAGGGACTGACTCCAATTCCTGACGCAATGATTATTGCCTCTCCTGTACCAAATATCCATAGGCCCATAACCAGAAAAAGAAAAGTTATGGGTTTTGGCCTCAATGTCAGAGGCGTGTCTGAACTCCAGATTGTCTTAGGGACCTCATGAGCAGGTCTGAAAAACTCGAATACAGTCTTTAGTGACAAGCTTGACCGTACTTCTTCAGGCGCCAGTAATTGTAGGGCCACGGAGTCAGGAAGCCGACAATGAGCATGAATGGGATTGCGATGTACATGAGTCCGAGTTCACCACTAGTAAAGAGAAGGTCGGTAATTTCCATTGCTATCTCCATCATCAGCATTGAAATGAAAGACATTCCCATTGCCGTTGACAGCGCATTACTGAAATCCATCTGACCTTGCATAAGCAATATTGTTTCAAGCATCACGCTGGTAGCAAGACCGTTGATGAGCGGCAGGATTGCAAAGAAATACCACATGTTAGAGTACAGCACGAGATCGGCAGTAATGCCTGAAAATGAGTAATAGGCGAGAGTTCCGAATTCGCCAATTGAACACCCAATCAGGCACCATTTGGTGTTGTTCGCTGATTGCCACCAAGTTGCCCTGTCGCCCCAGTGGAAACCGGCAGCGCTTGTAGCAGCGCTAGTGGGTGGACTGCCGAGCTGCTGAAGCCCGCTAGCCCCGCTTGTATCACCGACAGAATATCCCGCACGGCTAACAGCAGCCTCGAGGTCACTTTTATCGACGCCTGAGTGTGCGACATTGGCGTTACCCTCGACATGATTTACTTCGGCTGAGGTGACTCCCACAACAGCTTCCAGCGCCCGTTGCACATTACCAGCGCAGCCTCCACAAGTCATCCCGCCAACAACGAGAGTAGTGTGAGTTGTCTCCCCCATACTCGGCGCGAATCCAGCGCGCTGATAAGGGTGCCGCCAGTTGTATTACGAAGCGGCATCTTGTGGTTGGTATGAAGCTTGTATGTCTCGGTGGTACTTTCGACATTNTGCACGCTGGTCATACACGGTTGCTGGAGGCGGCNCTGGAGGTGGGTGAGTCACTCATAATTGGCCTCACCAGCGACGAGTTTGCCGCCAGCAGGCGCCCNACGGAGCGTGAGCTAGCGTCCTACGAANATCGCGAAGCCGNNCTTCGCAGTTGGTTCTCTGCGCGGGATGCACTCNAACGCATTGAAATCGTACCTNTGGTCGAGGAGTGGGGNCCACCTGCCGAAAANGCNGATATNGANGGTATTGTTGTAACATCCGAGACGCGTGAAACNGCGGAACGACTTAACGCGCACCGCGCTGGGAAAGGACTTGAACNGCTGGAAATCATTGANGTGGAACACTTNCTGGCGGAGGATGGNCTACCAGTAAGCTCCTCNCACATNCGTGCCGGTGAGGTTGACGCAGAAGGACGGCGGAAGTAACGGCCAGCCGCACTCCGTCAACGACATTAGTCTTATAGTGAGGTCCAAGGTGGCGACGCCACTTCGTATGGAGACNACAGCATGGAACAGACAATTACCANCCTGTCGCAGGAGATNCGTCAGGCGATTACCGAAGATTCCTCTGTCCCGCGCAACGTGCGCGGCAACGTAAGCAGCGCGCTCGAAACCTACCTCCTGAACACGCAAGATGAGCTGGACCTGAGAGTTTACTCGACCATCTCGGTACTGGAGGAGCAGATTAACGACACTAACCTCCCACAGCACGCTCGCACGCGACTTTTCGAGTTTATTCGAGACTTGGAGGGCGTGGTCCGCAAATGGNAAACCAACGGCGGAGCTTGAAGCGGAACCTATTTATCACCGAACCCGGTCGAATCGACCCGTGAACCGTATCCCCGCTTTTCTGGTCGCGGCGTTGATGCTGGGCNTGCTGCTGCCGTTNCCGGTCATNCANATGGCTTCGGGAGAGGGCGAGCGAGAANATCAANCTCTATCTGTACGCGCTGGGCGGCGATGGCTATATGCACACCCTNCCCAGCGGCNANAATGGCNATNCCNNCTCNGTCNNGATTGNCAGTGGTNCTGNTTTNAACTTCGCGCTNACNGATGACCAGAACCAGAGCCTGCGNGCTNCCCTGACGCTGGACTCGTACCGCNCNGGCGTCGCGGCGCACGCCTGGGTGTGGGCCTGTGNCNANGNTNNGNTNGNCGNNAGCACGCTNGAATTNTNGNTGATTGACGCCAGCAACCGTGAGGGAACGAGCGGTACCACCTTGGCCAANGGCGAGATGACNGTTGACACTAACTGCCCCTCCATCGATGAACCGGGNGCCAANGACAACGACAACTTCGACCTGACTTGGGAATCNGGAATTCCAGANTCCNATGGGAANNATGAGATAGAACAGGGNCGCTNCCTTGTGGTGCNAGNGCAGAANACCGGTGGCACNGNTNTCAAGATNGGGATTGACAGCGGCACCGANGGNGNCACNCCAACCAGCTTGGAAGTGGTCANCAACCCAGTGAGCGAAATTTCACTCGACAGCGAGTCGTTGGACCTCAGCACTCCCGTTTCCGAGGATGACCGTGTTGTGACCAGTAACTTTGAACCAAGCCTGCCGGCTGAATTGGCCAAGGCATTCTTCTCTGGCACAGCTTTGAATGCTTTCGGCGCCTATGACATCAANTTAGTGCGNGTCGACGTTTACGACCCCGAGGACGAGCCTGGNGATACACCCCGCTTTAGCGGCAGCGCAACCGTCACCCCCCGCAGCGATGGNAGTGGCTACATCGACTACTCCGGGCTTACTTGGCATTACAACGACGTTGAGAACCACCCATCAGAGCAGCAGCAGGGTGTTGGCACCTACCAGGTGCGCGCGACAGTTGTCAACCAGCAGGACCTGGAATTCCCGGCTGATTTCGAGCTGCAGATGGACCCGTATGGAGTTTATGTTGAGACCGCCCAGCCGGAGCAGACGGTCGCAGTCA
>PCBV01000011.1 GCA_002731905.1 Methanobacteriota archaeon
CATAAATACGCGGCAGCCTGCACAAGATCTATGTTTAGTAGCTCGGCTGACCCCGACGCGCCAGAGAAGTGCCCACACTGCAAGAAAGATATTGGCGTGCCGGACAACACCTACCGTTTCAGCGCGATCAACTTGGACGCGGGAGATGCGCAGGTGATTGCGCTCTCCTGCTCGAAATGCCGCAAGGTCATTGGCTTCGTCAACGCCTAAAAGGCGGTTCCGGCGAGCCGGATAGGTATAGCCAGAGAAAAACCAACGTAGCAAAGGCTGCTATTGTGGCGAGGCAGATTGACCCGCGCCGTACTGTTTCGTAGTCCGGCGCTTNGTTTGGCGGCAGCAGCTGCCAGTGCACCACCGGCTGGATTGCCAGGATCCAGCCGGTCCACCAGAGCAAGTTACGGTCCCATGGAAATATGTCGCTGAGGCCACTCCAGAACAGGATAGCGGCGCCGAAGGTCATTGCTATCCACGAAAGCCGCATCGTTGCCAACGCACCGAAACGAGTCGCGAAGGTGGTCGTGCCGACCGCGCGNTCCGCTGCGACGTCGACCGCCATGGTAGGGCAGTAGAACGCGACCAAGTAGCAGATTATAGACGCAAAGTATAGCCGCGGAAACTCCNNCAGTGGCTGCGAGAGCGACCAGCCCGCTAACGGCAGCAGGAACCCAAGAGAGACGCCGTTAGCCACGATGTCAACGCCAGGTCGTTCTTTCAATCGTAGCGGCGCGATATTATAGGCGAGCGAAATCGCTGTAAGGCCGAGAAGACAGAACAGAAACTCGCGACCAACGAAAGCAGCCAGCGTCAGTGTCACCAGCTGTAGTGCGCCGAAGAGCACCCAGCCCGTGAGCGGGGCGATATCCCCTCGTACAAGCAGGCTGAATGCCTTGCGAGGATTCTGCCGGTCAGTCTCCAAATCGCAAATGTGGTTCAGTACAAAGCTACTCGAGGTCAGCAGTGCGACCGTTGNTAGCCCCAGCAATCCAGTCGTACTGGTCCACGCTTGCGCACCAACGATGAAACCTATCTGGAAAGGTACCAGCCCTACCAGCCAGAATTCGACGCCGATGAACCGCAACCAGAATCGCAGAGGAATGCGCACGTCACTGAGTTGCTCAAGCACTTAATGAAGNCGGACCCCTCCCGTGCTGGGCGTACTTTTAATGAAGGGGTGACACGTCGCGACGCGATGAGTAAGGCCTTCGCGTACGCACACAGTCGCAACGACATTGTCTGGATGGCGCAGAACACNAACCACCTGCCAACACATCCTGCCATCGAACAGGCGATTCGCGGCTCGACTGCCAGTCACGAGTACAACAAGTATCCACTCGCGAAGGGACTNCCGCGACTGCGTGAGCTCATTCTGGAAGATTTGGGATTACCAGATGCTGGGATGCACATCACCAATGGCGGAACTGAAGCGCTCTACTGCCTAATGCGCTACTTGCAGCCGCCAGGTAGCCGCATGATTACGTCAGACCCATCCTACTTCATCATCCACAAATTTGCCAAGCTGGGTGGTGCCGAATGCACTGACTTGCCAATTTACGGTGGCAGTTGCCGCTTCGATCTGGAGGCGGTCAGGGCGGCAATTACACCAGAAACGAAGAGTATCCTATTGATTGACCCACTCAATCCACTTGGNTCAACCTACCCACGCGATGAGGTACGTGCGCTCTGCGAGCTGGCAANANAGCATGACCTGTGGATTATCGATGATATTACNTACCGTGACTTCGCGCCGGAACACACGCTAGCAACGGAGTTCGCGCCAGAACGCACTATTATCGCCTACTCGGTGAGCAAGAATTGCGGCCTGGCGGGGCTGCGCGTGGGGGCACTGGTCGGTCCACAGGAGTTCATTGACGATATCGCAGGTCACATGGTNTCCGACCTTGGGATTTCAATTGTCGGNCAGCGCGCCGCAATCGCCGCGCTCGAGACCAAGCCGGAGTGGCTCTCACGTAACGTCGAAACTTGCCGCCATAACCAGACCATCATCAAGGCTGCCGTCGATCAAGTAGAGGGNGCTTATCTACCTGTATACNCGTCAGCGNCGAGCATGATGGTTATCGATATTGCTGAGTGTGGTGTTTCGCCACAGGCAGTGCAGGACGCACTGCTCTACAACCACCAGGTATTCGTCCGCGCCGGTAACTACGTCTCGGAGCGATTCGGCGACCGCTTCGTGCGCNTCTCCTTCTCGCTGCCAACACCTGAGGTCGAGCAATTTGCCGAGCATTTTCCGCGCGTGATGGAGCGNCTGTGCAACTCGGCTTGACTGGATGCGCCAATCGCTGAACTGCTTCAGATATCCAGNTTCTTGACCTCGGTCGCGTGCGCCTCGATGAACTCACGGCGCGGTGCGACATCGTCGCCCATGAGGGTGCGGAAGATTTCGTCGGCGCCAACCATTGGCCATATTACATCCTCGGCGTCNTGAATGGTGACTTGTAGCAGCGTGCGCCGCTCGGGGTCCATCGTTGTTTCCCACAGCTGGATGGCGTTCATCTCGCCGAGTCCCTTGTAGCGCTGGATGTGGTGGTTCTCGCCGAACTCCGCCTGCAGCCGCTCCAGCTGCAGGTCGTCGTAGGCGTACGCCGCCTTCTTGCCGCGGGAAATCTTGTAGAGCGGTGGCTGCGCGATGTAGACGTAGCCGGCGTGAATCAGCGGCTGCATGTAGCGGTAGATGAACGTCAGCAGCAGTGTCCGGATGTGCGCGCCGTCAACGTCGGCGTCGGTCATGATAATCAGCTTGTGGTAGCGCGCATCCTCCAGGTTCAGCTCCTCGCCGCCCACCTCCTCGCCGTTCTCCTCTTCGCTGGCGTCGAGCGCGATGTTGCACCCCATGGCGGTAATCAGCGCCAGGATTTCGGCGTTGGCGAGCATCTTGTCGATGCGCGCCTTCTCGACGTTCAGGATTTTCCCACGCAGCGGTAGAATCGCTTGCGTCGCGCGATTGCGCCCCTGCTTGGCGGTGCCACCCGCCGAGTCACCCTCGACGATGAACAGCTCGCTCAGCGCGGGGTCGCGGGACTGACAGTCGGCCAGCTTCCCTGGCAGGCCACCGCCCTCCAGCAACCCTTTGCGGCGGGTCAGGTCCCGCGCCTTCTTGGCCGCCTCACGTGCAGCGAACGCCTGGATGCACTTGGCAATAATGGTCTGCGCGTCGGAAGGATTCTCCTCGAACCAATTTGCCAGGCCGTCGCCAATGGCCTTGTTGACGATACCCTTGATCTCGGAATTGCCGAGCTTGGTCTTGGTCTGCCCCTCGAACTGCGGCTCGGGTACCTTGATAGAGAGAATGCAGGTGAGGCCCTCACGCACATCGCTGCCGTCGAGCGTTGCATCCTTCTCTTTCAATTGCTTGCGCTTCAGCGCGACGTTATTGAGCGTGCGCGTCAGCGCGCTACGCAGCCCTGAGAGGTGGGTACCACCCTCACGAGTAGCGATGTTGTTGGCAAATGTGTGGATGTGTTCGCGATAGGCTGTAGTCCACTGTAGCGCTGCGTCGACTTGCACCTGCTCCAGCTCAGTGGTGATGAGGAGGGGCTCGCGCATCAGCGTAGTGCGGCCATCGTTCAAGAAGCTGACATATTCGGCCAGACCACCCTCGAAGCAGAAACTCTCAGAACGGCCACCCTCCTCGGAGATAGAAATGCTCAGGCCGGCATTCAGGTACGCCAGCTCGCGGAAGCGCGTGCGCAGAAGCTCGTACTCCAGCTGCGTCGTCTCGAAAATCTCCGTGTCAGGCAAGAAGTGCACCAGCGTGCCGTGCTCGTCGCTGTCGCTAATCCGCTCCAGTCCAGAATTGACCTCGCCGCGCTGGTATGACTGCCGGTAGTGGCCTCCCTCGCGGTAGACATCGACCCGTGTCCACTCCGAGAGGCCGTTGACGACTGAGACGCCGACGCCGTGCAGTCCGCCCGAGACCTTGTAAGTGTCGCTATCGAACTTGCCGCCGGCGTGCAGCTTGGTCATCACGATTTCCAGCGCCGGCACCTTGTATTGGGGATGTTCGTCGACCGGGATGCCACGGCCGTTGTCGTGCACTGAACAACTGCCATCCTTGTGCAGCTCGACTGTAACGGTGTCACAGTGGCCGTTCATCGCCTCGTCAATGGAGTTGTCGACCACCTCGTAGACCAAGTGGTGGAGGCCGTCCCGGCTGGTCGAGCCAATGTACATTGCCGGCCGCTTGCGTACCGCCTCAAGCCCTTCCAGGACCTGAATTTGCTCCGCCTTGTAGTCCTCGGTTTTGGGGGGCATACTATACCTGCTGGAACGGCAGGCGCATGAGGTTAAAAGCGTGCCCCTAATTTTATATATCGGTCGTCAGGAAAATCAGCGATGAAGGAACAGCGCCTGGCTTCGCTCNAGCCTGACAAAGCCGACCCGCTCGAACTGCACCACTTCGCCCTCCATTTCGGCGGCCGCCGGCTCTACGATGCCATCGGTCTGCGAGCCGTTCGGCCGCAGCAGCTGCAGCGGTGCACCCGCGGCACACCACTGCACGATTGGCACGCCCTTGACCGGGTCGTCGCCAGCGTGCTTGAGCCGGCCGTCACGCAGCCGGCAGTTGCACAAGTTCTTGAGCCGAAGCAGGTCGCCCTCCGTCAGCTGCGCCACGTCAGCTGCCGGCAGCACGATGGTCGCGCCTGGCTTGACTGTTTCACGCCTCTCGCCCATCTCGGCACGGTCGGGGTGAAACGGCGCATGCTTCTCCAGCGGCTGTGACGCGTCGAGGATTAGCTCAACTGGTTCCGGCACCCAAAAGAGACGTTTCGCCTCTGGCTCAACAAGCACGCGGTTGGCCGCCTCCAAATTCTGCCACGAGAGCGTGATGTCAGACTCCTTAACGCCGGCGGTTACCCAGTAATCCATGATAGCTTGCGGCTGGTAGCCACGCCGTCGTAGCGCCACAAGTGTCGCGAGCTGTGGGTCATCCCAGCCAATGTAATCGCCACTGGCGATACCTTCGCAAATGGCAGTGGTCTTGAGCAGCGCGTCGGGAATCGAGACCAGGCCGTAGTGGATGAACTGCGGCTCTTCCCAGTCCAGATGACGGTAGACCCATTGCTGACAAAGAGTGTTGTTCAGGTGGTCCTTGCCGCGCAGTACGTGCGTCACACCGAGTCGATAATCGTCAACTGCAACGGCAAAATTATAGGTCGGCCAGAGTCGCCACGCATCGCCCTGTCGTGGGTGCGGCGTTTCAACGACTCGTAGGGCGACGAAGTCACGCAGTGCCGGATTATTGCTTTCGAGGTCAGTCTTTACGACAACTATTCCATCGCCCCCGGAAAACAGCGCTTCAAACGCCGCTAGATGTGATGCTGATTTGTCGTCGCGGCAAGGGCAAGCTGTGCTATGGCGCTTCAGCTCGCGCCACTTTTCAGCGTCGCAGTGGCAGACGTAGGCTGCATCGCGTGACAGTAGCTCACGGGCATCGTCATAGTATATTTCGAGGCGATCCGACTGCACCACTATCTCGTCAGGCTTTGCACCGAGCCATTCCATGTCTAAAGTGATTAGGTCATACGCGGCTGGGTCGACTACCATTGGGTTGGTGTCCTCCAGCCGCAGGATGAGTTTGCCGTTGTGTATTCCACGGAAGGCATGATTCAGCGCCACCGCTCGCGAGTGGCCCAGATGCAGCGGACCACTCGGCCCTGGTGCAAAGCGTAGAACTACAGGACCGTCGGAATCGAGCGGTGAGAGCCCACTATGGCCACTACCAGTTGCCTTGCGGGGTTTGGGCGCGGGTGCCTGCGCCGCCACCTCTGCAGGTGAAAGTGCGTTCACCTCAGTGACGATACGCGCTGCAATGGTGCCCAGTTCGCGCGCCTGCGACCGCAGACCAGCGTGCGCGCCGAGCACCTTCCCTAGGACTGATTTCGGCTGCGCCGAACCGTGCCGGGCCGCCTCCTGCAGCGCAGCTGCACGCAATGCCTCTTCCGCTTCCACAGCGGCAAGGGCGATAACGGGGTTATCAATCTGCCGCTCACGCCAGATAGTTGACGGAAACGACTGCTAGGTTTGGGAGTAAATCAGACTGTATAGCCACAGCGTCAATCTTTAATTCTAGAACCGCACGGGGCGCCCATGAAGTGGATGCTGGCGGTGGCACTGCTACTTGCCACCACGGGCTGCATCGATGTACCAGCCATGAACGGGCTGATGGACCGACTGGTGCCCGAACCTGAGATGGTTTATCAGGAGGTGGAGCTAGCCGATTTTGAGGGCCAGTTCGCGCCAGACCCGGACCAGAACCAAGGGGCGGTGCTGGACGCCGCCGAGAGGATTCTCGACGACCCAGCCCAGATTGGGGCTGTAGCGCAGAACCTCTCCTGGGTCGAGTATACCCACCACTTCCTGCTGCCTCCCGGCGCTACTTGGCTACGGGTTGAGATTACTGTAGACTACACGCTTATCGGTGGCGGACAGCCGGAAGAGGGGCCTGCGGGAACGCTCGACTTGACCTTCCGCGCTCCTGATGGGGAACAGAGGTGCCGTGACGAGCGGGACCCTCCCTGCTTCGAAATAGTCTATTTCGGTGAGGACGAGAAAGAAATCGATGGCTATTCACCACCGCTGCCACCGGTACCGGGAGAGTGGACTGTTACTATTTCCGGCTCCGGAATGGAGGGGCTGCTCGGAGAGCTAATCTACTCAGGCAGCTACAAGATGATAGTCATGACCGAGCTGCCGGGCAGCTAGAATNNCCTCCCACTGGCGNNCNNNCNCTGATANNCGAAACAANGNCNNTGNATCNNNATCNCCNNNATTCAANAGNTNACNGCNNCTNCNGCTAAAGCACTAATAGCGCTAGNCCNACCACACCACAATAAGGTGCGAACCAGTGGAAGCGNCGCTGCTCAACGAGCNNCAGCAGCCAGCGNAGTGCCAAGAATCCNGTGANNGCNGCNGCNGCNACNCCNANCAGGAACTCNNCTGGNGCAACGCCCGCGAGCGCGCCTTCGCGATCCTGCAACAATTCNAGGCCAGTTGCACCGATGATAGCGGGCATNGACATCAGGAACGAAAGTCGTGCCGCCGCGACCGGGCGCATGCCNGCCGCCATCCCGGCTGCAATCGTCAGCCCCGAGCGCGAAAGTCCCGGCAATACCGCCAACCCTTGTGCCAGTCCCATCCAGGCACCGACTGTGAATGGCACGGTCGCGGTGTCGTGTGTGCCGCCACGCCCACGCGAGAGCCAAAGCACGCTGGCGGTTACGAGCAATCCCGCCCCCGTGATTCGCAGAGAGCCCAACCAGCCTGTAGCTAACGTGTCAAAACTGTAGCCAATAATCGCAGTTGGGATGCTAGCCAGCAGCACCAACAGTACGGTGCGCTCATCGGGATCGGCTGTGCCATCGCGGAACGTACGCAGGGCTCTTGGTGTAGCGCGCAGCGCCCGCAANATATCCTCGCGCAGCAGCCAGCCTGCGGCGAATAGTGTGCCTAGGTGCAACGCAATGTTGAAAAAGAGTGGAGGACGCACACCACTAAGGTGCTCGAAAATCACCAGGTGGCCACTGCTGCTAACTGGTAGCCACTCCGTCAGTCCCTGCACCATACCAAGCAGCAGTGCGGTCGGTAAATCCATCCCCGAGCCGGACAGTCCCACGGCAGGGCGAGTCGCTACGTTTATTTAACGCGGGTGCAGGTGCACAGCGATGGTGTCGCAGCAGTTGGAGTGCCCAGTCTGCTTCATACGCTTCGATACTGAACGGCAAGCAGGACAGTCAGTCACCTGCCCCAGCTGTGACCATATTTTCAACACGCCTGATGAGGAGGAATCCCCAACGGAAGCTGCCCCAGCAGCACAGGCCGATGATGTTGAAGAAGAAACCACGTACGAAGCGACCGAAGAAGAAGCCCCGGACAATGATAAAGTACCGGAGGGCGACGAGGCGGAGGAGGAAGCCCCACTAGATGACGAGATACTTGATGGGGAACCAGAGGATGCGGCCAATGACGAAGAAGTAGAGGCTGGGGAAGCACCGGAAACGGGCGAGCTAGACGATGATGAGCAACCTGCCCCGCTAGAGGCGGCGACGCCTAGCGCGCTGGTGCTGCTGGGTGAGCTTTCGACCGCCTACCATACCAAACGGCTGCAATCCGTCATCGATGGTCCACGCAGCCGGGCACAGCTGGCGGGGCTACTGCTGCTCGCGGTCGCAGTGCTGGGGTTACTGGCAGCGACCGCGACTGCAGTCAAGTGGAATGGCTACGATTCTCCTTGGGACGACGAGGTGACGGCCAGCCTTTACGGCTCAGTAATTGACGTGGACGGAAACCAGCTTGAGGATGTGCGCGTCGCCGCGGACGGCCAGCAAACTTTCACCGACGGCGAGGGACGCTACTTCCTACACAACCTGGCCTCCGGCGAGCTGAAGGTGACCTTCTTCAGCCCTGGCTACCGCACTCACTCGGCCTTGATTGACCTACGTCCGGCCGGCACCAACCTACTCGATGTACAGCTTGAGACGGGCGATGGTCAGGACGTCGATGACCAGCTCAGCCACGTTCTACGACCATGGCCCCCCACTCAGGCGCTGGCGGCAGTCATGGCGGTAATGGCACTGCTGGCGTTGCTCGGNAGCGCAGCGGCGCTGCTCGAACGCCATTTCCGNCTGGCACTCTTCGGTGCGGTAGCNGGCATCCTAAGCTGGGGCTTCCTGTTCGGCAGCTTGTTCTCACTNGCGGCGCTGCTGCTGCTTTTGGGAGACCGTGANCGGTTCGATGCGTGAGCAACTGGCAGGTNGTACGGTTTGTCACAGTNCTCTCGCGCCGNGAGCANGTNGCGCTNGNNNTGCTNTGGNGCTGGNTNCTNCTNGTNGCCGGNGGGCCANTNCTNCTNGANCCGGNANCGACCGGCGANCTTGTCNGGNTACTCNTTNGGCGTGTCGANAANNNNGAGNTGNTTGNCGANATNAANCCNNTNGCNCGGGCGGTNTACTGGNTGGGNGANGNCAACTGCCACCAGAAGGCAANGCGTTCCTACGCATACGCAGACAACCAAATGCCGTTCTGNGCACGCGATCTGGGNATCTTTGCCGGCCTTGCCCTAGGCTTTACTGTTGCTTTACGNCGCCGTCCGGAGCTGTCGCTACCGCTGGTACTGCTAGCACTAGTACCAATCGGCCTCGACGGAACCATTCAGCTGCTGACCGACTATGAATCTACCAATCCGCGACGACTAATCACGGGGCTTATTGCGGGTGGCGTAACGGGATGGGCACTGATGATTATCCTGGAGCCGCGGCGGAATTAGCCGGCACACTCTTACTCGTCTACTGGCTCGTTGCACCACGGGCAATCTCTCACATCCAATGGGAGCACACGGTAGCANTTTGCGCAGAGTTGACCTGGGTTGTAGAACTTCTGCCACAAAAAAATGGAGGCAATGAGGCCAACCAGCAGCAGCATGACAGCAATGGTGAAAATCATCGCTGTATCAGCATGGATGTGTGTGCNAAATCCATTGCTATCAGAGGGTCTTACGGCCGGGNCGCCAACTAGCAGGGCAGGCCTTACCGGTCTGGAGTGCCTGCAATAACCGNACGACTTCGTCAATGCTGCGGCCAGTCCCGGCGGGATAGACTGAGTAGGCGCGCACAATACCCTCGTCATCGATTATGAAGGTGCCGCGGAGTGCCATCCCGGCGCGCTCGTCGAGGATACCGTAGGCACGGCTTATACGCAGTGANGGGTCTTCCAGCAGCGGGTAGCCCAGCTTGTCGATGCCACCACGCGTGCGTGGGCGCTCCATCCAGGCNTGGTGACTCTGTTTGGAATCGGTCGAGCAACCAATAACTTGCGCGCCCGCCTGTTCAAAGTCAGACAGCCGACGGTTGAAGGCATGGATCTCGGTGGGGCAGAGCCCGGAAAAATCACGAGGATAGAAGAATAGCACGGTCCAGAGACNGCGCTTGCGGTTCTGTGCCAGGTCTACCGTTGGGTACTCGAATTCTTTCTTGCGAGGGTTCCAGCGTACTGCCTTGCCCTCGAAATCAGGCGCTGGTTGTCCTATNTNGGCCCTCTCTTCACTCACCCTATGAACCTCGCGGAAGCGGTGAGTCGATGCCCGGTTTAAGCGGTTCGCGCGAAGTCCTGTATCGCTTCAATAACTGCACCAGCGTCGTCATCAGAAAGGCCAGGATGTATCGGTAAACTCAACACGCGGGAGGGGAGTGAAGCGGCTCTAGGTGTCGACGCAGCGAACTCAGCCAACGGCCGCGCCTCGTAGAGCAGCGAGGGATAGTAAACACCACTGCCGATATCGCGTGCAGCAAGGTGCTCCCGCAGCGCGTCGCGCGCATCNGACTGAATGGTGTACTGGTGAAANACATGTCCGCGCCGCGCCTCGGGAACCTGCACGCANTCNGCCAGCTCCGCGCTGTAGCGCTGCGCATTGGNGCGGCGGGCTGAGTTGTAGCCGTCCAGCTTGCGCAGCTGGACNCGGCCAATAGCGGCGGCGATATCNGTCATACGNTAATTAAATCCCAACTGCAGATNCTCGTACCGCTCGCCCTGGCCATGCGCNCGCAGCTGCGCTACCGTATCGGCCACCGCATCGTTATTGGTTGTCACCATGCCTCCCTCGCCAGTAGTCATATTTTTTGTGGGGTAGAAGCTGAAGCANCCTGCAAGCCCAAGTGACCCCGCACGACCGTTCCCGGCGTCAGCGCCNTGTGCTTGGCAAGCATCCTCAATAATNGGTACTTGCGCCGCGTCGCACNCCTCGCAGAGCGCNGTCATNTNGCACAGNTCGCCGTAGAGGTGGACCGGTANNACTGCCTTCGTGNGCGGTGTGATGGCNNTCGCNACCGCAGCGGNGTCAAGGNTNTAGCTATCCGGCTCCAANTCGACNAAGACTGGCGTCGCGCCCACCATGCGNATGCTGGATGCGCTCGNAAAAAACGAGAAGGGGGTCGTGATGACCTCATNGCCCGGACCGACACCNGCTGCGAGCAGAGNTAGGTGCAGCGCAGTNGTACCNTTGGTCGTNGCGAGAGCGTGCCGTGTGCCNCAGAANGCGGCGAACTCNCGCTCAAAAGCCTCAACCTCGGGGCCTTGCGCCAGCAAGCCAGAAGAGANGACGCGCGCGACCTCGCGCTGCTCCTCGTCGCCTACCAGCGGCTTCGCAATTGGAATCATTGCGAGCGCACGCAGAATGAGCCATTTAACAACGCTGGCACCCTGNGTTGCAACGCCCTTTAAAACTCCAGAAAGGTGGGGCCTAACACTATATTTAACTATAAATTACCACCCCCAATTGTTAAATAGTGACTTCTACAGNCCACATTTGGTGTCCACTATGTTTGAAGACACGAACACAAAGGCCGTCAGTGCCGAGGCTCTGGGAACCTTCTTTCTGGTTTTCATAGGACTCACTGCTTTCGGCGCGCTTGGTGGGGGTTTCGGCGGGGCATTCGCCTTCGGTGCAACCCTCATGGTCCTGATGCACATCATGGGACCCATATCCGGATGTCACCTCAACCCTGCGGTGTCCATCGGGAATTTTATGTCGAACAAGATGTCGCAGGACGACGCGATTGCATACGTCCTGGGGCAGATTGGCGGCGCGTTCATCGCTGCGGCGGCAATAGGGGGGACATTCAACTTCCTATCAGGTGACATGGCCATCCTCGGTCAAGCGGTGGTCGGCACGACCTTCTTCGTGATAGTCCTGCTCTCGACCTCTGATCCCTGGGCTGTTGGAGGCACGTTGTTCGTGATGACTGCAATGGCGAGCGGCTTCGGTGATGTCAATCCCGGCATACTTGCTGGGGGAGCAATAGAAGCAAACCTGCTAGCCGACACCGCACCCACTGCGGAGGCGGCGTCTGCAACCATGTACGCTATGGTTGGTGGCGTCATAGGTGCCATAGCTGGCTGGGCCGTCAAAGACAACGTTCTGGATTGAAAACACACACCTTAGGGGCTTGCGTCCCCATTGAAAACCGTGTCCCGTCTACGGGCGGGACACACCCTTTTTTCCAGTTTGACTGCACGTTTTCATACTGAGATATTGAACCACCCGCGTAGCAGGATTCCAACACCATACGAAAGTAGCGCTACGCCGCCCGAAATAGCGCACATCTCGATAAAGCGGCGGCGGAACGGCTGATCTTGTGCAACCGCAACATAGTAGTTGAACGCGGCGACGATGCAAACACCTATGATGAGCGTCGCGCCGAGCGCTTGGTGCAGCACTGATAGCCCCCATAGCGGAGGCGCGTCTGGCTGCAACGCTAGGTAGGGAAACACCAGCAGGAATACCGTCACCAAGTACGCGGTGCCAGTGTAGAAGGCAGCGCGCAGTGGATTGCGGTTGTCAGCTTCAGTGCGCGTTGCTAGGAATTCGGAAGCGGCCATCGACATCGCCGCCGCAATGCCAGTGACGAGTCCTGCCAGCGCGACCAGGCGCAGGTTCTGGAACGCGAAAGTCAGCCCGGCCAATGCACCCGTAAGCTCGACTAGTGCATCGTTGAGGCCGAGCACCATCGATCCAGTATATTGCAGCCGCTCCTCATCAAGCATCGCCAGTAGGTGCAGCTCGTGAGCTTCCTCCTCCTCCATAATTGGCCGCGCGGCGGGGATTACATCGATGATGTTGCGATACTCGGTAGCGATATTCGCCTCGTCACGCTCAAGCAGGTTGACACAGAAAGTGATGCCCAGCAGCCGCGCCAGCAGCGAAAACCATGCCACGCGCAGGCGTGATGGCGCCACCTCCTGACCAGAGTATTCTTTCCAGAACTCATAGTGTCGTACTTCGTCATCAGCTATCTGCTGGAGCACCTTGCGATTTTGCACATTCTTCTCTCGCTTAGCCAACTTCTCATAGATGAGCGCCTCGGTCAGCTCCAGATACTGGAAGCGCAGTACCTGCTTCAGGGTCGCTGCGTCAATCTCCATCAATGGCCTAGCGCGGGGCGGTTTTCACCCCTTGCCTCTAACTGGCAACAAAGCGCAGCGCGTCAAGACTAGCTTCGGCCAGCGTTCGGCCGGGTTGGCATCGAGCGCTCCTTGGGGCAGACCGAAGGCTCGGTAGTCAAAGCCGTCAACTGAGAGCACGCTTTCATCATCCGTGACCTGATCCGCCAGCTCCGCAGGCGGTTCCCCGAAGGCAACCCACGCTACTGCCTCCGTTACAGGCGTCAATCCAGCGCGATCTATAGCTCGCGAGACCTGCCGCTGGCCAGTCAGGTATAGCAGCACCTCACTAGCTCGGCTATGCGAGAGCGCGTAGCCACCGGTATGCGCGCGTTGTGCCAACTCAGCCGCCTGCCGAAGATGCAATACGCCGCATACAGCCTTGGCATCGACTAGTGCCAGCTCTGGTCCCAGCAGAGCTTTTAGCGCTTCGTCGCTTCCCGGCTGGCAGCGGCCACTGCCGACAGTAAACTCCATGCTGGCGAAGGCAGGGCATATTATATATCTGGCAGCACCCTCACGCCATCCTATGGCTGACGGCAATGAACAGTCCGCCCAGCTTGAGAGCGCGCTCACACACGAACAGCAGCGTCTCGAAAAGCTGTGGGACGCCTACGAACAACAGGAGCAGGACTTGAACGCGTCACTCGACCGTATCAACCGACTTGAGTCCGACTTGGAAACCAAGCAGGCAATGGTCCAGTCGCTAGAGGAACTACTCGGCGAGCGCGACGGCCGAGTGCGCGAGCTGGAAATCGATCGGCAACGGCAAGCCAAAATCGAAGCCGAGTATGGGCCGCGCGTGGAAGCGCTCGAGGAAAGNGTTGCTGACCAGACTGAGAAGTACGACCGGCTGCTCTCGATTACCCAAGAAATGGAGGAGGAACTCGAGTTCGCCAAGCAAGCGGTGCGAGCGCGTGATGCTTGGTTCAACCTGAACGTCAGTAGCCTCGAAGCGATTGCAGATGTCAGCAAGGAATGGCGCTCAATCCAGTCGGGCAACTTCCCTGCCCCGGCTAGCGGTGGCGGACCAGGAGGCTCGAAGGCTGATTTCATCACTGAAGTGTCCAAACTCAAGGGGCTCGGCAAGGTGAAGGCAGAACAGCTCTACGATAGCGGCTTTCATTCAATCGGGGAACTCAAAGCAGCTTCACTCGACGATATCTCTGGTGTCAGTGGCTTCACCAAGCTGACTGCACAGAAAATTGTTGACGGGGCCAAGTCGCTCTAAAGCGCGAGGAAGTTTCGCACCACCTGCTCATTCCTCACTTCAGGATGGAACAGCACGCCATAGCGTGGTAATTCGTAGTGACGAATCGCTTGCACACAACTTTTCGACTGTGCCACTACTTCAAACTGCGGACCGGGCTCGATTGCACGGTGATGGAGCACAAAAGCTTCAAAATTACCGGAGCAAAGTGGATTCTCCGCAATCGTCTTGACTTGAACCATACCGATTTCACGCTGAATGATGATTTCGCCGCCACAAACGGCTACAAGCAATTGCATCCCGGAGCAAATTGCTAACAACGGTACATCAGCCTCCAGTAAAGGTTCAATACCAGTATTTTCTTTTAAATATATGTCGTCTTGAAGTGCAGTTCCCCCCAGCAGGATGTGAGAAACTCCTACAGGAACGCAGTCAAGATTGTTTAGATGGCTACTTTCGACAGTCTTACCAGCATCACGTATGACGCGTACTAACGGTACGATGAACTCAGCCTCGCTCAGCGGCTCAGCACAGGTTGAGACGATGAGCACAGTCACACGAGCACCGCCTCGGTAATGTGTAATCGACCGGCGCCGGCGTGGAACTTGGATGTGGTCTCAATCAATCGCAGCCGTTTCTGGAATAACGGCGCGCCGAGCACCAGTGTCTCTAGCTCGCCACCCTCACCGGCTGGGTTCAGCCTGTGCCGGTCTGCCTGCACCAGCAGCCTGTCTACCGCTGCTCGGTCCAGGCTGCGGCCGAGCCACTCTGCGCCGAGTCCGTCGGCTGCGACAGCAGTCACGACCACCTCATACCCATCGGTCAGCAACACTTCTAGCAGTTCTAGCTGCGGCTGCTGCCAGAGCGGGTTGAAACACCAAAGCCCAAGATCGGCGCAGGTGCGCTGGACGCGCGTTGCCTGNTAGACCGACGCCAGTGCGCCAGTGACTACACCNGTAATACCGTATTTGCGCTGCGCACGCACCAACAGTGCCTCCATGTCGGCCAGCTCCTCCTCAGGTTCGCCCGGCGTGACGGAGGTAAGTTGTGCGATATCCAGAGCTTCCGCCTGCAGTGCAGTCCACTCCAACGCCGGGGTGTGGAACATCCAGCTGTCGTCGCGTTCGGGCAATAGTGTCAACAGGCAAACNACCTCGTGGCCNGCAGCNACGGCACGGTGCAGCGCGAGGCAAGAGTCCTTGCCGCCCGAGAAGAGCACACCCAGTTTCATTTACGCTTCCGCTTGCCGATTAGATAAACTTCGCTCGACGCTTTGCGGGATGCTTCGGGTGAGAGCGTGCGCACAGAGCCGAACTCTGCCTGGACCGCGGCGCGGTACTGCTGGAAATCCTCGCCTTCGAACACCTTGACTGCGAAGCTGCGGGCGCGGTGCCCACTAGCAATGGCAAGGGCTAGCTCTGCCAGCTCGATTGAGCGTGCCTGGTCGACCGAATAGTTGCCGCTCAAGTCGGGGCTCATGTCAGAGATTACTACTGTAGCGCGCACAAGATTGGCGAGACGCTGTTGCAAACTCGTGTCTCGCAGATCGCCACGCAGGAGCTCAACACCCTCCAAAGGAGCCATGTGCGCCAAATCTACGCCAATGACTCTGCCATCGGGACCGACCATCTCCAGGGCAACCTGACTCCAGCCGCCCGGAGCAGCACCCAGGTCAAGGACAGTGTCACCTTTGCGAAACAGCTTGGAGCGACGTTGGATTTCCTGTAGTTTATAGGCGGAGCGCGCGCGGTAGCCTTCCCGTCGTGCACGACGCTGGAAACCATCGCGACCACGGCGACCCTTGCCCGGCATTCAGCTGCCGCCCGCCTTGCGGAGCGCCCACTTAGCAGCCTGGCAAATTTTCAAGTCAGCACCAGTCTTAGTGCGGTTACGAATCAGCTCCAGGTGTGGCTTGACAAGCGCCGGTTTGTTGGCGCCAATGTAGCCCAGCGCCTTCAAAATTTCAATATGGATGTACCAGTCCTCATTCTTCAAGGCACGTGCCAAGTGCGGTACCGCCTGCATCACCACCAGAGCATCCTTGTTCCCTATTCTGCCGAGCGCAGTCGCACAAGCCTTGCGCAGCTCCGACGAATTGGAACGTAGCCCCTTGACGAGCATGGGAACCGCCCCCGCGACCGCCTGCGGGCTGTGCCGCCCCAAGACGCCAACGCACTCGGCAGCGCGTTCCTGCACCCGGTCGCTCGATTTGAGCGCAGCGACTACGGCGGGTGCCAGCTTGACGGCGGCCTGCGGCTGCTTGCCGGCGAGGGTGGTCAGCAGCACGATGGCATGGTAACGCACGCGCCAGTCACGGTGCTTGAGCGCCTCGCGCAGCTTGGGAAGTGCCTGCGCCGGCGCTTTGTGAAGCACGTGCCCAAGCGCCTCCTGCGTTGCGTAGCGCACGTCCTTGTCATCGTCGTCGAGCAGTTCGAACAGGTCTGGAATGGTTTCGTCGCGTCGTCGTTTGGAGCTGATTGAGAGGCTGGTCCACAATTTGACGACGCGCAGCCGCACCTCGCGGTGCGGGCTATCGAGTGTCTCCTGGATTGCAGAAAAGAAATCATCCTGCCGCTCTGGCAGTAGCTCACGCAGCTCCAGCAGCGCCTCGATTATCGCCAGCTGCGCCTGTGCCGGCTGCTCGGGCAGTGTTCCGAGCAGTGCCTTGACTATAGGCTCGCGCCAGCGTTCGGCCGCCTGCACCTGTACCAACAGTGCCTTAATCGCGGCGGCACGCTCCTGTTCACTACCCGATTTGAGCGTGGTTAGGTGTTTCTCGACTTGGCTGTCAAAGCCGCGGTCGACCGAACCATCCCGCCATTCGTCGACAGAATCCTTGAGTTCACTGAAACGATCGCGCCATGACACGAGTCTCACGAAGGGATGAAGGTAATAAGGCTCGCGCGATGGGACGCCATGCCGACCGCGGCGGAGCAATTCCTGAAGGGACACGACGCCCGGCTGCACGACCGCGTGCGCATCAACTCGGGTGGCCACAGCTACGAAGGACGCGTTATGCCGGCACACCGCTTCTCAGGTGAGCACGTCATAGTCCTCAAGCTCGCCAACGGCTACAATATAGGCGTCTCGTGCGAAAGCGCCGAACTTGAACTGCTCGAGCGCGCTGCACCCCCGCCAGAAGCGACCGCAACAGCCGCGTCCCCATCAGGAGACTTGCCGCCACTGACAGTACTTGGGACTGGCGGCACCATTGCGTCCTACGTGGACTACCAGACCGGGGCAGTCCACCCGGCGAAAAGCGCTGAAGAACTCGTGGCCGCTGTCAAGGATCTCGCCAATATCGCCAGCATCCGCGCTGAGGCACTGCTCTCGCTAGCCTCGGAGGACATGCAACCCGATGACTGGGAGCGAATCGCAATGCGTGTCAATGAGCTGCACGCAGAGGACGGAGCCGGAGTCGTAATCGGGCACGGCACCGACACTATGGCGTACACGGCTGCGGCACTGGCGTTCCAGCTGCCGTCACTGCGAGCGCCAGTAGTGCTGACCGGTTCACAGCGTAGTAGCGACCGACCCTCGACCGACGCCCACCTGAATCTGGCTGGCGCTGCCCGGGCGGCGCTTACCGACTTGGGTGAAGTGGCAGTCGCGATGCACGCCTCACCAAGTGACGACTTTGTGGCCATCTGGCGCGGAACACGGGTCCGCAAGGCACACTCATCGCGACGCGACGCATTCACGGCACCGAACGGTGGCCAGCTCGGGAGCGTCGGCAACGCAGTCGAGTTCGGCACTGAATACCGTCCCGTCGCCAATGAGACACGACTTGAAGCAGGCTTCGACCCCAACGTGGCGCTGGTCTGGAGCCACCCCGCTCTCACAGCGGGCGACTGGGAGGCGGCGACCGCTGGCAAGAAGGGCGTCGTCGTTGTCGGCACTGGACTTGGCCACGTCGGGTCACATCTGCATGACGCCGTACGGGCGACTGCGCGCGACGGTATCGTGGCGATGACGACGCAGTGCTTGGCAGGGAGCACGAACTTGAACGTCTACCGCAACGGCCGGGAGCTGGGTGAAGCGGGGGTTGTCGAGGCAGGCGATACGCTGCCGGAAACAGCGCTGGTAAAGCTAATGTGGCTGCTCAGGCATCGCCCTGACTCAATCGCTGCCGATATGGGGGAAAATCTGGCGGGCGAGCTGGGAGCGCGCCGTTTTTTGGATTAAGCTTTTACTAACCTACTGCTGACCTCGTCCATGACAGACCCGCGCTACGACAAACTCGCTTCTAACCTGATTAACCATTCCATCTGCCTGCAAAAGGGCGAGAAGGTGCTCATCGAAGCGTTTGACTTGCCAGAGACTATGGTCATTGCACTGGTGCGCGCTGCGCGCAAGGCGGGTGGTGTGCCACTAGTGACGCTGAAGAACAACCACGTCTTGCGCGAACTCTACCGCGAGGCGACTGAGGAACAGATGCAACTCTGCGGCGATGTTGAGCTGGCGCGGATGAAAGAGATGGATGCCTATATTGCCATGCGCGGCAGCCACAACATTGCGGAGTTTTCAGACGTACCNTCAGACCGTATGCAGCTCTACCAAACGCACTGGCTACAGCCGGTCCATTTCCAAGAACGCGTACCCAATACTCGCTGGGTAGTACTGCGCTGGCCGTCACCGTCGATGGCACAGCAGGCAGAAATGTCGACCGAGGAATTCGAGGACTTCTACTTCGAGGTCTGCTGCCTAGATTACGCGAGGATGGGAGAAGCAATTGCACCACTAAAGGAGTTAATGGAGCGTACAGACCAAGTGCGCATCACCGGNCCTGATACCGACCTTCGCTTCTCCATTAAGGATATTCCGGCCATTGCCTGCTGTGGCGACCGCAACATCCCCGACGGCGAGTGCTTTACCGCCCCCGTTAAGGACTCTATTGAGGGGCACATCCACTTCAACGCGCGTACACTGTACAACGGCACCATATTCAGCGACGTGCGACTCGAGTTCAAGGACGGAAAGGTAGTCGACGCGACCGGCAGCGATGACGCTAGACTGAACGAAATTCTGGACAGCGACGAAGGTNCGCGCTATGTCGGCGAGTTCGCGCTCGCATTCAACCCATTCATCCAGGAGNCGATGCTCGACATTCTATTCGACGAGAAAATTGCCGGCAGCTTCCACTTCACTCCCGGTAACGCTTACGACGAGGCGGACAACGGCAACCGCTCCGATGTACACTGGGACATGGTGATGATCCAGCGGCCAGAGCATGGCGGCGGCGAAATCCGCTTCGACGACGTACTCATCCGCAAAGACGGTCTGTTTGTACTGCCGGAGCTGGAAGGACTCAACCCGGAGAACCTCCGGTAGCAAGGACCATGCGAGCCCAGCTCATGGACGATCCAATCGCCTCGGCCGAGCTGGCAGGACTGGCCTACGTTAGCGATTCTGAACCTGGGTTCTCAAGGCAGCAGAGAGGCGATGATATTGTACATGTAAGCGCGAAGGGCAGAATTCTAAAAAGTAGTAAAAAAATCGAGCGCATAGAAGGACTGAAAATCTCACCCGCCTGGACGAATGTATGGATTTGTGAGAACCACAAAGGTCACCTCCAAGTGACGGGTATTGACAAGAAAGGGCGCAAGCAGTACATTTACCACCCTCTTTGGACCAAGCTGCGCAGCGAGGCCAAATTTGACAAGATGGTAGAGTTTGGCCATACACTGCCCACTATCCGTAGACAGTATGACCTTGATTTACAGGTTGAAGGCAATCCAAAGCAAATGATGATGCCAAAGGAGCGTATGCTGGCGGCGCTGGTTAGACTGCTCGATACGACCTTCATCCGAATCGGAAATGAGACCTACCGTAAGGAAAACCAGCACTTCGGCCTTACAACCTTGCTGGACGACCATTGCACGTTCGAGTATGATGATGATGTGCTGCCGGAAGAGGAAAAATGGTACGATGGGCAGCTCGTGGGCTGGTTCACGTTTGTAGGCAAGAGTGGGAAGGACCACACCGTGATGGTGCACGATGAGAACTATCCAGATCTAGTGGCTCTAATGATTGAAAGCTACAACCTCAAGGCTGAAGGAACGAATGACCTTTTCGTATACGTCGATGAGGGGGGCACGCCTCGGGATATCAAGTCCAGGATGGTCAACGACTATTTGCAGAAGACTGCCGGTTCCAGATACAGTGCCAAGGATTTCAGGACATGGCGTGGGACGGAGATGGCTGCAAGTGGACTGGCAAATACGCCGAAGCGACTCAACAAGAAAGAACGCAAGAAGAGAGTGACAAAAGTGGTGAAGGAAGTTGCAACCAGATTAGGGAATACACCCGCCGTCTGCCGCAGTTCCTACATCCATCCGCTATTCCTAGACGACTATATGTTTGGAAGGTTCCACAGGAAGTGGAAACAAGCCCACTCTGTGGAAGAAAACGAGCTGCTCTCATCCGATGAAATTGCGGTCCTCAACTACCTGAGTGAAGACGCATAAAAGAAGTGGCTGTTTCTCAACCGCTAACAAGAATTTCAATGCTCTCGGTGAGGGCAATGTCCTTGTTAGTGATTCCGTTAGAATCATGTGTGGTTGTAGTGATTTTTACATTAGAATAGTCAAATATCAGTATATCTGGATGATGATTCATTTCCTCCGCAATTTCGGCGACCCGATTTACGAAAGTTACAGCCGAGGCAAATTTATCGAAACTGAAATCCTTGAAAAGACGATGATAGACGTCATCATGACTCCAACCATCCATGCCTTTCAGTGCCTTCTCAATTCCATCGTCGCTCAATAAATCAGACATTAAGAGCGTACCTTTGTGGAGGTATTTGGTCCTTTGTGACCTTAAGGTTTTATATGCCCTTATTTAACCGAACTCGTTTGACACTATTCAAGAGCATAATGCCAAAAAGCATGTCGAAGGGGCAAGAGCGCTACCTGAAGGCGCTTGTGCTTGTTTTCTTGTTGCTTCTATTGGTGCTCACAATTGCACACACCGAAGATAACCCCGACTGGTATTTCGTTGTTCCGGGCCTGCTAATACACCTCTCAGCCGACTCATTCCTAATCCTAATTACGTCAGCTTTCGTGGCTGTTGCTACCAGGCATTTCATTATACCCATAATACTNTNTGTGAGAGGCAGAAGCCAGTGGGAATGGGACCTCAGGCCTCTTGCCTTCTGGTTAGTCATTACTAAGGGCATTGCCCTGTACTTTATCGACCTTTCAGCTACGAATAGTAATCTTTCTTCGTACATGAATGCCACGTGTACGTTTTTCAACAGTATATTCGTGATATTTCTAACCGTATTCTTGCTCAGGTTATATCTACATTATTTTGTGCCTTTTCTATCCAGAGTGCTGTTGGCTATAGAAACCGATACACAATACGGACCAATTCTTGAGATTATAGGCTCGATAATGATTCTTATTTTTGGTTTAGCCGAATTTCTTAATCAATTCGATGTTGATATTGGGGTCCTGCTCGCTGGAATCGGGGTTGCAGGTCTTGTCATTGCGCTGGCTGCACAGGATACCCTCAGTAATTTTTTCTCAGGTATCCTGCTATTGCTTGATCAGGGGTTCAAAACAGGAGACATGGTATATTTCGANGGNGATTACTGTATTATCCGAGATTTTGGTTTGCGTTCCACCAAACTCTACAACATAATTGAGCATGTAATCGTCATTATTCCGAACAATGCCTTTGCATCGCAGAATATTGTAAATGTGACAAAACCAGATCGCTATTTCAGGCATAGAATCAACGTGGGTGTATCGTACGACTCCAATCCTGGCAAGGTAGAAGAAGTTCTGCTGAAGGTCGCCGCCGGAAACNCGGACGTGGAGACAGANGACCCTACTCGGAAACCNATTGTCCGGTTTCAGTCTTTTGGAGAGTCCAGTCTTGAATTCGTTCTGGTACTGTGGATTAAGAATGTAATCAAGATTCGTCAAGTCAATTCAGATTTGCACCATGAAATATTCACGAATCTAAGAAAGGCGAAGGTNGTGATTGCCTATCCACAGAGAGACGTTCATTTGCATGAAGTATCTTAAACTGGTTGTAGGCCTNGGATGTGAGCTGGCGCCGCCAGCCCCTTTAAGCCCCCTGCAATTCGGGCAGTAATGGCGTACAGTGACCTCTCACCGGCGGACTTGAAGGTGTACGACTACTTACGCGGGAACGACTTCGTCGCTAGGCCCTGGTCGACCGCAAAGGCGGCGAAGGTGCTGAAGCTNAAGCCGGNNCAGGTNTANGANNCNTTGAGCANCATCGCGCANNACATGCGCAGCAACATNCACATCCACTACCGTGACGGNGCGCTGCGCATCGCCGCTGAATGAGCCATGGTTAAAAATTACAACTCATCAAAGAGCAACACTTCCAGTGTTAGTGACGGCGATCTTGTTGGCGATAGCAGTGGTGGAGATTCAGGAGCGGTTGATCATAACTCAACCCGCTCAAACAATGGTCTCGACGGCGGTGGTGGTGGACCGGACCCCGCCCAAGGGACGGACTACAACACTACCAGGAGCAATACTTCGAGTGCCACACCTAGAGATAAGCATACAGGAAGAGCGACTGGTAAAAGAAATTCAGTTGATGGGGACGGTGGCGGAGGCGGTTCAGAGAAATCTGGAGCAATTGACCACAACTCGACTCGCTCTAACAGAGGAGCATCGGTTGGTGACGGCGACAACTCGACTTCCGCGGCGCACGAAGCGGCGCATGTGGTGCAGCAACGCACGAGTAAAGAACCGTACTATTGCGGCTGGTGCGGTGCGGAAGACAACCACACCACAGAGAGTTGTCCTGATAACCCGGACCTTGATGGTTCCGTCAATAACGCACCCCTTGGGGGTGAAAACGGCACTGGCGTAATCGGTTCTACTTTGGGGATTGCGAAGACTGTCATCATGGCGGCAATCCTGCTGACGGCCGCAGGTGTCGGATTCGACCTATATCAGACCTACAATGATGCTATTAACCTTAATCTGGAAGACCATGTCACAGACGCTGATTTCGCTCTGAACGATGACAAGACAGAAATTAACGGCGATATCGGCTTCAATATTCCAGAGATGGGAATGTTCGAGAAGAAAATCCTGGCCAAAGTGCACGTAACGGTGCAGGAATCAAATCCCACAACGGACGGTGACTACTCATTCGAATACACCTTAGGGAGCGGTGAACATACCTACAAATTCTCCTTAACCGACCTTGACCCGGTCACCGTAGAGAAAATTGATGCTGGAGAAGATCTTGAACTGAACTACACTACCAGTATTACGGTAATTTACCTCGGCATAGAACTAGCGCCTGCGACCACCGACATGCCGGCCAA
>PCBV01000012.1 GCA_002731905.1 Methanobacteriota archaeon
CACGCCAGTAGCGTTACTTCATGCCCCTGCGCAGCAAGCGAGAGGGCGGTGTCGGCGACGACTGGTTCGGGCTGCGCGCCAGCGGTGAGCCGGGTGCGCAGCATCACGACGCGGGCCACGCCGTGGGAGTCTGCGCCGATTAAAGAACGCGTTGCTACGGGCGGGCGAGTTCGGCGGCGACAAATTGTTCGCGTGCATCGTCGTCGGTGGTGAGCACAACGCGGTGCAGCGCGGCTACCATCTGCGCGATTCCGGTGACGCCGTCGCGGTAGTCCGGCACGGGCGACCGCAGACCCGCCTCGATAATCGCCTCGGCCGCCAGCTGCCCGCTCTCGATGGCCAGCCGGATGCCTTCCCCCGAGAGAGGGTTGCAGAGCCCCGCTGCGTCGCCGACCAGCAGCGCGCCCGCAGCGTCAAGCTGCTGTTCCCCGAAGGGGATTGCCCACCCCTCCTGCTGGACGACTTCGCCGAGGTCGGCCACACCGTTCTGCTCGAGCCATTCGCTGAAGCGGTCGAGCGACGGCATCAGGTCTGTCCGCTCCTCCTCGGTCATCCCGCTCCCGATTTTGAGCAGTCTGCCTTTCGGTACGCTGTAGGCGTAGAACGGGCTGAGCATCCCGGCGAAAACGCAGTGAAAATCGGCCGGCAATTCACCGGCAACCTGCACAAGTCGCTGACCGACGAGCATCTTCGGCGCGACCGCGTTGGGCGCGAGCCGCCGCCGAACCAGTGAATGGACTCCGTCGGCGCCCACCAGCCGCGCAGCCGTTGCCCGCCGCTCCTCGCCGCGCTGACTGTAGCTGACGCTAAACCCGCCGTTCGCCTCCACGTCTGAAACTCGCGCGTTTTGTCGCACGGTCACGCCCGCGAGCACTGCGCGGTCACGCAGCCACTGGTCGAAATGGTCTCGCTTTACGTTAAGCAGGCGACTCTCCCGCACTCTTCCGCCGTTCGCCTCGCCGCTTGGGGGAGTGTAGCGCAGGCGAAGCTCCCACTGCTCTGCCAGCACTTCGGGCGGCAGCGGAGCGCCGAACACTTCCTCGATGAGTTCCTCGGTAATTTCAGGCAGGATTCCGCCGCATGGCTTGTGCCGCAACGTCCCGCCGCGCTCGAGTAACAGCGTCTCCAGTCCCGCCATGGCCGCAACAGCGGCCGCGGCGGCGCCCCCGGGGCCGCCACCGATCACGATTAGGTCCCACTCCCTAGGCATCAGTGCCTCATACGCTGAAATTCCGGTCGGCACTGGCGCGCTGGTCGGCGGTCGTAGTGGGCGTCGTGGGTGGAATGAACCTGGCGTTGAATTCCGGGTTGACGTTGTCCATCACTGCCTCCAGCAGCGGCAGCTTCAGGTCCGCCTGCGCCTCGAAGGTGCCAGCGTACGCCTCGTCCTCCTCGCCCAGCTGGTAGCAGGTCTTGCCAACGATATCCAGCACCACGCCGGGAATCCCGGCGTCACGGAACGCCTCGTTGCGCTTGATGAAGAACGCCTCGCAGGCGCAACCAATCCAGGACTTGACGCCTTGCGCCTTCATTTCAGCGAGTGTTGCCTTNAGATGCTTGAACTTGACGATGGTGACCGCTTCCAGCCCATTCTCCCGCGCCATGCGGTAGGCGTCACCCATACTACAGAGACCGCACTCGTCGCATCCCTGCTTGAAGCGGTAGTCGCAATCAGGTAGCTTTGCGCAATAGGGGAGCAACATGACGGTCGCGTCCGACATCACCTGCTCAATGCTCTTGCCTTCGGGAACGTTGACAGGATAGACCGAGCTCGAGTCCGCCTCCGCAATCCCGATGCCACTATAGGTGGTCTGCTCTAGCGCGAGTTTGACTGCATCGCAGAAATCCCCGGGCGTGAGCCCAACCAGGTCTACCTCCCGCTCCTCGAAAAAGCGCATGATGACCGGGCGCACTTGGGGGAACGGTGTGTTCATCAGCTCCGCCTCCAGATCCATGATTGCCCGGCGGGGATTGATGAAGAAGTCGCCCGTAATCAGGACCTGCCGCAGCCACGAGCGCTTGACGTCAACCGCGGCGTGGACGCGCAGCATCCCTCCCGGTTGTTTGTGGATTGAGGTGTAGACCTGTTTGTCCTCAGCCGGCGCCGTGATTGCATTTATCCAGTCGTCAGATTTGATATCGGGTAATTTTGCTTCGAATCGTTCCTGCTCCCGTGCCGTCAGCCATCCAGCCTCGAATTCGACCTCGAAGGCGCGCGCGAAAGCGGTGGAGAGCGCCTCCTGAATTTGTACCCTTGCGGGAACCTGCGGCAGCAGGTCCGAGAGGCATGAGACTCGTTCGCGAGCGGTCTCGAGCCCCCGCGGTGTGAGTTTCTCGTTCGGGATGCGCAGCGCCAGCAGCATCGCCTCGATGTCGAACTCGACCAGCACCGTCCCTTGGTAGAGGAAGACCCCGTCATCGGCGACCCCGCCGGTGCCCGAGATTTTGCGCCCTCCGACCTCGATGTCGTTGCGCGGCCTGAACTCCGCCGCCACTCCGAGTTCCTGCAGGCCGGCGGCGGCCGCCTCGCAGATGGTGCGGGTCAGCCCGGTCATGTCCAGCCCCTGAAAATCATCGAGGGAGCCGACCAGTTCCCACCCAATCTGGGTCGCGTCAAAGTAAATCGCGCCGCCGCCAGTCAGCCGCCGGTTGATATCGACACTGTGCTCCGCGCACCAGTCAACCCGCGCCTCCTGGGCAACTACTTGGTGGTGGCCAACGAGCACCGCCGAAGGTGAGAATTGCATGAAGCGCAGCGTGTTCGGAACCTCGCCGGCAACGCGCGCGTCGAAGAGTGCTTGGTCCAATGCTATGTTCTCGGCAGCGGTTCGGACGCCGGTGTCTAGCAATCGCCATTTCCTCGCTTCGCGGCTCAATTGCAGCATCCTCCCTGTGCTTTGTCATTCATCAGGCAGCAGCAGCCCGACGAGACCGAGATGTCGAGCCCCAGCTCGCGTGCAAAATCGTGTCCTTCCTCGGAAGGGTACGCCATTCCGTTCACCCCGGCCCGGATGACCAGTCGATCGGTCTCGACCTTGTGCTTCCCCGGCGGGCGCGCGCATCCCATGATGACCGGTGTATCCGGCATCGCCAGCCGGCAGGCGAGGACCACGCGGGCAATCTCCAGTGGGGTGCTGGTGGGCGAGTTCTCCATCGGTGTCCCGAGCAGTGGCTTGAACGCGACTACCATCACCCGCTCCGGGTTGTGGCGGGCAATCATACGCACCGCCTCCGCTTCGCCCCTCAGCTCGCCGCGGTGCAGCCCGACCACGATGTGCGGCATCAACGGCACCCCGTGCCTGTTGAGCAACTCCATCGAATGTTCGAACGCCTCTTTCATGAGGTCGAGGTGGTAAATCTCCCGAATGGTGTCGTTCGAGCCCATGATGTCGAGCATCGCCCCGTCGATACCTGCCTCTCCCAGCGCGGCGGCCACCTCCTCGTAGACGATGCCCGTATGGACGACAATCGCGAGTCCCAGCTCCTGCTTGGCGCGCTTGATGGTCGGGATGAACCGCAGTAGCGGCACATCGCCCGCGAGGGTCGAGCCACCGCTCACAAGGCAGCCGGTGCCCCCCCGCTCGACGGTTTTGAGAAACATATCCCAGAGCGCCTCCGGGGTGGTGGCTGGTATCATGGTCTCAACCATCTTCGCATCGCAATGCTCGCAGCCGAGAGAGCAGGCGGGGCCGGTAATCGAAATCGAGGGGAACCGGAAGGGGTCGTCCTCGGCAATGTGTTCGGTCTCGTACGAGACCATTCCGGGAACATTGAGCGAGATGCTGTTGCCAAAACGCTGGCGGGACTGCGTCCACGCCTGCTCGAAAAGCGGCTCGAGCTCCGCCTTGGGGGCAGTCATACAGAAATCGATGATATCCTGGCGAGTTTCAGTCATCGTCAAAGGGATCAATTTCCTCATCCTCCTTTCCGTCGTAGTCCAGCAGCTGCCGCCGCGCGTGGACGATATCGGATTCCTCGGGCGGAATCGGGAAGTTGCGCCAGCGTCCCTGCGCCGCCTGGTAGGGCGTGCAGTTCCCGAACGGTCGATTGCAGGCGCAATCGACCGTTTTCCCGGCGCAGCCCGATGTCATGAACGCCTTCCCCTCGTCAATGAGCTGCTCGAGCAGTTCCGACTCGAGGCCGAAGTCCACGATATTTCCTCTGTCGTCGAAGGCCATCGCGTCGCCGCGGCCGAAATGCTCGTTGATGATGTAGCGCGCGAGTTGTATGCGGCGGTAGGAACCTATTGGCGGCTGCGGCCACTCTCCGAGGGTCGTTCCAGGCTCGGGGTTGAACGAGAAAAGGTGCGTCAGCGCGCCCATGTCGTGCGCCTCCTGCATGGTCGCCACCATTTCCAGTTCGGTCTCGCCCAGCCCCGCGACAAGGTGGATGCCGGCGTTGCGCGGGCCGAAGACCTCGATGGTGTCGACGACGATTTCCCAGTACTGGTCCCAGTCCAGCGGACCCTGTACGTCCTTGCCGCGCACCGCGTTGAACACCTTGCGGGTCGCCGCATCAAGCGCGGTAGCGACCATGTCGGCTCCCGCCTCCTTCGCCCGGATTAGCCACTCCTTGTCGATGACCGTCGGCATCAGTAGGATTGAGATGCGTGAGATTGATTCCGAGAGCTTACGGACCGCGTCAATTGTATCCTCCCGCGCCCCGCGATTGAGCACCATCGAGACGCAGACGCGCTCGATGTCCGGCACCGAGCCGCTGCTGATAGACTTGTTCACCTGGTCAAGAGAGACTAGCGGCCAGTTGACCCGGATGAACGAGCGGTCGGTCCAGTCATCCTCCGACTCGCGCGACTTGGCAAGGCCGCAGTAGCCGCACCGCGCGTGGCAGCCATCCTCGTAGTCGAGCAGGACGTTAATCGAGTGCAATTTCGCCCCGCGGTAGAATTGCCCTTTCTCAGTCCCCATCACCAGCGCCGCCGCTTGGCTCGTGCGCACATGCGTTATCGTCCCCTGCGCGTCGCTTTCGTAACCCTTGCCGGTCGCGGCGTCGGCTACCATTGGTAGTTCAATCATNCCTGCTCTGTCCTTCCTGCATCATTCCTCCCGGCCATTTAACCAGAATTGGCTCGGGGCAGGCGTGAGCGGGCGCCCCATCCAGAGCGGCCGGCGCAGCCCGTCGGGGTGGGTCTCGGTATCCTTCGCCCACTGGTTCCACNGCTTGTAGTATTCGAATGACTTGTCCGTATCGACCTCGATATCGCCGTATCTGTCGTCGGGTCCNGGTTTTGAAAGCTTCACTTTCTGGAGCCAGCAGTGCGCTCCCGAGATGGGGTCGGGCTGCACCGCGTGCGTTAGGTTCTGGTGCACGCCGCCATCACGCCACCACACCCNNCGNGTGTCNGCGTCNTTCGATTTCCAGGGANGGATNCCNGCGAGCGTNCGCATGCGCCANCGTCCCGGNTCCGGNTTCGTNATGTCGACCTTGGCCGACATGTAGCGGTTNCCGGCGTCCTGCTGCCGNCGCCACCTCCCGATGTGGTGCGAGCAGCCGACGATACCGGGCTTGATGGACTCGGTGACCCACACCTTGTCGACGAAGTGGCCGATTTCGGTCTCGATTTTCAGCAGGTCACCGTCGGTGACTCCNAGATCACGGGCGTCATACGGATGCAGCCAGACNGGGTTGCGGTGCGCAATCTCGGCGAGCCATTTCGAGTTGGCCGAGCGTGAATGGATGTGCGTNGGCAGGCGGAAATTGGGAAGCAGCACATACTCGCNCTCCTCGCGGTCGAGGCGGTCCGGGTGNATGTGCGAGCGGATGNGGTAGTCGGGAATAGCATGCTCGGGGTGGCCGAAGTCGACCATNGTCTGTGAGAAGAACTCCTGCTTGCCGCTTGGCGTCGGGAAGCCGAGCCGCCGCTTGCCGTTGATTTCGACGCCCCCNTCGGTGACCTCGNTCTCATGCTTGTCGTAGACCGCCGACTCGACGAGGAAGGCGCCATGCTTGCGCATGTAGTCCAGCGGCGAGAGCCCTTCGGCGGCGGCCGCCTCGGGCAGCCCTTTCACATGCTCGAACAGGTANCGGTAGTACTCGTCGACGGTGATGCATTCGCCGGCCCGCCAGGGTGATTCGAAGTGCTTGCGGATGCCGAGCGAGNCATCGTGGTCAATGCGCCAGGAGAGCTCAATCCAGAATTCATCNTCCTCCCACACCTCGCCGGGGTTGGCCTCGTGGGTGAAGCGCACNGGCTTGCCNTGGCGACGGGCAAACTCGCGCAGCACCGGCTGGCGGAAGGCAATCCACATGCCGGCATGCGTTTCGTAAGAGTTGATGTCGTGCCGCTCAGANGCGTGNCCCATNGGNAGCACGTAGTCGGCGAAGAAGGCAGTCTCGTTCCAAGTNGGGGTGAGNGCNATGTGNCNNCCAATNGNCTCCTCGTTCGAGAGCATCTCAATCCACGAGAAACCNTCGGGGTAGGTCCAGACNGGGTTGAAGACTCGNGTGAAGTAGACGTCGAGCGTGCCGCGNCCGTCCTTGACGAGGTGCGGNAGNATNTGNCTCATNTCGTAGTGNGNNAGCGTGTACTCACGAGGCCAGATTAGCTCGTTCCACGCATCCGGTGGAGGCGGCACATCAAAGAAGGTNGGGTGGAACTTGGTCCACGCGCTGGGTGAGGTCCCTCCCTNGGTCCCNACGGAGCCGGTGAGGACGTTCAGCAGGTGCAACGTGCGNGCTACCTGCCAGCCCCCCAGATTGCCGATGGCTCCCGCCCGCCACACGTGCGTCGAGAGCCGGCTGCCGGCGCTGGCCACCACTTCCGCCACCTCGGCGACCTGTTCCACGGGAACCTGGCATTCCGCGGCGGCGAACTCGAACGTATATTCCGCATATTGNTCGATGAGGCGCTCTACGAAGCGCTCGAAAGTGCTTTCGTCATCCGGATGCGCGGCAGCCATCCATTCCTGCCAGTTGACCCAATCCTCGAGGAAACGGCGGTCGTAGAGTTCATTGGTAAGCATGTGCCGCGCGATAGCNAGGAACAGTGCCGACTCGGAGCCCGGGTAGACCGGCAGCCAGTGGTCGGCCATCGAAGCGGTGTTCGAGAGACGGGGGTCAAGCACGATGAGCTTGGCNCCGCTCATCATCCCCTCCACGATGCGTTGCGCGTGCGGGTTGAAGTAATGCCCGGTTTCAAGGTGNGAACTCACGAGCAGGATAACCTTGGCGTTCGAATGGTCGGGGCTCGGCCTGTCGAATTTGTGCCACAGCGCATAGCCNCAGCGGGCGCCNGCCGANCAGATGTTTGTGTGCGAGTTGTGGCCGTCGACGCCCCACGCCTTCAGCACCCGTTCGGCGTAGCCTTCGTGTCCGGGGCGGCCAACGTGGTAGACTACTCGGTCGCGTGCACCGGTTTTGAGCGAGGCGCGAATTTTCGCCGAGATCTCATCCAGTGCCTGTTCCCACGAGATGCGTTCCCATTCGCCTGCGCCGCGCTCTCCCTTACGTTTCAGGGGATAGAGGATGCGTTCGGTATCGTTAATTTGGTTGATGGTAGCTGGTCCCTTGGCGCAGTTGCGTCCGCGGCTAGCCGGATGTGACGGGTTACCCTCAAACTTGCGNACCCGTCCGGTATCCTTGTCGACGTAGGCGAGCATNCCGCAGGCCGACTCGCAGTTGAAGCAGGTGGTCGGCACCANCGAGTAGCGGCGCTCNACCCGTTCCGGCCAGGCGTTGGCGTCGAGTTCGACATGGTCGTGCCANTCATCCGGGTCGGGGTAGTGGCGCAAGGGANCTTCAGCACCGCGTGCATGTTCGCGGTCCGAGATGTGCGGAATGATGCCGATTCCCTCGGCAATCCGTTCAATGATTGACCTCTTGACCACCATCTTCTCACCTCACAGCAGTGGCTCCATCTGTGCCTTTTGCAATCCCTTGTTGATATGTTTGAACGCGAAATAAACGAATGTCAGGAGAAGCGCAGCAGCAACAAGTGCCAGTGGCGTTTGAATCTCCGCTTTGTCAAAGGCGTAACTTACCAGACTGTACGGCACCAATGCGAATGCTATCATCTCGAGGGTAGCGATCGATGAGATCTCAAAATTCGAGCGGGAAGCCCAGATTGTTCTGCCCTTCGCTTGCTTGAACAGCCAACCGGTGTAAGCACCTGTCATCCATGCAAGGGGGATACCAACGATTGCCAATGACTGGTGGAATGAAGCATCGAGTTCGAGCAACTCAACGCCAATATGCGCGGTTAGTACTGCCCCGAAAGCACCCAAGATATAGGCCCCTCGAACCAACCAAGACTCCCAATTCGGCCGGAGAAGCACATACAGGAATCGCTCAGGCCGGTCCAGGTCCTTGACCAACAACAAGCCGGTCAATCCCAATAGGGCGATGCAAGAGGCGGCTACCCAGATGATAACGCCATTACTGGCTACAAGCACACTGTAATCCAATAGGACCCCGAGCATGGCGACGATGTAGAAACCGGCCGCCATCGACTTCGTCATGATATAGGCTGAGACCTCCCAGCCCCATAAGATTCCCTTGGAGGGCTGGTCATAGGAGCGCTTTGCCTTGGGTGAGTCGTCGCCGAGCTTCGCCATCACGTCTCGGATGATGGCTTGGTCCCGCGGCTGCGCCTCGCTCGCCTTCTTTTCCAGCGCGAGCTGGACCAGTAGAGAGTCGGTATCAGCCGCACCGAGTCGGTTCTCCGCGTACTTGGCGAAGTGGCCGACGCCGGCGACCTGTTCGCTCCACATGCCGGTCCCGGTGTGCTCGGTGGCAGCTGGGTCGAGCATCTCCTCGCTGGTCTCGATGTAGAAGACGTTTGGCTTGGCCCCTGACTCTGGTTTCCTCACTGTCGTATCGTGTGAGGCCACTAACTGGGCTATCTTGGAGGCCGGGTCGTCAAGGTCGCCCGATACGATAGCTTCGGTGGGGCAGACGATAACGCAGGCCGGTTCGTAGGCATTCTCCAGACGGTGGACGCAGTAGTTGCACTTCGCTGCGGTCCCCTGGTCGGGGTCGATGTAGAGCGCATCGTAGGGGCATGCCTGCATGCAAGATCTGCAGCCGATGCAGCGGGCATCGTCGAAATCGACGATGCCGTCCGGGCGTGTAAACAGGGCGGTGGTCGGGCAGATAGTGACGCAGGGCGCGTCCTCGCAGTGGTTGCANCGGTGGACNCTGAACTCNCGGCTGCTGTCCGGGAAGGTGCCTTTCTCGATGTACTTGACATGGGTGCGGTTGACCCCGATGGGGATGTCGTGCTCCGACTTGCAGGCNACCGTGCAGGCGTGGCAACCGATACAGGAACGGTTGTCAATGACAAAGCCGTAGTTGGTCACGCGGCAACGCCCTCGATTCCCATCGCCGAGTGGACCAGGTCGATGATGTCCTCGACGNCAATTTCCTCCTCGTGCCCGCTGGTNTTGGCCGCGTCGGAATACATGGTCATGTCNTTGGGGCAGGCGACCAGNAAGCGCGAGACCCCGACCGAAAGCGCCTCNTCGATGCGCATCTCCGAAGGGCGCTGCGTCATGTCGTCGTGGTCGTTGAGCCAGATTTGCCCGCCGCCAGCACCGCAGCAGAACGAGTTNTCGCGGTTGCGCGGCATCTCGACCAGCGCCAGTCCACACCTCTCGATGACCTCNCGNGGTGCGTCATAGATGCCGTTGTAGCGCCCGAGATAGCAGGGGTCGTGGAAGGTGGCATTGCCCGCCAGCGGCTGCTCCAGCTGAATGGCGCCANCCTCGATGAGCTCGACCAGCAGCGTCGAGTAGTGNACCACNTCGTATTCGCCNCCGAGTGCCGGATACTCGTTCTTGAGCGCGTTGTAGGTGTGNGGGTCGGTGGTCATGATNCGGTCGAANTCGCACTTCTCGAGCAGCTCGATATTNTGCTCCGCGAGCGACTCGAAGAGTCCTTCCTCGCCCACTCGCCGCACGTCGTTACCGGCGCTGCGCTCACCCTTGCGGATGACNCCGAAGTCGACGCCGGCGGCGGTCAGCACTTCGGCCACCTTGCGGGTGGTGGCGGTGCAGGACTGGTTGAANGAAGCGAAGTCGCCGACGAACCAGAGCAGGTNGACCGCCTCTTTCCGGGCATCCTTGATGTCGAGCTTCCTTGTCCACTTGCTCCGTCTGCGGTTTGACTCGCCGAAGGAGTTGCCCTGCTCGTCCAGGCTGCGCAGCACCTCACCNAGCTCNTCGGGCATTTTGCCGTCGAAAACCAGGCTGCGGCGCAACTCCAGAATGTCGTGCATCGGCTCGTTACCGACCGGGCAGATTTGCACGCAGGCGTAGCAGGCGGTGCATGACCAGACTGCATCCGGCGAGATAGCGTATTCTAGCATGTTCTGTCGGGCGCCACNCGCCGCCACTTCCGTTGCATGGGCATTGATGTGGTAGCGTTTGTTGATTTCCAGCGCCGACGGCGANAGTGGCGTACCGCTTTCGTGTGCGGGGCAGACTTCGTGGCAGCGGGTACACATGATGCAGGCGAACGCGTCGAGCACCTGCGGCCACGGCAGCCCCGCCAGCGTAGTGCTCCCCGGCTGCGCAGGGTCCTGCACAGCGTCGAGTGCACCGCGTGGCGTCTCGCGGCGCAGCGCCAGGTTCACCGGCGCCACCATCAGGTGGATATGCTTGCTGCGCGGGAAGTAGGGAATGAATAGCAGGATGAGTCCCAGCGCCAGCCACCATGTAGCGCGAATTGTCTGCTCCAGCAGCCCCGGCTCCATCCCGGTGAATAGCGGCAGCAATATGCTGGCGGTCGGCAACCAGGGGTCGGGGCCACCCGCTTCCGCCAGCTGCAACGCACTGCCGACCCAGCGCGAGCCGACGTGCAGCAGGATAAATCCGCCGACGATGAACGAGTCGCGTCGCACTCCGCCCGCGGCGACGCCGGGGTGCAGTAGCACGTTGGAGTTGAACTCCAGTACCTTCGGCTTCGTGATGAAGCGGCGGTGCAGGAAGAAGAGCATTCCCACCAGCACGAAGACGCTGAAGAGGTCGGCCAGCAGGTTGAAGCCGTCCGCCAGCGGCCCCTGCCAGATTGTTTCCCAGTTGGGGACGAACGCTTCCAGCACATCTACCACGTTCACCAGCAGGTAGAAGCTGAATCCGAAGAAGATGAAGGCGTGGAAGATATTCACTAGCGGTCGCGCGCTCGCGAGCGGCTTCTGCATTGCCACTTCCAGCAGCGCGCGCGCGAAGCGAGTCGGCAGTTTGTCCGAGCGGTCCGCCGGCTGTCCCTGCCGCACTGTCGCGAAAATTCGCCGGAAGCCCGGCCATGCCAGCGCCAGGCAGGCGGCGAGCAGTGCCAGGAACGCCAGCCGGTCAGCGAGCGGGAGCAGCGCGGTCGCCCTCCCGTTTCATTCCAGCTCCTCGATAAGCTCCTCGCAGACGTCGAACAGGTCCTCGGCGAGGCCGTAGTGGGCGATATCGAAGATGGGGGCATTCTCATCGCTGTTGATAGCGATAATCGTCGCCGACTCCTTCATCCCCTCGATGTGCTCCGGCGCGCCGGAGATGCCGAGGGCGATGTAGACTCGCGGCTTGACCTTAAAGCCCGATTTACCAATCTGCCGTGATTTTTCCATCCAGCCGGCGTCAACGATAGGCCTCGAGCAGGCGAGGTCGGCCTCGAGCAGCTCTGCCAGTTCCTCCGCCAGCTCGATATCATCCTTGCTCCCGATACCACGGCCGACCGCCACCAGCACTCCCGACTGGGTGATATCGACGTCCCCCGCGTCCGGTTCGATGAGCTTGCTGAAGCGCACCTTTCCGCCGCTCTCCTGAACGGTGAGTTCGCTCACCGTCGGCGACCCGGCAACACGTCCTGCATCGGTGTCAAATGCGCCTGGAAGTACCATCACCACTGCCGG
>PCBV01000013.1 GCA_002731905.1 Methanobacteriota archaeon
TGCCAGGCTACACGCTGATAATGGCGATGTTTCCGCGCAAGAACGAGCTGGATGAGGAGTTTGACACTCTCTACCGCGTCACGCTGGGAATGGCGATGTCCATCTGTGTCGTCATCCTCATTGGCTTCGTGCTTGGCAATCCCGGACTTGGGAACGCTCCGGCATGGGAGGGCATCTCTGATGGGGAGAAAGGCTGGTTCCAAACATTCTTCATCGCGACTGCGCTGCTTGCTACCACCGCCCTGTTCTTCGCCGCTGGATGGTATCGCGGCGCGTATCCCTGGCTAGCTGCAGTACATCCGGGACTAGCGCGCGCGCCGCCAGGCTTCCGCGTCGAGGCTGAGCTGGCTGTCGCCGGGAAAATCATCCCAGCAGAGCTGCTCGAGATGGAGGGGCTACAGCATGACCGACGTAATGTCAAGCGTAAGCTGGAAGAATTCGAGCGACGCGAGCGTGTCGGTAGTACAATGATGCGTAACTATTACGAGAAAAAGCGCAAGACACTACTGGCAGACCTAGCCGACATTGATGCGCGGCTGGCGGAGCTGGAAAAGGCGCTGAACCCTGCTGCACCGGGGGAAGGACTGGCGCACGAGGTGCAGCCAATCGACCCAGGTGGCGAGACTGATTCGGCTGACGATAGTGCGGCCGACGAGGAGTAGGTGGAGCGCAAGCTGGTCATCGCCGTACGGGGCGACCTGAAATTGTCACACGGCAAACTGGCGGCACAGGTAGCGCACGCCGCAGTGAGTTGCGCCCTGCGTTCGCAAAAGCACGACCGACGCAAGTTCCGCGATTGGTTTGACGAGGGGCAGCGCAAGATCACGGTCCGCGTTCCGGACGAAGCGGCGCTGCACGCACTTCAGGCTGACGCGCGCGCGGCGGGACTAACAACTGCGCTGGTGCGTGATGCAGGGCGTACCGAACTTGTTGCGGGAACAGTCACCTGCCTCGGACTCGGGCCGGCGGGCGAGGCGGAGCTGGACTCACTGACGGGCGAACTATCGCTGTTGTAGTGGTCAGTCACGCGGCGCGATGCGCTTTGCCTCGCGATACATGATGCGGCGGTAGATCCACGGCAGTCGGTCGTGCGCCCAGAGAAAAAAGCGGTTGCGCAGTCCCGGTATGACCAGCGGCTTGCGCTTCCACGCGCCACGCAACCCGACGCGCGCGACGGTGGCTGCAGGCTGCATGAAGCTGCTGACACCATCGTGACGCTCGAACGAAGCGTGGTCCTGGAACTCAGTATCGGTGCCGCCAGGGCAGAGGCAGGTCACGGCGATATTGTGCTGCTTCAGGTCATAGCCACTCGCTTCGGACCATCCCTGTAAAGCGTGCTTACTCGCAACGTAAGCCGAAACACCCGGGAGCCCCATGTGGCCCACGATAGAGGCAACGTTCAGGATGCGACCGCCACCCTGCGACTTCATCGCCGGGATAGTGGCCAGTGTCGCCTCGATAACCGCCATGAAGTTAACCTGCATCTGGCGAGCGACAGCCTTCGTTGTCTGCTCGTCAGTCTTCACCAACTCACCATAGCCGGCGTTGTTGACCAGTAGGTCGAGCCGCCCTGCCTGTGCCAGCACCTGTCCCACCAGCCGCGCGCCAGTGCCTGCTTCAGCAAGGTCGGCCACAATTCGCACGACGCATCCGTCGGGAAACTCGGCGGCAAGTTGCACCAGTCGCTCCTCGCGCCGCGCCGAGGCGAATACCGTCGCGCCCGCTTGCGCCAGCTGGCGCACGATTTCTCGGCCAATTCCAGAGGAAGCGCCTGTCACCAGAGCAATCTGTCCGTCCCAGTTCACGTGCTTCCCAGAGGCCATAACCCTTTATGCTTGCGGCGAATCGCGACATGATGGGGCTTTTCGGTCGCAAGAAAGACGACAAAAAGAAGTTCGACTACTCCGACGAAACCAAGGAGGCGTTCGCCGAGCGTGACGCATTCTACAGTCGTTTGCGGCAGGAGATGGGGGGCAGTGCCGAGAACCCCGAACTACAGAAAGACGGCGCCGAAGGCGACCGCGTGGCGGACGCCGATGCACTACTAGAAAGTGGCTTCGACCCTTACGCACAGGGAGTCGCGAAGCCTTACCAATGTGAAGGGTGTGGCACCCGTTTCCAAGAACGTTGGGGTCGTTGCACCAAGTGCGGTGGTAACGTTTCACGTAGTGAGGACGTGGCTGAAGTATCTGAGCTGCAGCAGCGGCATAATGAAGGTGACAAGGATGCATTTCGGCAGGTCGCACCGGACGAACATGTAGAGCAACAATTGGTGCCGGAAATGGCGCGCGCCCGGGAAGCAGGGGCAATCCGCACTGAAGCTCCACAGCAGGGCGACTTTGTCTGCTCTGCGTGCGGCAAAGGTTACCGCGAGAAATGGAGCCGTTCGCCCTGTTGCGGGCAGATGATGCAGCCGCGGGACAACCCCGATGCTGCGCCCGCACCGCAGGAGACCTTCGAGCCGTCAAGCGGCGCTGGGATTGATCCGCTGGCGGGGCTGCTCGGTGATGAACCAAATGAGATTGCACCACCTGTGGAAGAGTCAGAGGTTGACGGCGCTGATGAAGAGGAAGATATTGGCGTTCGTATGGTGGGTGGCGGCGATATGACTGATTTTGGCGCACGCAAAGGTAGCGCAGTCGGGCCGCAGAAGCGCATTCCCGCCAAAGAAGCGCAACCAAAGAAGCGAGGCGTGAAGCGGGTAGTCAAACGCAAGAAGAAACGGAAGTAGCTGCATGGACTTCAAAGCCTTGAAGCNGCTGCCGCCGTGGGCCAGAGAGCTGCTGAGCGCCTTTNCCGTGGTTCTGGTGGTGTTCCTGCTCGCNTGGGGCTACACCGGCAACTGGCCGCCAATGGTGGTTATCGAGTCGGGTTCNATGGAGCATGACAGCAATCAACTCTATCCCGAGCCGGGCTTCACTCANATTGGTCCNATTGACACCGGAGATCTGGTGCTGGTCAAGAGCGCAGAGCGCGACGACATAGTCACTTACCTGGAGGGGAAACAGACTGGCTACAAGCGATACGGCGATTACGGTGACGTGATAATTTACTACAAGAATGGTGTGCTAGGCGGGTGTGACATGAATATGACTAGTAGGTTTGATTTCGACATTAGCATTACNACCGAGGCAGAGTGCAACCAGCAGGACGGTGAGTGGATTGTNGCAACGCCNGTCATCCACCGCGCTATGGCGTGGGTAGAGGTGCGTGATGANGGCTCCTACTACCTGCCCGAAATAGACATGGAATTCAGCAACGGCAAGCTCGTACTGGCTGAAATCGGACTGCCGCCTGATGCNCCACTNACAGGACTAGATCATTCAGGCTACATCACCAAAGGCGATTCAACCGGCAACCGGCACCCCGACCAGCTNACGCACCNNGANCTTTACGGACANCACGGGATGCCGGACCGCCGGGTGCAGCCGGTNCNGCCCGAAGATATCNTCGGCATGGCGCGTGGCGAGCTGCCNTGGTTCGGGCTCATCAAGCTCAGNNTGACNCANCCCGNNANCTANGCCTCNGCNCCAGAGGANTGCCGGCAAATGCTCTGGCTCTCGCTGGCGACTATTATCATTGGNCCATTCGTCGCACAGCGGGTATGGGAGCGNCGNCGCGAGGGCTAAACCCTTAAGCCGNCGCAGNCTCGCGCCGCCAATGGCTGAGCCAGCAGCCGCCAAGCGCGGCATCCCACCCAAAGACGACTTCAACGCTTGGTACCCCTTTATGGTNGAGGCGGCCGAGCTAGTCGACAAACGCTACCCTGTCAAAGGGATGGANGTCTGGCGCCCCTACGGCTGGAAAGCAATGCGNCTCATCGATGGGNTGACACACGCAGAGATGGAGCGNACCGGCCATCAGGAAGTTAACTTTCCGCTGCTCGTCCCNGAGCANCTNCTGGAGAAGGAGAANCGGTTGGTATCNAGNTTACAGCGNGCNAGGGCNGAGGGNGTGGACCCATCNGAGCTGCGGATGGANGAAGAGACAACCGGTTTCGCCAAGGAAGTCTACTGGGTGAAGCANGCCGGCGAGACTGAATTGGACGTGCCAATGTTCCTGCGCCCCACTTCGGAGACCGCAATGTACACCATGTTCCCACTCTGGATTCGGTCGCATGCGGACCTGCCGCTCAAGACCTACCAGATGGTCAANACTTTCCGCTACGAAACGAAGCAGACTCGCTCTTTCATCCGCGTGCGCGAAATCCACTTTTTCGAGGCGCATACCTGCCACGTCGACGAGGATGACGCAACGCGACAAATCGAGGAAGACCTGGAAATCGCGGCACGACTGATGCATGACCTTTGTCTGCCGGTGCTGGTTGCACGGCGACCAGTNTGGGACNCCTTTCCGGGGGCACACTACACGGTTGGCATAGACGTCGTGATGCCAGACGGGCGGACACTGCAGGTGGCGTCGGTACACCACTANCGCGACCAGTGGGCGCGGGCATTCGATGTGCGATACGAGGACNTGAAGGGCGAGCAACAGTACTGTCATCAGACCACCTATGGCATGTCGGAGCGGCTACTGGGAGCTGTCGTNGGAGTACACGGTGACGACCNTGGGCTAATCCTGCCACCCGCAATTGCACCGCACCAAGCTGTTATCGTGCCGGTGCTGGCAAAGAAGGGCGCTAATGAGGTGCTCGCTGCCTGCAACAAGCTGCAGGCGCAACTACGCGATGCTGGGCTACGAGTGCACTTGGACGACCGTGACTTGCGGCCAGGGCAAAAATACTATGACTGGGAAATTAGGGGCGTGCCGCTGCGGTTCGAGCTGGGACCGCGTGACCTTGCCAGTGGAGAATGCGTGCTGGTACCGCGTACCGGCGGCAAGAGCAATGCACCNCTAGCCGGGGCCGCAGAGGTGGCTCGCGAAACNCTGGAGGCGGTGGCAGATGAGCTGCGCAAACGAGCCCGCAAGTTGAAAGATACGTGCATGCACACATTACCTGCACTGGAGCGCTCTGGGGCAGGGCGATTGACGCTGGCGGAGCCGGTCGCACCCGGCAGGATTTACGANCTGCCATTCGACGGCAGCGACGCCGATGCCGGGGCGGTGGAGGAGCTGACTGGATTATCGTTCCTAGGTGACGCGCGTGAGCCGTTCACCAAGGCAAGGAAATGCGCCGTAACGGGGGAATCTACAAAGCGGTGTGTTTGGCTAGCGCGAACTTATTAGTATCTGGACCAAATTAATTTTATCGTCAGATAACGAACCTCGTTATCCTTATATATGCATCCAGATGTAGCGCGCTCCCGCGGTCTGCTTTAGCAGTACCGTACAAAGAAAATGGAGGACGCAACTATGGAACACAGAATAGAACGCGACGAAGAGGGTGTCTCCCCNGTGATTGCGGTCATCTTGATGGTGGCAATCACGGTCGTCCTGGCAGCTGTGCTGTACGTATGGGCAGCAAGCTTCCTGGAACAGGGCGAGGCTTCTCCCTTCGGGCAGTTCAAGAGCACAGTCAGCAGCAACGGTGAATACTACGTCACTGTGATTACGGTGTCAACCACCCACGACCTCGAGGCCTTCAACTATTTCCTGAAGGATNNNTCNGGCAGCACCAACGAATTTGGTGAGATTGCAATGCAGAATCTCTCCGGAAACGTAGTTGGTGTTGACGCCAGCTATGGCGACAAGTGTGGCGGATCCGACGAACCGGCATGCGAGACCGATATGTCNACACGNGCAGATGCCGTAGAGAATGACAGCGGTAGCAACTACGCTGTTGCCTTCTACGACAACGACCGGGACGGAAAGCTATCGTCTGGTGACAAGTTCACCGTGCGTGGCAGTCACGGCTCCGGTGCCGACGGTCCTGCCCAAGACGACTGGTCTCTCGAAGTCAAATTCGATAACACCGGCGACGTCATCGGCAGCAAGAAGCTNGGTTAGGCAAACCGCCTGACCACGGTGGGCAGGGGACGCACAGCCCCCTGCCCCCACTTCTCTAGAGCGTATGCTGTGCTTTTTTAGTTAGGTGTAGACCTGCTAGCCAGTTGTAGTGTCGAGAAATACACTTTGTATCGTGCTGGTATGTTTTAAACCGATTTCGATTGTATTGATTTTACCGTATTCTCTTAGAGTATTTCTTCAACTTTTCTTGATATTCTTCTTCTGTTAGCCCGTGCCATCCTTTACAGAAGCCCGTTGGTGACCTACCGCATCCACATTTGTTCATGAAAAACTCTAATTCATTCTAGTTAATCTAGATTGTGTCATGGCGCTGCACCGTCGTCCCTCGCTGGTAAGTCGCTGCCGCAGCCGCCGCAAAGGCGAGCGCTGTCGCCGCATCGATGATAGGCTCGGGCCGCTCTATGGCCGAAATACGCAGGAAGCCAAGAATGAGGTAGANCAGCGCTAGCCGAGCCGCGATGCGAACGCCGTTGTCGCGCTGGAGCGCCGGCATCAGGTGCAGCGCCATGCCGCCCAGCAGCACCGTAGCTGCCAGTCCGAACCAGACGTCTAGCAGNCCACCNGGGAACGGCAACTCGCCATCGAGCCGCGCTTCAAGCACCAANAGCTTCCAGAACTCGTGCGCCGCACCGAAGAAGAGGCCGAAGCCCGCTGCGTAGAATGTAGCNTGGCGTGCGTCGCGAAAGGTGCGTAGCCGTAGCCCGAGCCAGAGAAACAGCGTCACCAGTGCTGGCGTAACGAAGAGCAGCGACGCGTAGCCTACCTCGGGGGAGCGCAGGTCGAAGCCACCAACCAGAATAAGCACCTCNGCAAGGGTCCCAAAAATGGCGCCGCCGCCGCACGCCAGATAGAGCTTGCGCTCCTCCAACTGTTCTTCAACGGAGGCAATGGTACGCAAGAANAGCAAGAAGGCAGGGATGAAGAGCAGCACCATCCCGAGCAGGTTGGCGGCCCAGAAGGGAGAGCTCATACTTCCCGCCAGCGCAGCCACCACGCCACACCGAGCGCGCCAGCAACCACCAGAGTGCCAGCTAGCAGTTCCACGGCCAAAGTCCCCTCNGGTTCGGGGGATGGCACTACCGGCTCAGGGACCCAACCGCTGAGCGTGATGGAGTTGATGTGCACCTCGTAGAGTGGNCGGTCAGGGCCGCCCTGTGCGCGTGGTGTGGGACCGTCGCCATCAATATCGTTGGTCGTTGGCACTGCTGCCGCTGCACGCACTAGCTCTATTCCCTCTCGCACGACGCCGAATACTGCGTAACCGGGGTCGTCAGGAAGCGTGCGGTTGCCGTGGTCGAGCCCGTGCTGCGGAGTGTCGCAGATGTACCATTGACTCTCNGCCGAGTCAGGGTCAGCACCGCGNGCCATGCCGATAGCCCCNTTGATATGCGTNAGGTTGGCGTCCCACTCGAAGGGGATGGTCTCACCGCTGCCACCTTCNCCGCAGTCCAANTTGGTGCCNGGATAGACNCCGANCGTCGTGCACTCNGGATCNCCNGACTGGATAACAAAGTCNTCGATGATACGATGGNAGAANATACCGTCGTAGAACGACTGGTTCACCAGACCCANAAAGTTGTTGACGGTGATTGGTGCCCAGTTCAAGAACAGCTCGAGAACGATTTCACCCTCGAACGCGTCGCCGCCCCCGACGCCGGGGTCGTAGGTCAGGTTGATGATTAAGATGGGGTTACCCGAGTACGACGACTCCATCGGGCTCGGTACCGCCATCGCTGTCGGGACGAGTAACAGCAGTGCCAGCAGTGGAATCAATGACCGCATTGGCAGCGAGTATTTCGGGCTGTTAATAGGTGCGTCGCTATTGGTGCAGCTCGCGCCGAGAGTCCGCCTCAGTACCCCAAGTCTTGACGAACTCGCTGGTCTTTTCGAACATCTCCTCGAAGGAGCCCCATAGGTAGAGCATGGGTTGGTATTTCGTGACGTCGTAGGGTCGTGTCTCCATCTCCTCGAAGTCGGGAGTGCGGTACTCTATTCGCGGGTCACAGACGCAAGCATCCTCACGACCGCACGCTGCGCCAGAGCTGCAAGCGTGCTCAATCTCCCCGAANGAGGAGAGCATACCTGGACCAAACGCNTTGATGTCGTCATTTTCGCGACAGATGCCAAACTCCATCACAAACCAGAAAACNGTGCCAAGCCGCGTAATGGCNGCTTCCGACTGCGTGCGCATGTCTGCCTCGCCGAAGAGNGTGTTNAGCTCGGCCCACTCNGGAACNGCNAGCATCGCGGTGTGGCCCACCAGCTCGTGNACCACNTCNGGCTCNGGAGTNTAGAATGGATGTGAAGAATGGCGGATGTACTGCGTNGAGAGGAACACNTNGTTCGCCAGNGCGGTNTGGAAGGTTTTCGGGTGGACCAATCCCCCAACCGGCTCCTGTCGGAAGCCGGTCAGTGGCTGCAATCGCTCCGAGACCCNTTGCAACTGCGGGATGCNGTCATTCGGCAGGCCTAGCTGCGCAGCGTGCTTGAGGTACTGCTGGCAGGCGTACTTCTGGTGCATTGGNTCCATNCGCTCCATGATAGCGGCCCAGACGCCGTGCTCATCATCGCTGTAGGGCGCCTCGGGAATCTTTCTGGTGCGGCGATTAGCCATCGACATCTCGTTCCACTCGATGGCGATTTTCGCGATTTCGTTGCGGCGGTCGCGGTACTCCTCATCTTGAAAGCCAGGGTGGTCTGGATCCAGCTCCACGAAAACGTTGCCCCCGACTATGCTCACCGCCGAGTTGGCCTCGTCAGTCTCCTCGCTTACGCCACTTTCGGGGTTATGCATCGCTTATCACCTGCCCTCTGTGGCAGCGAAGGCAGTAAAACCTCTCGGTTGAATCAGTAATGTACGATGGAATCTGGCCAATCCGAGGAAACGGCACTGCGCACCATCATGCTGCTGGCGCTAGTTGGCCTACTTGATTCGCTCTACCTCAGCTACCTGCACCACCTTGTCGCCGGCGGAGGTGGCTGCCCAACGCAGGACCTGCCAGGACTCGACTGCGGGCAGGTNCTGGCAAGCACTGAAGCGAACATGGTTGGAATTCCCGTGGCGTGGCTGGGTGTCCTCGGCTTCCTCATCGTCGGGGGACTAGCGCTCGACCGGTTCCTGAATCTGGACCGAGAACGCACGCTGCTCAACCGACAGTTGCTGCCTTTGGTCGGTCTAGGCGGCTGCGCTCTTGGCGCCTGGTTGACTTACGCCGAGGCTTTTATCATCAAACAGTGGTGCCCCTTCTGCCTGCTGGCGTTCGGGCTGACGCTGGCGCTCACGGGAGTGGCGCTGCGGGCCTACGGCGATGACCTGCGGGCAATACTAGGGAGATAGATGGCTTCGAAACGCAGGCGCAAGCAGCTGCTGAAACAGGACCGCGTCCTCGAGCAACGCATGGACCACCGACGCGAGGCATTCAGCGACGTAGCGCAAAAGGTAGGGGTCGTGGTGCTGGTTCTTCTGCTCGTAGGGTCCGGTGTCTGGTATTTCTTCATCTACGAGCCAGGGGCTGAGAGACCGGAACCGTGGCTGCTACAGGACACCGAGGAAACATGGCATGACTCCGACGATTACTATAAAAGCGGAGTAACGCTAGTCGAATTCTTCCACAGTAAATGCATGCATTGCAACAACCAAGCGCCCGACCTGAACAACCTCCACATCGACTACCGGGAAAATCTCTCCGGCTTCCTCTCCATCGGCGGTTTCAAACTCGGCAGCAACCAGGATAACATGCAAAGCATCAACGATTTCCGTAACGAGCATGGCAGCGGCTGGCCGCACCTATACGACAGCAGCGGTGGCCTAATGAGCAAACACGACTTCAGGAACTACCCCTCGTTCATGTTGGTGAAGGATGGCTACATTGTCTGGGACCATAGCGGACAGCTTAGCTACGACGAACTGGCGGCGGTGCTCGAGCAGCATGGCGTCCACTCAAAGTACGGGTAGCGCGTAAGCGCAATATAGCGCCCACCCGCTCCCACTCTGATGTTACTCGAGTTCAGCGAAGTCGGTGTCGTGCTGCTCTCACAGGAGTGGGTCTGGCTCGATATCATTCGCATGCTGGTTTCTACGTTCCTGGCGGCTATCTACCTGCAGTCCAGCATCGACAAGATCATTGACCGGCAGGGGAACCTGGACTTCATGGCGGAGCACTTTGCCGGCACTCCGCTCGCTGGCATACTCTCCGCTGCCGGGGTCATCTATCTACTGCTGGGATGGGGCGCGGTGCCTGGAATGGTGGGTGCGCTTTTCGCCGGAATCTCGTCGTGCATCCTGATGACTGGACAGCGACTAGCAAAAGACTACGTCGGCGCCGCGGCGCTAGTGCCCTACTTCCTAATCGCCATAATCGGGCTCTACATCTACCTGATGTAGGCAGGCTCAGAAGCCGCAGATGGTGCGGATATCGTCGGTTGCCCCTGGTGTAGTGAGGCCAATCGCGACAAAAAGCACAATCAAAAAGAAAATTGGGACGGAAGCAGTGCGATATGCCAGTGGCGGGTCCCAGCGCAAGTGCATAAAGAAAGAGGCAATGAACCACACCTTGACGAAAGCTATGGAAAAGAGAATAAACATGGTGACGGCGAAGCTGAATTCCTGCAGGATTGCCATTACCTCAATGATTGTGAAGAATACAAGCCAGCCAAAGACTGCCATGAAGCCGTTAGCGATGCGAGGGAAGGGGTGCTCGTCGTGGTCATTGTGCACTTCCTCAACAGCCTCCTCTTCAGGCGCTTCAGTTTCCGGGTTTTCGTCGTCACTCATGGTTCAGAATAGGTAGAAGAAGGGGAACACAAAGACCCATACTATGTCTACGTAGTGCCAGTAGAGACCGAAAAGCTCCAGTGTATCGTGGTATTCTTCGTTGTAGCCGCCTCGATTGGCCTTGAGGATTAGATAAGCCAGTGCTATAAGTCCGACGAAGACGTGAGCTCCGTGGGTTCCTGTAGTGATGTAAAAAGTACTGCCCTCAAGGCTGGTATCGAGCCAAAAACCATGCTCATACTTGGGGGCAACGCAGTGGTGTGAAATATCCTTTACCACGCAGTGTTCACCCCAGAAATGGCCATTTTTCATCTCCCACCACTCAAACCCCTTGATTACCAGGAACAATGCCCCCAGCAAGAACGTGCAGCTCAGGTAGCGAGTTGTGGCCTTGTGATCGTTGCGCTTGGCAGCATAGAGTGCCAATACCACCGTCAGGCTACTCAGCAGGAGCGCCATAGTGTTGATAACCCCAAAAACCAAATGCGAACGGATTATGTCGGCTGCCGGCACCCACTCGTCTCCCGCGGCAGAGCGGTAACGCAAGTAGGCGCTCAGTAGCGTGCCAAAGACCATCATCTCGGTCAGTAGGAAAATCCAGGTGCCGAATTTGCGCGTCGAGAGGCTTGCAAAGGCAGGATGGTATGTCTCAATCTCTGCATTTTCCTCAGATGTCATCGGGAAATACTCGGAGAGCCACATAATGAAGCCGGTAAGAAGCACAAACAGCCCCACTAGGAAGACAAACCAGAAGGCAGGATAGCCGTTCAATGCCAGCGTCAGACCTAACATGATACCCATCAGCCCTAGTGCCGAAATCATTGGTGAAGCTGTACCGTGATGTTCGGTGTGTGCAGCGTCGCTCACGAAGTAGACTCCTCGGCGGTGGTCGGTGTAGATACAGATGTGGGCTCGTCTTCTTCGTCTACGGACGGCTCGGCAACCTGTAGAGTCGGGATTTCAGTGAAGCTGTTGTGTGGAGGGGGAGAGGAAGTAGTCCACTCCAGTGACCATCCGCCCCATGGGTCAGCGCCCGCCTTTTCGCCGCCGTTCCAAGAACGAAGGATGTTCCAGACCAACAGCAGCTGCGCCGCGCCGAAAAAGAAAGCGGAATAGGAGACAAATTCGTTCAGCTCTGCCATGGAAGCGTCGTATGTGGCGTAGCGCCGTGGCATTCCCATCATTCCCAGAATATGCATTGGGTAGAAGGCAGCGTGGAAACCAAAGAACGATGTTAGGAAGTGTGCCAGTCCTAACTTCTCATCCATGAAACGGCCCGTCACTTTCGGGAACCAGTAGTAGATACCGGAGAAAAAGCCGAAAAGCGTGCCGCCAATCAGCACGTAGTGGAAATGCGCGACGACGAAATAGGTGTCATGCAAGTGGATGTCCATGGGGATTGAGGCTACCACTATGCCAGTAATGCCGCCGATAGTGAACGTTGCGATTGCGCCCAGTGAAAACAGCATTGCTGTGTTAGTCGTAATCGATCCACCCATCAGCGTCGCCAGCCAGTTGAAAATTTTGACTCCCGTTGGCACTGCGACCAGCATAGTTGTCAGCATTACGAAGAAGCGAAAGAGTGGGTCGGTACCGGCGGTGAACATGTGGTGTGCATAAACAACGTATGAAATCAGACCAATGGATGCCATTGCGTATACCATTGAGGTGTAACCGAAAATCGGGCGGCGCGCAAAGGTGGCAACCACATCGGAGATTACGCCAAATGCTGGGAGAATCAGGATGTACACTTCAGGATGGCCAAAGTACCAGAACAGATGCTGCCACAAAATGGGGTCAGCACCTGCCTCGACCGAGAAGTAAAGGCTGCCGAAAGTGCGGTCGGCGAAGAGCAGGATAAGGGCAACTGTAAAGACCGGAATCGCGAGCAGCAGCAGGAACACCGCCACCGTGATAGACCAGGTAAAGAGCGGCATGCGCATCAGTGTCACNCCNGGNGCNCGCATNCGCATAATCATNGTCAGGAAGTTNATNGCGGTCAGNGTCGAGGAGGCGCCGAGCATNATCTGNCCCGCANCCCACAAATCNGTNCCNGGNGANGTAGNNNGNTCGCCNGANGAGTANGGNACGTANCCAGTCCACGCCAACNTCGCCNGCNCCNCCGGTGAAANAGCCNGCGTAGANNACNANCGCGCCGGTNGGCAACAGCCAGAAACTGAGCGCGTTCAGGCGCGGGAAGGCGAGGTCGCGCGCACCAATCTGTAGCGGCACCAGATAGTTGGCGAAGCCAAAGATAATTGGCATGCCGGCCATGAAGACCATGGTCGTACCGTGCATCGTGAAGGATGAATTGTACTGGGTGTTGGTCAAGAAATCGTTATTAGGTTCCATGAGCTGGATGCGCATTAGGAGCGCCAGGAAACCGGCGACCAGGAAGAAGAAGACGCCGGTTCCGATATAGAGCAAACCAATTTGCTTGTGGTCTGTGGCAGTCAACCATGGCTTCAGGTAGCCCCATAATTCGCCGAAGACCTGCTCGACCGACTGCTCCGTCGAGACCATGCGGTTCCCCACCACTACGGCCGCCAGCGTCCCAATCACGACCAGGCTGAGGTAGAACACCTTGCGCGACTCCGAGATTTCCTCCGGCCCGACCACGGCGTTGGTCCCAGGCACCGCAAAGGTGGCGCGGTTCCACTGGTCACTGCTGTCGGATGCGCCATTGCCGTTCACCGAGTTACCGTAGAGTGTGAAGTCGGCGATGCGCGTGTCGTCGCTGGGTGCGGTCCAGGAGACGTTCCAGCTGCGCTGGTCGTTGCCGGCCGCGGTATGCGTCAGGTAGCCATCAATCAGCTGCGTCGAGTCGTCGGCGCTCGCCAGGGCACCCTGCGTGGTGCTAAGGAAGAAGCCGCCCTGGTTTTCGCCGTCGGTCGCGACGCTGCTCTCCATGGTTATGGTGAACGTGTAGGTCTCCCCGGCGGTGAAATTGGCTGGCGTCGTGAGGTTTAGCGCGACGCCGGAGCTTGCGTCGGCATTGTGGCAGTTGCAGCCGTTGGCTGCGACTGCCGAGCCCAGGCTGGAGTCAATACCTGTGCTACGCGAAGTGGCGTTCGGCACCAGCGAGGCGCCGACCAGTAGCGCCACGATGGCGAACATCAACGCCGCGTTGCGCAGCTTCATGCCGCCGGCTCCGTGATGATTATCTGGCCAAGCATCTTCGAGTGGTCGTCACCGCAGTATTCGGCGCAGTAAATTGGATAGGTTCCGGGTTCGACCGTGCCGGTGTCAAACCACATCGCGGTGGTAGTGTTGGGGACGAGGTCCTCCTTGATGCCGAAAGCTGGCAGGTAGAATGAGTGGATGACATCGACCGCCTCGAGCTCGAACTTGACACGAGTGTCAGTCGGCAGCTCGAGCGTGCCGTAGGTGGTGCTGCCATCCTCGTAGGTGAAGGCCCACGACCACTGGCTGCCGCTCACCTGCACCGTCATTTCGTCGCCTTGGTCGACGTCCCAGTAGTCATCGAGTGGTCCCAGTGAAAGCCAGGTAATCCAGCACACCAGCAGCAGCGGCCCTATCGTCCACGCAATTTCGATAGTGTGATCCGCTCGCTCTGCCGGAAATACACCGGCTTTAGGCGCGTCGGGCGGGTCAGAATCACCCTCCTTGTGTCGGTACTGGTAAACTGCATATACTAGCCAGCCAAAGACAAAAATTGTGATTATGATGGACCAGTAGAACACCTGCTGAGTCAGGCTGAGCGGATCTTCGCTGAACGGTTCCCATGATGTGGGAATCGGCAGGCTGAGAAGGTCTGCAACTAGTGACATTTTGGGTACCAGAACAACTTGCGGCCCGACCTAAGCAGGGTATAAAACATTTATGAACATAGTATACATACGATAATATTTATGTGATGTGTATTTATACGATGCTTTCAGGCGGTCAGCGCAACGGCAGCCACCATCGCGCCGAACAACAGGAACAGGAATATATTCGAGTAGCCGAACAGTGTCCACGCCACCCGTTTTGACGGGGTATGCTGCAGCTTCAGCGCTAGCTGCAGGAAGCGGCCGCCGAGCAGCACCGCCGCCGCGAGGAAGGGGTAGCCGAGCCCCGCCTGCCAGCCGGTGGCGAGCGATGTCAGCAACAGGGCGGCGGCGTAGCCGGTGACGTAGCGTCGCGTGGCGGCTTCGCCCGCCGTGACAGGGAGCATCGGGACGCCTGCCTGGGCATACTCGCCGGGACGTGCCAGTGTCAGCGCCCAGAAATGGGGCGGCGTCCAAAGGAAGATAACGGCGACCATAGCCCATGGTAGCAGCGCCAACGGGTCACCTCCAGCGGCGGTCCAGCCAATCAGTGGTGACAGTGCGCCCGCCAGCCCGCCGATGACTATGTTCTGTGGGGTGCGACGTTTGAGCCACATCGTGTAGACCAATACGTAGAAGAGCGCACTGAACGCGGCGAATGCAGCGGCAAGCTGGTTAGCCAAGAGCGCCAGTACCACAACACCCGAAACACAGACAACGATGCCATACACCAGCACCGCACCCGGCGCCAGTTCCCCAGATGGCAGTGGGCGTTTGTCAGTACGCGCCATCAGTGGGTCGATGTCACGGTCATACCACATGTTGATGGCCATCGAGCCTCCCGACGCGAGCGAACCGCCAACCAGCACGACCAGCGCGGTCTCGAGTGTCTCCGCCCACGTGCGCGCCAGGTCGTTGCCGACAAACATCGCGCGCAGCAGTTGTCGGTCGGCAATGTCGTGCGCCAGGATGGCGGCGATGGCGGTCACCTGTAGCAGAACCACCACACGCAGTTTGAGCAGGCTCAACCAGAGTCGCCATTCAGCCACGCAGCGGCTCCGCGCAGAGCAGCCACGCCACCGCGAGATGCAGGAAAGTCACGACGCCCAGCAGCAGGTGCAGCAGCGAAAGCCAGCCCGGATAATCGGAGCCGGAGGCCATCACGAGGTAGAAACCGCCGACGAACAGGTTCAGGATGAACGCCCCCAGCGCGCCGTCGACCAGCCGCGTCACGACCGAGCGGCCGCCGTTGTTGCGCAGCCACTGGCCGCCCCAGAATAGCGCCGCGCCGACCCCCACCGCGAGGAAACGGTGCAGCAGCTGCGCGACGACCCCCAGCTCGAGTCCCGGTAGCAGCGTCCCTTCGCAGAGCGGCCACGCTTCCCAGCCACCGCCGCACGCGCCACGGTAGTAGCCGGTCGCCAGCCACGCGCCCAACAGCACCAGCACCAGCGCCGCCAGCGCCAGCCCGGCGACCGGGCGCGCCTGCTGCTCCGCCGTTTCCCGCGAAACGCAGAGCCGCTCCGGCAGTGCCCCCGCAGCGAGCCTCGCCAGCAGCGCGACGCGTGCCAACGCGGTCACGAAGGCGAGCGCCAGCAACAGGTGCAGCGCGACGCTCCACGGCGCGTTGTCGAAGCCGACCGTAATCGCGCCGGCGGCCGCCTGCACCACCAGCAGCGCGGTCGCGTGCAGGTGCGCTTCGGCAGCGCCCGGCAACGCCGCGCGCCGCTGCCAGACCGCGAAATGCGACCAGAGCAGCGGCAGTGCGATGAGCCCCACCAACAGCCGGTGCAGCCATTCGCTGAATATCTGGTCGGTCGTGTAGGCGAAGTCGGGGTCGTCTAGCCAGCGCTGGTCTGCCTCGCCCGGATGGTCGGCCCACCACGTCTGCTGCTCTTCGGGCGGGACGTCAAAATGGTAGCCACCGAAGCAGGCAGGCCAGTCGGGGCACGACTCGCCCGCGTCGGCAATCCGCACCCAGCCCCCCGTCAGGATAATCACCAGCGCCAGCGCCGCCAGCACCAGCGGCAGGCGGGGGTTCCACGGCAGCCCCCCCCTAAATTTCCCGAAATAGTTTACCCTGTAATCACCCTGCCTCGAGTGGTACAGCCTTGAACAAGCAATGATCTTGGCCGGTCCCATGGCAAGCAAATTCGCGAACTTTCCAGTCTCCACCTACTGTTTTTTTCAAGACGCCTTCCATAATCCCCTCATCAAGTGCACAGAGTGGCTTGCCGACATCCGGAACGCCGGTACAGTCATAATTACCATCTATACGCAGGACTAAAGGGTTATTTTTCTGCTTCTCGATGACACCCATACTGTTATTTTTCCAGAAAATACTCAAGTCGTTAATTACGGAATCAAGTTCACTACTCCCGTTCAGGCTACCAGCTATCTGGGCCCCAATCTCACGCCCTAATTCACGCAGCATGGCGTCAAGTGAGAGCCCCCATGATTCCGTGACATAACGCAGGCTGTGGTTGATACGCTCCATTAATGGAGCTTTACTAGTCAGGCCATTACTAATGGTCTGGGTAAAATAGCTGGAAAACGCTTCTGTGGGCTTCCCGCCAGTAGCGGCAAGTCGTCCGCTAATATTATAGAGTTTACGCCGGGAATCAGCGGAGTCCACCGAAGACTTGACTAGGCCAGCCGCTTCCAGCTCAAGCAGGTGGCGTGCAGTTGTCGATTGTGCCCTGGCTATCGATAACATGACTTCGCGCTGTGTTTTGGCGCCGCTGCCGAGCAATTTCAAAATTTCTCGCTTGATAGGACTAGAGACAGGTTTCAGTCCCTGTGGTGTGTTGTAAAGGTCGAAGTCGTCTCCATTCATTTTCTAGATAAGTGAACATAAAACCAAACCTATAAATAGGTATGTATTGGTAAGAACGTATAGTTACGTTGTTTAAGATGTAACACTCAAACATGAGCGGAAACCTCAACCCTAAAAACGAGCACGACAGCTTCCAACCAATTCTAGTTGCGTTAGCTGTCGCGCTGCTACTAGCCGGGCTCCTAGCATGGCCCCTGCTCCCACTAGGTTTGGTCATAATTGTATATGGACTCTGGCACTGGATTGGCGAAGAAGTAGAACTATGGTCCTGGAGTAAGACAGGTGGATGGAGAGACGGTTACTACGCTACGATAATCGTCGTTATCACGGAGGCACTGGTGTTCCTGGTCTTCTTCACATTCTGGTTCTGGGCTCGTCATTATTCGGCTGATTCTTGGCCTCCTGAAACAGTCGAATTCGATATACCTTTTGTTGGATTAACTTCCCTCTTCCTGTTCCTGAGTGCCTACACGGCCCACAGGTCACTCAGTGAGCCCTCTGATTCCATGTGGTTGCCAGCCACAATCCTACTGGGCGCACTTTTCCTAATCGGACAGGGTTACGAATACTTCACACTCTACGAGGCGGGACTGACGCAGGAATCCAGCTTCGGGACCGCCTTCTTCGCGCTTACCGGCCTGCATGGCCTGCACGTGCTGGTGGGTATCGTGGTCCTCAGCATCCTGTTCTGGCTGGCAAGGACGAATTCGCTCCATAAGGAGACGCAACTGCCGGAGAGCATCGTGCTCTACTGGCATTTCGTTGATGCGGTCTGGGTGTTCATTCTTCTTTTCGTCTACCTGGAGGTACTCTGATGAGGATTACACTCGCCATTGCCGGCGCACTCGGTGTCATAATCCTACTTGCAGGCGAGGTTACTGCCTGCGCATCCTGTGTTAGCACCGGTACAACCGGTGTTCATGCCGAGAAGTACGACAGGCTGTTCAGCATCTATACCCTGATTGGTGGTATCGTCACCCTCGTAGTGTATGGCTGGATGGGCTGGCTCCTATTCAAGTTCCGCGCCAAGGAGGGAGATTTCGAACCTGCTGATGCCCCTAAGCTGGGCGAAATCCCCAAGCACCGGGGAGACCCGGCCTGGACTTGGGCAGTTACAGCTGGCATATTCGTCATCCTGATGGGACTCACAATTGGAACGATTGACATGGTCAACTTCTACGAGGACCCGGATGAAGGCATGGCGAGCAGACAGATAACTGTAAAAGTGACTGGCGCGCAGTACTTCTGGGAGTTCGAGTACCCCAGCGGCAATAAGTCATACGACACCCTCACAGTGCCAACCGACACCACAGTCATTCTGAAGGTGACCTCGAAGGACGTCTGGCATAATTTTGCTGTTCCTGCCCTGCGGCTGAAGATTGATGCCATTCCAGGCGACACAGAGCCGAACGTAATCTGGTTTGATGCATCTAATACCGGAGAATATCCCATTTACTGCATGGAACTCTGTGGCGCAGATCACGCCGATATGAAAGGCACTCTGGTGATTGTAGAACCAGATGACTACACCAATCTCTATGATGGAGGGTCTGCATGAACACAGTCGTACTGAAGCGATGGCTCTCAACCACCAACCACAAGGATGTTGGCTTGATGTATTTCTTCGCCACACTCCTGTTCGGATTTATCGGCCTCGCGCTCTCGCTGCTGATTAGGCTACAGCTCTACCAGCCCAATAGTGGGACAGCCCTACTCGACTGGGGGCCGGGAGAGCCTGGTGAATTCTACAACTCAATCGTGACCATGCATGGTGCCGTGATGGTGCTCTTCTTTGCGTCACCACTCTCCTTCGGTTTCGCGAACTACATGGTCCCATTACAAATCGGGGCGAAGGACATGGCGTTCCCGCGACTGAACGCGTTCAGCTTCTGGGCGTTCCTGCTCGGGGGACTGGTAGCTGCTTCGGGATTCCTGCTAGGTGGGGCCGCCGACGTGGGCTGGACCTTCTATTCGCCGCTGACCTCACTCGAGTACAGTCCCGGCAATGG
>PCBV01000014.1 GCA_002731905.1 Methanobacteriota archaeon
CTCGACGCGGCCACGCTCGTCTGCCAATTCAGCGGCGATGACGACAGCCTGCCACTTCCAGTCGAGTGTGACTAGCAACGTAATTGTCTGTGGAAACTCTATGTGCGCTACCTTCAGAATAGCTTCGATATCAGCGTGCGTGCGCTGGATCAGCGCCTCGCCTCGTAGCAGTTTATCGGACGCCGGCTTGCCATCGGGGTACGATGCCGTGCTGATGAAGCCGTCGCCGTCCAGCACTTCCCACGCCTCCTCGGCCAAGTGCGGAACGATCGGCGCCAGCCCACGCGTAACGGTTGAAAGGTAGTCGTGCAGCAATTCGCGATGAGGCTCACCGCAGCGGCGCAGGTACCAACGATAGTGGTGTGGTAGTTCGAAGAAAAGATGACGCATAGCCGTGCGGAATCGCATCCGGTCGCACGCACGGCCTGCGTCGTGGACTGCCTGTGATAGTGTAGCTGCAAACCAGTCATCGACAGGGTGTGGCTCGTCGCGTCCACCACCAGCGTTCTCGGTGACAAAGCGCAGCCAGCGCTCCAGCTTGCGTCCGGCAGTGTCAGCGAAGCTCCCCTCCCAGTTAGGGTCGTCCAGGCCTTCGCCGGAATTGCAGAGTGTTAAACGAGTCGCATCAGCACCGTAGCGATCAATCAGCTGTCGGATAGTGTAGAAATTGCCGCGAGATTTTGACATCTTCTCGCCGTCGACCAGCACCCAGCCATTAACCGCGAAACCGCGTGGCCACTTTGCTGGGGGGAAGACGGCGGTGTGGTTGAACAGACTGAACGAAAGATGGTTCTGGATTAGATCCTTTCCCGAAACACGCAGGTCATAGGGGTACCAGTATTCGAATTCGGCACGCCAGGCGGCAACCTGTTCGGCGTCGATGTTGGGCACCGCTGCAAGGTCGCCGTTACCAAAGAGTGCCTCGAAAAGTTCCTCACTCAATTTCTCGACTGGCAGCGAATTGACATGATGCGCGACAGTGTAGTAGGCCATATAGATAGTCGAATCGCTCAGCGATTCGATAACCCATTTATCGTCCCACGGCAACCGTGTCCCCAGACCATGCTCACGTGCACAGGCCCAGTCGCGTAGCCAGTCCAGCACGTACTCAAACTGGGTGCGCGCCTTCTTTGGGAAAAGCTCCATGGAATCGAGCGCCTTGCGGGTACGCGCAGTCCAATCACCGTCGTCGTATTTCAGGAACCACTGATCCTCCACAATTTTGACGGTGCAGTCGGTGAGCCAGCGGCTGCGTGCAGGACCGGTCAGTTCGTAGTAGCGCAAGGCGTCACCGCTAGCAATGAGTGTCGCGCGCACTTTTTCGCGCGCAACGGCCACCGGTAGTCCGGCGCAGTTCATGCCAATCGAGTCGAGCATCGTGCCATGCTGGAAACTGTGCAAGTAGAGCTGCTGCTTTGCCTCTTCCAGCCGAGCGCGGTCATGTTGGTCGCGCACGCCCATCTGGCGGCAGAGTGCAGGAGCCGGAACGGTGCCGAGTTCACCCGAATCAATGATAGCAAACGGCTCGATTTTCTTTATATATTCATNGTCGAGATTCCACTCCGCGCAGAGCTCCACNGATTCTTGCAGGTCAGCTAGCCCCTGCCAGTCGTCTGGCGCGTCGCTCGGAACTGACGTCACGATGCCAGAGCCGATAGTGGCGTCACAGAAATCNGCCGGCAGCACAATGAGCTCACGATCGATGCCGGGCGGCGCATATCGTTGGCCAATCAATTCGCTACCGGCAATCGTGCCTAGTTCCTCCACATCGTGGCCTTGTAGCTGCAACTTGTCCGGCATTTGTTCCGAGCAAATCCACTCCTCACCATCCACCCGCACTCTCGCGTAGGTGCCACTGCCGTCAACCCACAGATTGGTCTGTCCGAAGACTGTCTCGGGCCGCAGCGTTGCGGCAACCAGCGTACCAGCGTCNCCTCGAAATTTGAGCAGGCAATATTCCTGCGGNGTTTCACCTTCNCCAGAGATGCGGTCGTGGTCGCCGACCACTGTCTCGCGCTCGGGGCACCAGACTACCGGAAACGAGCCCTTGCGCAGGTAGTTCCCTTCACGCAGGCGGTTGAACTGCCAACGGATGAAGGTGTCGTAAGCNGGGTTCTGGTCGGTAGTGATGAAGCTGCGACGCCAGTCGACTGCCAGTCCCAGTGATTGTAAATCCTGCTGGAAACGCTCAGGAAAGTGCTCGAACCACGCTTGCGGCTCTGCCAGCGACTTAGCCAGCTTGCCGGTAATCCCCATCTGCTCCAATGCGCGTAGCTGGCTCGGCTCCTGCTCGGCAACACGCTGCGCAGCTGCGGCAATAGGAGTACCTGTGCAGTGGAACGCAAAGGGCCACAGCACATTGCGCCCGCGCATGCGTTGGTAGCGCGCCATCATCTCGGCGCGTAGCAGAGTAAAGCCGTGCCCTAGGTGCGGGTAGCCGTTAACGTAGGGGTACGGGAAATTGACGAAGTATTTCTCCTGTTGTGGATTGGGCTCAGCCTCGAAGATGTGTGCGTCTGCCCAGCGTTGCTGCCACTTTGCTTCCCGCTCTGGCCCGCTCACGGCCGCGGCAGTCAACGCTCCGTTATAAAACGGCCAACAGGTAAAATAGAACCCCGGTTTGCGGGCCAAAGTATGATTCGCTACGGGCCAGCAGGGATACCTCTCTCGTGCAAGGGACGTACTATTCGCGACGGGATTGAGGACATTCATGCACTGGGATTGCACGCTATGGAAATTCAGCTGGTGCGCGGCAAGGCAGTGAATGAACTGGACGATTTCGAAGAGCTGGGCGAGATTGCTCACTCGCTAGATATCTACATGGCGATTCACGCGCCTTACTACATGGATTTCCTCGGTAACGGCTACATGCGCAACAAGTCGAGCAAGTTCCTGCAGTTTGCCGGCGAAATCGGCTCACAAATCGGTGCCCGTACCATTGTTACCCACATTGGACCATACCATGGTTGTTCCTCGCGAGACGCAATCGAGGCGCTAGTGCCAATGTTTCGAGAGCTGCGCAATTACTACCTACAGCACAACTACCGCCCGAGCATCGGCGTCGAACTGGCGGGGCGACCGGACCTGTTCGGTACGCTGCGCGAAATTACCGAACTCTGCCAGCGAGTACGCGGGCTGGTGCCAATCATTAACTGGGCGCACCTCCACGCGCGCGGNAGCCGCTGGCTCAACGACCGTGAGAGCTTCAAGAAGGTATTTGACTTCTTTGACACCAATCTACGACTCGCGAAGTTTTACTGCCACTTTTCGGGGGTCGAATTCGACGTTGACGGCAACGAACGGCACTACGCACCGGTCAAAAAAGGTGAAATCAAGTTCGAACACCTGGCTGAGGTAATCCTCGAGAACAACTACGATGTGATTATGATTTCCGACTCGCCGTTGATGGAGCACGACGCGATGTACATGAAGCTCATCACGGAGCGCGTCGAGTCGCGGCGACAGGAGCGCATCGCTCGTCGCGAAGCGTCCGAACGCATCCGGCAGGTGCGCAAAGCGGCCGTAGAGGCCTGAAACGGCTGGCGGGCGCTAAATTCTAAATACCCCCCCAAGGTCAAGCCAACGGTCTGACGGCCATAGCGGTGGGGTTCACCCGTTCCCATTCCGAACACGGAAGTTAAGCCCACCAGCGTTCCCGGCGGTACTGTGGTGCGCGAGCCCACGGGAATCCGGGTTCGCCGTCAACCACTTTTTTGAAGAAAAACTCCAAATACAGTGATGACTCCGTGGCATCTCTCATGGAAGCCGAAGAAGCGCTGCGAACCATTAAGGACCCGCTACTGAGGAGAGACATCATCAGCCTAGGCTACGTTCACGGGCTGACCAGCAGTGGCAATCGTGTGCGCTTCACGCTGCGCCTGCCATCGCCCGCGTCCCCGCACGGCGAAGAGCTGGCAGGTAAGTGCCGTGAGGCACTGCTAACACTCGACGGAATAGATACAGTCGAAATTGAAACAGCGTGGGAAGTGCCGCGACTGCCAGCTCTCGAAGCTCCGACAACGCCCGCTGCGCTGGCCCAGGTGAAGCAGATTATCGCTGTCGCCAGTGGCAAGGGTGGCGTTGGCAAGTCCACTATCGCGGTGAACCTAGCGTTCGCCTGTGCGCAGGCCGGAGCACGCGTTGGTATACTCGATATTGACGTTTATGGTCCATCGGTGCCAGGGATGCTCGGCTTGCGTGAACATCGTCTGATTGGGGGGCAGCAGGGAGTGCTTGAGCCAGTTAAGGCGCACGGTCTGGAGATTATGTCGATGGGATTCCTGACCACAAAAGAGACACCAGTGGTGTGGCGCGGGCCGATTGCATCACAACTGGTGCAGCAGTTCCTCGGCATGGTAGCATGGGGCGAACTCGATTACCTGTTCGTTGACCTGCCGCCAGGAACGGGCGACATTCAGCTAACGCTTACCCAGTCTGTACCGCTCTCGGGAGTCCTCATCGTTACCACACCGCAGGTGGTGGCACACACTATCGCCGAGAAGGGGTTGCGCATGTTCCAGCAGGTTAAGGTCCCAATTCTAGGCATAATCGAGAACATGGCCTACTACCACTGCCCAGAGTGCGATCACCATGACCCCATCTTCCGTGAGGGAGGTGGCGAAGCTGTCGCGAAAGCAATGGATTTGCCACTACTGGCGCGAATCCCGCTCAACTCCAGCATCGCCACAGCTATGGACGCTGGCGAGCCGCTCGCGGAGGGCGAAATCGGTGATGCCTTCAGGGCACTTGCGGGCGAAGCGATGGCGCGTGCTTCCGCAACGGCGCTGGGTGAAGCCCTCAACCCTGCCGCACCGCAGGAGCTGGCAATCGCCGCGGGCGGCGCAGTGCAGGTGAAGTGGCGTGACGGTGTCGAGCAGGCTATCCCGGCGCACACGCTGCGCAGCGAATGCCCCTGCGCCGGCTGCGTTGACGAGTTCTCGGGCGAAAAGCTACTGCTGCCGGAACAGATTCCCACCGACATTGTCGTCGCCTCGACGGCCAGCATCGGCCGCTACGCGGTACGGTTCGATTTCAGTGACGGGCACAACAGNGGCATCTACGAGTTTGCGCGGCTGCGCGCCATTGGNGACAACGCGAGCGACGCGGCGGCATTCGAAGTTTGAGCGGCGACGCGGGCAACCTGCACGGCGACGGCGCTATCCTACTGCTCTCCTGCTACGAGTTGGGGCATATCCCAGCCGGCATTACTTGGCCAGCGGCGTTTCTGCGGCGCGCCGGCTTTGCGCCCAAGGTAATTGACCTGGCCATATGCGAACTAGACGAGGTAGCTGTGCGTGCCGCGAAACTGGTCGCGATTTCGGTCCCGATGCACACCGCGCTGCGGCTGGCGGTGCCGGTCGCACAGCGCATCCGCGCGCTGAACGCAGCGGCGCATATCTGCTTCCACGGGCTCTACGCGCAGCTAAATCGTGAATGGCTGCTTGGAAACCTTGCCAACAGCTGCCTTGGCGGCGAATCGGAACAGGCACTGGTCGGGCTGGCGCAGGCGTTGGCGCGAGGCGAAGCGCCTGCTGCGGTCGCAGCGCCATTACTGGCGCGGCAAGATTACCCNATTCCCGATGCGAGCGGCCTTACGGGAAACTATGCAGAGCTNCTGAACAATGNCCACTCCATTCCGNCGGGCTTTGCCGAGGCGACGCGGGGGTGCAAGTACGCCTGCCGCCACTGNCCAGTTACACCAGTCTACAACGGCCGCTTCTTTGCCGTCCCCGTNNAGAATGTCCTGCAGCAGATACGCATGCAAGTCGCTTCGGGGGCCCAGCACATCACCTTTGGTGANCCCGACTTCCTGAACGGACCGCGTCACGCCTTACGGGTGACTGAAGCGCTGCATGCGGAGTTCCCGCAGCTGACGTTCGACATCACCGCCAAGGTCGAACACCTGGTGAACCACGCCGACCTACTTCCGCAACTGGCGGAGTATGGCTGCCTGTTCATTGTCACGGCAGTTGAGTCATTCAGCACTCATGTGCTAGAAATCTTGGACAAGGGCCATACGCGCAGCGACGTTGAGCGGGCGCTGGCGGTGACACGCACGGCAGGGATTGCACTGCGACCATCGTTGGTTGCCTTCACACCGTGGACGACCCTCGATGATTACCTGGAGCTGTTCGAATTTGCCGCAGTCAACGCACTGGTGGGGGCCATCGAACCGGTGCAGTTCACCATCCGGTTGTTGCTGCCACCCGAGTCGTTATTGCTCGACCATCCGCAGATGACGCCGCACCTGCGCGAGCTTCGCGCGGGGGACTTTGGCTACCGCTGGGAGCACCCTGACCCGCGGCTCGACGCGCTGCATCGCGAGGCGGTCGAAGTCGCCGAACAGGGGGGCGATGACGCTGCGGTATTCCACGCGCTCTGGAGCCTGGCGCGCTCCGCGGCAGGGCTCGAACCGCCACAGTCAGTAGCGGTGACGCCGGGACCGCAGCTCACCGAGAGCTGGTATTGCTGTGCCGAGCCGAGTCCGGAATTGCTAGTCGGTGGCCGCAGCACTTAATAGCATGACAGCCCAACCCCCAGCAGAATGACTGATATTCGAATTCGTGGCGAGCCGACCGCAGACCCACAGGTGTGTCGTTTCGTCGTCGATCGCAGCCTGCACGCTGGGAACGCCAGCTTCGACTCCGCAGCGGCAGCTGAGGGAGCGCCATTGGCCGAAGCACTATTCACGCTGTCGGCCGTCAGTGCAGTTGCCATCGCACGTGACACTGTGAGTGTTACAAAACAGGGCGACGCAGAGTGGCCCGAAATCGGCAAGGAAATAGGCAACGCCATCCGCGCGCAAATCGCCAGCGGCGAACCGGCCGTGGGCGACATTGTCCCGGCGGGCGGAGAAGAGCTGTTCGAGCGCGTGCAGACTGTCCTTACCAACGAAATTAACCCCAGTATCGCCAACCATGGTGGCGTTGTCACCCTACAGCGGGTCGAGGAGGGGAAGGCGTTCGTCCAGATGGGCGGCGGCTGCCAAGGGTGCGGCATGGCCGATGTGACACTCAAACACGGTATCGAATCCTACCTGCGGCAGAAAGTCCCTGAAATCCAAGAGGTCGTCGACGTCACCAACCACGACCAGGGCGAGAGCCCCTACTTCGAGTCCGGCAAGGGCGGCGGCGGTGGCAAGGCGGGCGGTGGTGGCGGCGGCTGCAGTGCCTGCGGCGCCAGCAAATAGACACTGCAGCCTGCTACCAAGATGGACCGTCTGCTGCTGCTGGTGCCTACCACCACCTACCGTGCTGCTCCATTCAGTAATGCCGCGCGCACGCTGGGTGTTGCAGTCACCATCGCCAGCGAAGAACCCTCTACCTTGGAAGAATTACGGCCAACGGAGTTACTGACCCTAGATTTCAGCAGACCCGAGACTGCCGCGGAGCAAGCGGCTGCCTTCGCTCAACAACATCCGCTACAGGCTGTGCTAGCCGTAGATGACGGTGCTACCGAGGCTGCAGCGGCCATTGCAGAACGACTGGAGCTGCGACACCACTCCAGAGAAGCCGTAGCGACGGCGCGCGACAAACTGCACTGCCGTGAAGTGCTAGAGGCGGCGGGGCTGCCGCAGCCTGCGTGGCGACTAGTCGCCGACAATGATGATCCAGTCGAAGTGTCGCGGGAGCTAGCAACTCGCGGAGACACCCGTGTCGAGGCGGCAGTGGTCGGTTTCCCCTGTGTCCTGAAGCCACGCCGACTGGCAGCGTCGCAAGGAGTAATCCGTGCCAACGACACTGATGAGTTCGTGTCTGCGCTCGCGCGTTTGCGCGCGCTGCTGGCTAAGCCGGCGGTCGGTCGTCTGGCGGGTGATGGTGTGTTGGTTGAGCGCTATATTTCGGGCCGCGAGGTGGCGGTTGAAGCCCTAGCATGCGACGGCACGATCAAAATCCTAGAGATATTTGACAAGCCCGGCCTGGGTAAAGGGCCGTTTTTCCCTGAAGAGACATACGTCGCACCCACTGCGCTCTCGTCGGAGGAACGGCAGCAGCTGGCTTCAACCGTTCAGCGTGCCACCACAGCACTCGGCCTCAGTGAAGGGGCTATCCACGCCGAGCTAAAACTGCACGACGGGAAGGCATGGGTGATAGAAATCGCCGGTCGCTCGATTGGTGGACTTTGCGCTAGTGTACTGCGCTTTTCCGGAATGCCACTCGAAGAGATTCTGCTGCTGCGGGCACTCGGTCGCAGACTACCGCCTCTGGAGCACGACGGCAGTGCGGTAGGGGTGCGTATGCTCTACCCTCCACGGGCGGGAAAATTGCGTGCCGTTGAGGGGGTGCACATGGCAGAAGCGATAGAAGGTGTGACCGGAGTACGTATCGCCGCACACCGCGGACAGATGCTGGTGCCGCCGCCTGATGGAGGAATGTACCTCGGCTTTATCTTCGGTGCCGGAGAGACTCCCGAGGCGGTCGTGCAGGCGCTGGCGCTGGCAGCGAGCAAACTAGATGTGGAGATGAGGCAGTCTTAATAATTGCAATATATTAGCAGTAAGGCTTTACATGGTTGCTGACGAGGCAAGTGTGCACGGGATGCCAGCACGAATGCTAGATAGCATGCGCAACGCACTGCGAGGACGGAGCCGCGATACGGTGCTGCTGGCGCTGGCGCTGCTGGCGCTGGCGTGGGCCTGCTTGGCAGTCTGGGACACCACTAAGTTGGGATGGCTACGGCTAGCTGGAGTCGCCGCCGGCGCGCTGTTGCTGGTCTGGAGTGGACTGGGGTTGCTGCTGACACTGAACCTGCACACCGGGCCACGCCGCCCGGGTGACACGCTCGCCGCAGGTGTTCTCCTAGCGCTAGGCGGCATCGCGGGCGCCGGGGTTGGAATCTGGCTTGCGCTGCCGTGGGTAGCTGCCACTGCAGCGGGACTAGGTGGAGTAGGTGTGATGCTGTTTCTGCACGGATTAGGGCTGCTCCCGCGCAGCCAGCTTATGCTAGGTCTCTCGATGGCGCTCGGCGGTGGCGCTATACTGCTACTGGCAGTACTGCAACCTGCCGCGATGGCGCTGCTGCTGCCGCTGCTGTTACTCGGGCTTGGGATGGCGGGGTTGCACCACCGACGCTATCAGCTCGCTGGCTTCGTGCTAGGATGCTACTTGGCAGGACTGGGTTGTATTGGCTGGCTTGTAGCGCCCGAAATGGCCAGCGGCGGCCTGTTGGGTGGCGGGCTGGCAATGGCAGGCAGTGGAATGCTGTTCCTTCTGCGCCGGAGTGACCGCGAAGCGCGGCGGGTGATGCTCGACGAGGTTGAGCAGGCGCTGGAGGAGGGGCACCCCTCAATGGCGCTAGAGGCGGCCAACCGCGTTATGCTTCGTGCGCAGCAGGATGGGATACTGCTGGAGGATGAACGACTCTGGGCAGCCAAAGCGCGTGCGCTGCTGCGTCACCGCCAGTACGACCGCGCCATCATCTACTTCTCAATGGCACTCGAGATTGCCCCACAGGAAGAGCAGCTCTGGTACGACAAGGGTGTACTCTACCGGCGGCTGGACGAGTGGGGCGGTGCCGCTAGGTGCTTCGCGCAGGCGACAGAACTGAACTATGCCTTCCCCGATGCGTGGCTGGCCCTTGGGCAGTCGCTCGAGCGACTGCAAGAGCTGGAACCCGCCGCAGAGGCGTTCCAGACCGGGCTCTCGCTAGGATGCGACTCGGCATCCGCCTATCTGGGGCTAGGGAGGGTACTGGCAGGGCAGGGGCAAGTGCGCGAGGCGCTCAAGGCGCTGGAACAGGCTATTTCCCTCGAGCCCGAAAATCCCGCCCCTTACATGACGCGCGGCGACATCTACCTGAGCCTGAAGGACTTCGAACGGGCCGACGAGATGGGCTACTCACGCGCAGTACAGTATCAACCTGGGCTGAAGGAAGGGTGGTGGAAGCTAGCGCAGGTGTACCGACTGCAACGAAAGCCCGAGCTGGAACAGATGGCACTGACTCGTATCCTCGAGTGCGACCCCGAAAATGAACGGGCGCTGTGGGAACGTGCCGACCGTCTCTACCAGGGCGGCGACCTGAGTGAGGCGATGGGGGACCTGCACCGGTTGCTGGCGCTCGATCCGAGCAACCAAAAGGCGCGGCAGTTCAAGGCACTCATTCTTGAAAAGCTAGGCGAGAAGGGGTGGAGCTGAGTGTTCCGACTGCGACTGCGAGGCTTGGCGCCCGCGCTTAGCAGCGAGCAAGGGGCGCTGGCACACCAATTCCTACAGGCTACCGGATTTCTGGGGAGTGACAGTCCGCGGCTGGCTGAACGCCAGCGCGCAGTCGTAGGTCGGCGACTCTTCACTCACTGCCTGCTGCCGCAGCCTGAGCGTGGATGGACCACTGCTGAGCTAGCCAAAGCACTGGAAGTACCTGTTCAGGCCGTCTACCGCCACCTGCAGTGGCTGCGCGAGCTAGGATTACTGACCGAGGATTTCTCTGGCAAGGCGGATGACCCCAAGCGGGTGCGGCTCTGGCACCACTCGCTGCCGCTGGCGTGGGAAGCTGTAGAAGCCAGGGTCCGTACTTGCTTGGTCGACTACCGTCTGGCAGTACAGCTGCTGGTAACCGAGTCTGGCAGTGGAGGCAGCCCGCTACCGGATGGAATGGTCTCCGTTGAGAAAGAAGATTCATTTGACATGGTGCTGCGCGAACTGCCCCCCACCAGTGAGGAACCAGCGCAGCAGCTAGGGCGGCTGGGTGCTGGAATTGGATACCTTTCAGCCCACCATCTACCCTATCCTGAATCGTTGCCGTTCCGTATCCTCAACGACTGCTTCCTGCAACGACCAGAGCGAGCATGGAGTGCCGAGGAAGTAGCGGCATGGGCGCGTACGACACGGCCGACCGCCTATCGGCACATCAATCGATTGCTGGCGCTGGGAATGCTGGCGCGCTGCCGCGCGGCCGACGGGGGTCCACCGGCAAGCGCATTCTACCTACGTGGCGGATCGCTGACCGCAGCGTGGCAGGCCATCGAGACACGTGTCGAGCTGGTGCTGGACTCTTATAGACGCGCCGTGGGGGAGCTGGTATGAAGCACCCTGCACGCAGTGTCGTGCAGCACAGCAGCGCCCTCGCCGACCGCATCGTGTGGCTGGCCGTCACCGGTTCGGTCGCCGCGGTCGAGACCGTTGGGCTAGCGCGCGAGCTGCTGCGACACGGCGCCGAAGTGCGCATCGTCGCTTCGGCGGCTGCGCTTGAAATCGTCGGCCCAAAAGCGCTAGAGTTCGCGTGTGGGCGACCACCGGTTACTGAAATCACGGGACAGGTAGAACACGTTACGGCGGACGCTGATCTGCTAGTTATCGCCCCCTGCACAGCCTCTTCGCTAGCCAAGGTNGTGCATGGTATTGGTGACACCCCCCCGACGCTTTTCGCACTGACATTACTCGGCTCCGGTGTTCCACTGTTGATTGCNCCTGCGATGGATGGAAAAATGGCACAGTCGTCCGTAGTGCAGGAAAACCTGAGTTCCGCACGGGAAATTGCGACAGTACTCGACCCCGTGCTGGAAGAAGGCAAAGCCAAGCTACCGGCGCGCNAAACANTCACAGCNTGGGCCTGNCACCTCGNCGGTNAGCGCGATTTTGCTGACCANCGGATGCTGATTATCGGCGGTGGTACTGCTGAGCCACTCGATGACGTACGTGTGTTGGGAAACCGTTCCAGCGGTAGGATGGCNGTCGCGCTGGCCGAGGTGGCGTTCGCGCGTGGCGCAGATGTTGCGCTNTGGCTTGGGTCGGCGACGGTTGCCCCAGGCAACTGGATTCCGCTCGAGCNGTTTACNACATTGCAGGAGCTGGCTGGCCGAGTNGAGTCGCTTGGTGCATGGGATGCAATCCTGCTACCGGCAGCACTGGCTGACTTCCGNCCGGCGCGACAGCCGGGCAAGATTGCCTCGGGCCAGCGGATAAGCCTCGAGCTTGAGCCAGCGCCGAANCTGCTGCCATTGCTACGCAGGGCGCACTCNGGGAAGCTAGTAGCGTTCAAACTNGCCGATNCTGTTTCCGACGAAGAGTTAATAAAAAAAGCCGACACGCCATTGGAGTACGCCGATTTAGTTGTGGCCAACACAACAGANGCGATGGAAGCAGAGGCNGCGCGNGTGGTGCTAGTTTCACGGAANGGTANCAAAAANGCAAGTGGAAACAAGCGCGCNCTGGCTGGNGNAATNCTGGATCGGCTTCAGCTGGTGTAGNTNGCGAGCTTACGCAAGTCAACGCGCCAGAGAGTGTTGCGTGNTGTGTCTTCCGGCGCCTGCGAAAGCATCTCCAGCTCGCACAGTNCCTCAATGACTTTGGATCCGAANTATGTCGCCTCGCGGGGTCTGTAGCCGAACTCGCGGATAAGATGCCGCTCTATGACTCGCTGCGCGGTGGTGTGGTGTCCCGGGTAGTAAGTGGCCCTCAACATCTCAACAATAGAATCTAGTCTCTTCTTCTCATCCGGTTTCAAGTTTACCCTACGCGCAGTATCCTNGAAGGCTACTCCTGCTGTATAAGTGTACCGGTCCACAAGNCTCTAAANCGAGAGCGANGTGACGCCGCCGCGCCGAGGTCGCATAGCCCGGAATTGCGCGGGCCTGGAAAGCCCGTGGGAATTTTCCCTCGCGAGTTCAAATCTCGCCCTCGGCGCCA
>PCBV01000015.1 GCA_002731905.1 Methanobacteriota archaeon
CAAGGAGGACGCAGATATATTCGTACCTTGATCCCAAGACCAACTCGGTGTAGCAGGCGCCCAAGGACTGCCGGATTGCAAGACATATTCGCCATTGACCAGAGGTGGGGAAATGACATCAACTGAAGAATAACTTGTGCTACGGCGAACACCATTGTTGAAGACAATCAAATCACCAGCACCGAGGCGTCCTTCATTGATCCACTGAATGTCATGTTGACCGAACAGTTGCTGATCGTCATTTGTTCCCGCGCGATAGGCTTCGGAGTTGCCCCAGCGATAGAGAATGTCGCCACCCTTCTCTGAGTTGCCTCCGGTATGCCCAGCAGCTTCCTCTGTCGTCGTGCTATGATCGATGATGTAAATCTCATTCACATTCCTGCAGGACAATGCAATTTGGTCCAAGATTGGGTTGTAATCGATGCCATTGCAATGCATCCAATCACTCTTGTATGGGCTGAGGACGTCCGGCGAGTCGACGAAGTTGATGTCGAGTAATTCAGGGTGATCGCCAACGACGCCATAGTTGTCCTTGGCGGAATCGTAATCCTGAATCAGATGGTCCCAGATGTTCCACTCCCATACGATATTGGCTTGGTCTGTTCCGACGGGTTGGACCTCTACGATCTTGTCGGGCCAAAGGGTGTCTTGGCTCATCTTGTTGGGATTGCGTCCTGCTTGATGGGATTCAGATTCACTCTTGAAGTCCCACGCAATCATCAGAAAATTCCCATTGGATAATGGTTCGATATCGTGATGGCTGCGATTGGTATCTCCAGGGTAGAACCATTCCCATTCCATTTCACTGTCCCAGGACAGGCGCTCAATCTTACCCGCAACCCCGTTGCCATCATGATCAAAATTAGTACCGAGGTTGGTCGTTCGCAGCAGATCTCCATCCTCGAGCATGTAGACTGCCATACCGGGGGGCAGTCCACTAGGAGATGTCCACGAGTGAACCATTCGCCCATGTGCGTCAATGAGGTATGTGCTCTCGGATGTCATCGGAGCGAAGAGTGTGTAATCCTCATTCACACGATTATCGCAATAGATGAGCCCGACTGTCCATGTGGCATTTCGATTGGCATTGCAAATAGGTTCAACCGGCGAGCCAGAGNATCCCTGTGCCTCTATGGGGGAGGTAATTCCAATTGGTAGTAGCNGTGAAAGGGAAAAAATCGCTACGAGGATGGCACCCTGTCTCATGCTCTGCCGATTAGCCTCATCTACCCAGAGGTCGTGGTCTCGCCGCCACCGGAAGCGCCGTCCTCAGATTCTTTATCGTTCGGATCGGGGTCCTCTTCTTCTTGTCGCTCATTATTGTAGTAGAGTCCCTTGTAAGGCTGGCTTACCGGCAGGCCTTCGTAAGCCGATAGCTCCATTGTATCGAGCCTGTGGACTGTCACTCCCTGCTGCGAAATGGCATAGACATAATCATCAATAAAGACGGTGCGNCGGATGTCGGGGCGGTCCCAATACCACTCGTCATTGCCATTGTAAAACATCGAGTGGTCGATGCTTGAGCCGTCATAGATGGTGAGGCCTGCTGTGGTCGAGACATCAACCAGCACCAGTTTCGAAACATACTCGTAGTGATAGGTTTGCCTATCCTCATNCCAAGTATTGCGGTAGGTTGATAGCGGAATCGCGAGTTGGCCATTCCAGTACTGGAACGCCTTGTGTTCGTAGGTAGCCTCGCTGTGGGCCCAGCTCCACTCATTCTTAGCTTCTTTGGAAACCGGGGAAAGTTCCAATTCCGAGGCGCGCACCGGATTCGCNAANTCAGTGACATCGAACAGTGAGAGCTGCGTGCTGCCCCAGTCNANGCCATNCTCGTCNCCNCCGATNCCGATAGTCAGCAGATGATTCTCNTCTAGAGGATGGATATAGGTCGAAACNCCGGGGACCTCNAGCTCNCCAATCACCTGCGGATTAGTCGGATCGCTCAGGTCGAGCGTCCAGAGNGGATCGNTNTTGCGNAANGTAACCANNTAGCCGCGGTCGCCAACGAANCGGGAAGACCAGATGCGCTCNCCNGGAGCTATTCCACCNACGTGNCCGACTACATTCAGCTCGGTTGACTGATTAGTCGAGCNGNCNCCGTGTGTCAGCNGCTCAAGCACGAANACGTGGTTCTCCGGGCCGNNCNNCTCATCGTCGTCGACAGNNAGCCACCANCGACCCCANTNGCCGGTNGTCGTCGCGACNCGCAGGAAGCCATTGTACTCNGANAGNGAGAACTGGTCCANGATNGTGCCATTTACGCGTCCGCTGCCGATGTAACTGGTCTCTCCNGGCTGTGAAATNTCGAANGCNTGNAGATTGGTNGCCTCTTCGTANCGNGCNGTNTCGTCGTCCCAGAACCACCACCANTCGTTAGCCATCTCGGCAATAACCAGCATATCGGCCGAAGCGTANATGGTAGCCCANTTNCTCATAACGTGGTCTGCCTGGAACGAAAGNTTACTCTNAGCCAGNTNNAGNGTCATGATGCTNGTGACGCCGCGNGCCGTNCCGTCCTCNGNAACNACGAAGTCCTGNCAGTNNGTGGTNTCGGTGAAGCTGTGGACNGTTACNNNTTCGNNNGCCATCTCATAGANNCGGGGCACTAGCTCGTCGAGATTGGTCGCGTCGATAATGGCTTCGTTCTGTGCGATGGTAACATTGATAGCCGTCATCCAGAGCTGTTCGGCGCGCTTTTGCATCGCCTTGTCGTTCCAGAAGCCGTCTTCGTCTTCCCAGTAAATATCCCAGTATTCATTCGGCAGCTCGGGCCAGTAGACCAGACCAGGAACGTCTAGGTAGCCATGACTAACCATACGGACNGTTCCATCTACCTCGCGTGCGGTCTCGTACCAGCCTTCCATGTAGAGCTCGCGCTCTACCTGTGGGGCGGAACGGTCGCTGATGTTGAAGACAGTCAGCTTGGAGAGAGAGTGTACGCGGTACTCGTTCCAGTCGTAGTAGTAGTCACCCATATATTCGTCATATTTACTCTCGGCCGAATCGCGCACCAGATAGGAGAGCAGGGGGTGGTCTCCTTCGGCATACTGCAGGTCCCAAACAGAAATGTCGGAGTAGACGGCCATACGATCGCCCGAGAAGAGCATCTCGCGCGGCCATCCTTCCACAGTAGCGTTACTGAGGTATTCCACCTGACCAACCTCGGGCACAGCGAGGATATGCAGCCTCCCACCATCGAGGTGGCCGTAGTAGGGTGAATAATCGTAGTAACTGTCACCGAATAACACATAGAGATAATCGCCGTCAGTCTTGACGAAATCCGCCTCATCGACGCCACCCTCCTGATTATTGGTGCCGGAGAACTCACGTTCGCTGCCAGTCGCACCATTACTGGCTGGACTTTCCGGAGAGCCGCCGGATTGGTCAGCTGAACCTGACGCCGGTGCGCCGCCGCCGTCATCCATTGCCATTTCTGCGCCATCGAGTGCGACCATGACATCGCCCTCGAGCCAGCCGCCGCCACCGCCACCACGATAGTAACCACCCTGATTAGAAGCGATAGTGGCGCGCATCTCATCCTTGAGATGGGTTTTCAGGTCCTCTTCGAGCGCGCTACATGAATCATATGCCATCAACTGAGGAGAGCTCCGACCCGGATCATCAACCAGGTCCTGCAAGAAATCGCTTTGGGCCGTTGTCAGCCCGTTCGGTGTATCACTCGGTGGCTCGTATACCAGCAGCGCCGCCGCTACCAATGTCAGTACAACGCCCGTAGCGAGAAGCGGTGACGGACCGCTACCGGGAACTGGAGGTGGAGTCATCGCGCGTGGTCGTTGTAGTTGCGTCCCGAAAACCGTGATGCGATTGGTCATGCCGGAACCCCCCTCCCGGCAGTGTGTTGCCCGTCGTACTGTGCGTGCATCGCGAGGCAGTGCTTGCAGGAGACCTGTTTCCAGGTCGATTTGCGCATCACGCGGCGTTCCTGCTGTGTGGTAGGATAGCCGCAGATGGTAAGGTGGCGGTTGCCCAACATATGACGTCTGCGCATAACCATCTGGGGCTGTTCGCGGTATTTAAAGCAGTGCCAAAAAAAATTTTTTGTTTCAAGTTTAGCGACGTATANTGCTGCAACTCAGGTACCATTCCAGCACCCTGTACAAATCTGCACATTTTACCGCCCCCCCTTCAGCTCAACAGAGAAGAGCCGCAGCAGNCTCAGAATATTTTCCTCGATAACACCAGCCTCGTCCTTCTCCGCCTGCGAGAAGTCGAGTCCGGCAGCTACCTGATTAACCAGCTGCTGCCGGATGAGCGAGGATTTCATCAGTCGCAGCAGGTTGCGATCGGTAAGGCACTCCTGCGGGCGGTAGCGTCCGCGCCGNANCANGAGCTGTCCGCTGGCGACCAGCTTCGGGACATGGTAGTCTACCAGTTGCGAGGATAGTCCTGCCTGCTCGGCAATTTGACGCTTGGAAGCCGGTGCGCCAAGCTGGATTGCGGCGAATAGAATGCGAAACANCGTATCTGCCTCGCTGGCGTTAGTGCGGAGGTGTAGCTCNACTCCCCCTGCNATGTCGTCNACNGGCTCCNCCATGATANGATAGTTGTCAGNCTATTATATTTAACTAATANCTAATTTTNACCTTAATCGAAGTCCAGCAATACCTTGCCNATGTTCTGGCGGTCNTGNATGTGNTGNTGNGCTTTGNCTGCNTCGGCNCCNGGGAANACNGANTCGATNCGNGGCGCNATTTCNCCNGCCTNCAACCAGNCNAANAGCTGCGNCTGNGCCTGCTGCAAGCGCTCGGNATCACGGTAGCGNCCGAGATGGACGCCAATGACAGCGCGGTTGGCNCCCATCATCCAGAGCGGGTTGAAGCGAGGTGCACGCCACCACTCGCGNAGNTGNGTCAGTCGGCTGCGTTTGCGACCGGGCGCCATGGCAGAGATACCATAGGTAACGACACGGCCGCCCGATGCCAGGCTGCGGTAGCTCTGGAGCAGGTGGTCGCCGCCGACAGGATCCAGTACCAAGTCGACTCCACGTCCATCGGTGGCGGCTTTGATAGCAGTGCGGAAGCCGTTGCGGTCAACCGGTTCGACATCTTGTTCGCGCAGCCAATCGTGCTTCTCCGGCGACGCGGTACCAAATATACGTGCTGCACCGCGGAGCCGCGCCAGCTGTGTTGCCGCGACGCCCACGCCGCCAGCGGCGCCGTGGATGAGGACTGTCTCACCTTCCTGTAATGCGCCCGGGTGCACTACCGCCAGCCAGGCAGTCAGATAGTTTACCGGCAGTGCCGCCGCCGCGTCGAAGCTGACTGAGTCGGGCAGCTGTGAAACAGATGCTTTGGGCGCAACGACGTGCGTTGCGTAGCCACCATATGAACGACCAGCGACGACGCGGTCACCCACAACAATGCCATCAACACCGGAACCGACTGCCGCGACTGTGCCGGCAACCTCGTAGCCCGGGACAAAAGGCGGCTTGGGAGCACCAGAGTAGAGCCCCATGCGCGCCAGCAGGTCCGCAAAATTGATGCCCGCGCGCGCGACCCTTACCACCACCTCGCCGTTGTCGGGCTCTGGCGTTTCAGCCTCTTCTAACCGCAGTACCTCGGGCGGACCGTAGCGAGTGACAATGACACGCTGCACGTGACGCTAACTTTCCCGCCCCTTAAGCCATCCCCGCCGCTCCGTGAGTTAGCGTTGCCTGCCCTAGTGCGCGGTTACTCAGCCGGTGCGATGCGTCCCATTTTCCCCGCCTGAAAATCCTCTACAGCCTGCGCCAGCTCGTTATGGCTGTTCATCACGAACGGCCCGTAGCGCGCGACCGGCTCGCTCAGCGGCGCGCCCGCCAGCAACAACGCCTCAAGCGACTCGAATGCGCTGTCCGGAACACAGAGGTCCACCGTCTCGCCGTCGCCGAAAAGTACCAGCTGCCCGTCAGTGGCGGGGGTGCGGTGCGGGCCGAATTCGCCCGCGCCGCCGAAGCAATAGACCATGGCGTTCAACTCGGGTGCCAGCGGCTGCTCGAGTGCCCCACCTGGAGCGATGGTCAAGTGAAGATACGTAATGGGAATTACAGTCTCGATACTTGCGCTGACACCCAAAGACTCGCCGGCGATAACACGCGCCTGCACCAGGCCATTATTACTTTCGACAAGCGGGATTTCGGCAGCTGTTATTTCCTGATAGCGCGGTGCCATCAACTTACGGTTGCGTGGCAAGTTGACCCAGAGCTGAAAGCCGTGCGTGGTTCCGCCGTTCTTCTGGAAATCAGGATGTGGCATCTCTGAATGAACCAGTCCCGAACCTGCAGTCATCCACTGCACGTCACCCGCACGCAATTCACCGGCATGGCCGAACGAGTCGCGGTGGCACATGTGGCCTTCTAGAAGATAAGTCACNGTCTCGAACCCACGATGCGGATGATCTGGTGCACCAATCGCCTCTTCCGGCGGCCATTCGACCGGTCCCATCTCGTCCAGCAGCAGGAACGGATCGACCTGGTCCAGACCCGCAGTCGGGAACGGACGGCGGACGGGGAAACCACCGCCTTCCATCTGCTGGTGCGCGGTGACGACTGAAGCGACGGCGCGGCTCATTGGTTATCAAGCAAGTTGTGAGCTAAAGTAATGCATGCTGACGATAGAAGACTACGTTCGCCCAGGCATATGTGCGGTGCGCTTGCCAGCACCTCACGCTCCTCTTCCGTCGGGTCACGGTCATCACTAAGCACCAGCGTTAGCGGCGGTGCCGGGAACGCGTCGCTATCACCAGCCTCGTCGAGGATTATTGGGGGAGGCAGCTGCACCAGTAGCTCTGTAAGACCCATGCGGTGCAGCGTTAGACCAGGACTCGACTCCACAGAGTCGCGATTACGCAGCTTCACCAACCCGTTGCGCACCAGCGCCGCGGTCGAACGCTCATCGGGGTTTAGGTAGCGCACCGTTGCACCGCAGAAATGAACTGCTACTGGTGGTGCTGGAGGCCCCTGCAACAAAAGCCACACATCAGTATCACGGCGCAGCCCGTGCGAAATCCACATCGCAGCAGTGACGCAGCGTACCAGTACGTCTAGCCGGCCGGCGCCGCCACACAAGTCATCTAACTTCCAGTCAGGTGCGGTGTGCGCACGGTGACCCAGTATAACGAAATTGCGGTCAGCCGCCACGTTCCAGCCCCTCCTCGATTGACTGCTGGAACTGGTTCAGTACCGAGTAGTCGTGCGCGTCGGGGTGGTCGCACAGCACTGCCAGTGTGATGTTCTCGAAGTGACGATAATCAAAATCTTCATCTAAATCATAAGCGTGCGAGTCCATCCGATAGGGGACTAAAGCCAACGACTCGTCCTCATTGGTGGCGGCGATGAACGCCGGCGGCCCCAGTCGATGCGCTATCTTGTCGGCGCGCGAGATGTAGATATCACCCGGTTTCAGGTGGGTGTGCAGGTGCGACCAGACTCGCCCCTCGGCTGAATGCTCGTCGCAATAGCGGTACAGTGGCGACGCATTCAGTCCGTGTTCGTTACGCTCCAGCTTGCCAATCTCTGACTCCAGCTCAACGTGGCTGACCCATTTGTCATAGACCAACTCACCAATTTCGGGTGTGCGGAATTTCAGACTCGCCACTAGCAGCCCTGCCCGCTCAAGTCCTTCCTCGCGTGAGAGCCTAATCTCCTTGGCGATCTCCCACAGCAGCATATCTGGCACTAAAAGGTGCAGATATTTGACGAATTCAAGTGGAAACTGGCGCTCACCTTCAGCTATCACCTTTTCATGTTTGGCAAAGTGACGCTTCACCAGCTGCTGGTGCGAAGGCAGCGTCGAACTACGCACCAGAAGAAAATTGCGAAGCAGGCGCTCCTGTTCTGAGTTCACCCCTTGCCAGCGCAGGGTGAATTAAACAACCAGTTCGCACCGACAAAGTCAGCCGATAACACTCTGTGATGTACGCCTGTAGGACGCAGATTCATGGCGCTGATGCAGCTCCCAGAGCTCACACAGTTCCTGAACTGTTTTCTGGAAAGGTGCCACCAGAGCTCCCCGAANGCGGTTGCAGTAACCAAAATGATAGGCAATATGCCACTGCCATCTGAGGGTCCGCCAAGCATTCCTAAGTCCGAGCCGTGAGTCCCAGATATGAGTCATTTCCGCCCCTAGGGCATTCAATTCCATAACCTGAAACCCCTCACCTTTCTGTAGCGCGGAAGCGGAGGGTACCATGACATCAAAGCGTCCGAAATGGAATCCCTCCAGCGACGANGTCAACAACGCGAGCNCNATCTCGAGTTCCTTCGTATAGCTCGNCCAGNCGTCATGGAACTGCGCTCCCCGACTATGCGTCCCCAGTTCACCAATGAAGACTATTTCGCCACTGGCGGGAATCTCAAGTGAGCGGGCTCCAAGATTACGCAAGTGAAGCCGGCTGAAGCATACCGCACGGGGATGCGAGAGAATTAGTTGCTCAACCGAATGAAGCCCGTCACCGGTCACGAACGGGAGGNCCTTCTTGGTTATGGAAACAATGCGTCCACGTCGGTGTCTGGGATGCCTAACCCAGAATATGCCATATTCTTCTCCATCCACAAATGATTGCAGGATGACATCGTAATCGACTAGTGCGATATCATGCTCCAGCCCTTCAGAGGTCCTGACAATCCAGACTCCCGAGCCGCGACCGCCAATATCGGGCTTAAGCACTACCGGAAAACCCTGCTCTGTAGCAAAGGCACGCGCCTGCGTTAGTCGAGCTGCCAGACTGTCAGTCTCCCGAAGCAGAATGAAAGGTGGAACGTAGCGGCGGGGCAGCGCACCCAACTTGTCCGATTTGCGATTGACTAGGAACCGGCCAAAACGGGTGATGCCAGGGTTGACTGCTGTTATCACCATCGCACCGCGATATCGTACCGCGAGCAGGAACAACCACGGCAGCAGCGGCAGGTAGAATACCCAGGGTGGCCAGAATTTCCAAGAGGACCACCGCCTGAACCAACCCACGAGAAGCCGCCAGCATCGCCAGAGCATGGCTTGGCAGGGTTTATCCGCTATTAGCCAATTGGCGAGTAAATACACACTGCGGGCGCCGGGATTTGAACCCGAGTTAGAGGCTTGGGAAGCCCCGGTGATACCAGACTACACTACGCCCGCGGCGGCGGCGCGACGCCGGTACCAGATAAAGCGGTTACTAGCGCTTGAAAACCCGCAAAGTGATTATGGTTATTTGGGAAATACAACCTTGAACGTACTGCCCTTGCCCAAAGCAGAATCGAGGTGCAGTTCGGCCTTGTGCTTGGTCACTATCTTGTTAACAACGTGAAGGCCCAGACCGGTTCCTTTCCCAGCCTCCTTGGTAGTAAAGAAGGGATCGAATATCTTCTTTTGGGTTTCTTCATTCATCCCGGTTCCCGTGTCAGTAACAGAGATGTAACATGTCCCGTTATCCACACCTGTTGCCAAAGTGATGGTCCCGACCGCCTCCATCGCGTCCACGCCATTATTGATGAAGTTCGTGATTATTTGTGTTATCTCTGACGTGCTGCCTATGGTGACTGGTGTGCCTTCGTACTGTCTTACTATTTTCGGGTCCGTCAGAGCATAGAGGCGAATATAAAAAATATCTTTGACGGTGATTAAAGAACTCTATAACGGTTCGAGCCGTAGCAAACCGCCCCGTTCGGCCATCGCAAGGAACTCGCCCAGCCGCTCCCAGAGTGGCTCCGCATCATCACCGAATTCTTGTCGCAGCGCTTCACCGAGTTGGCGCACCGACGCCCCATTGCGCATCGCCCGCCAGGCGGCAGCACCGTATTCATCGAGCTCGACCCGCACCGTCCGTGGCACGCGCAGCCAGCGCTCGAGTAGCCTGCCAAGGCGGGAGCGGCCGCGCTCGCGCTCAACATAAGCGCCGGCATCATCACAATGCAGTTCTACCTGCGGGATGACCCGCAACTCACGCAGGTCAGTCGACAAGCTCTGCTTCCATAACGTCTTCCTCAGCGCCGCGCAGTGTGAACCAGCCGGCACTGAAACCGGCAAAGGCAAACAGCATCAGTCCCGGGAAGAAAAGGGGGTTGTTCAACAGCCCAAGGTAGACACCGGAAACGGCGAAGAACGCCAGCAGCACTCCCATAATCGCTTCGCCCGCAATCAGCCCGGAAGCGAAAAGCACGCCGGGGCTGTGTGCCTTGTCGCGCTCTGCCTCGCTCGCGGCACCCAGCCCCAGTCGGCGGTCGACCGCCAGCCGAATCATACCACCTAGGAAAATCGGGATGGACATGATTATCGGCAGGTACATCCCCACTGCGACCGCCATTACTGAAATCTGTAGGCCTCCTTTCTCGAACATCCATGCCAGCGTCGCGCCGATAAAGAGTGAGCCCATGAAGACGAACTCTACCAGCGCATCCTCGACTATCCCACCAACGAGGAACAGGCCATACGCGACAGTCAGGAACATTAGGTGCAGCGGCAGTCCATTCCACTCTTCACGATGGTGGCGCAACGCAATGAGGCAGAAGGCGATGCCGGCACCGAGGAGCACCATCGCCCAGTCCATAGTCCCCTCGAGGATACCACTTGCAAGGGCAGCCATCAGGAAGGCCTGTGGCGCCGCTAGGTCTTTTCCAAGTTCATAGGTTGAAATCAGCAGGTTCAACACCAGCGGGATTACCAGTGCCCCGGCGAGGACTCCAACCAGCTGTGCCACCTGCTGGCGCCACGGAGTCGCCCCGACAATGTTGCCTGTCTTCAGGTCCTGCAAGTTGTCGCCCGAAATCGCGCCGGCGCAGCAAACGAAAGCGGCAACACCAATCGTCGCCACTACAAGGTCCTGCGTGTGGGCGCCGTCGTAGACCAACCAGTTGAGTAACGTGAAGAGTGAGGCGGTAAAGATTACGACGATTATGGTCACGCCCGAAATCGGGTTATTCGAACTACCGAGCAAGCCAGCCATATAGCCAGCAATCGCAGCGAAGAGGTATCCTGCGCTGAAGACTATCAGCAGTGCCAGCAAAGCCGGCAGGATAAGGCCCGAGATCCACCAAACCATCAGCGCCATCGGCAGTGCCATCGCTAGCGAGAGCCGGCTGACAATCTGCGGGTCAAGGTCGAGGTCGGTACGCGAGAGACCACTGCGGTCCTCACTCGCGTTTGCTTTCTCGAGCATGTCGCGGATGCCTTTGATGACTGGTCCGCGCATCAACACTAGCGTGTACAATCCCCCGATGAGCATCGTCCCGACACCGACCATGCGACGACGCATCTCGATAAAGCCAACGAAGTCGCCAATCGACATCCCTTCAGGTGGCAANAGCAGCCCCGAGGTGAGCGGAAGCACTACAAGTGCACCGAGGAATCCACCTAGGAAGACGAAGCTCCCAATCATAGGGCCAACAATGTATCCCACTCCTAGGAGAGCCGGCGATAGTTCGATGCCGAAGAAGAAAGTGGTGCGCGACTGGGTGACAGTACCGAATTCCGGCAGCCGCCCCTGAAAGGTGAAATGGTCGTGCCAGCTGTTGCGCCACAACCCTAGAGAAACTTTGCGCAACACGCCATCAACGACTATTTCCAGTGCCGCCCCAAGCTTGTAGATGGCTCCGAAACCCATGCCGGCAATGATTGGTAGCACCTGTGTGCCGCCCTTTTCCCCTGCGACCAGCACTTCGGCGCACGCCACTCCTTCCGGATATGGTAATCGCTCCTGAATAATGAATATGCGGCGCAGGCTAATTGAGAACAGGACGCCAATTGTGCCACCCACCGCGGCGGTGATAAATACCGGGAAAAATGCGAAGTCTTCCCACGTGCCAAGTACAATCAGAGCAGGTAGTGTGAAGATAACGCCTGCCGCCAGCGACTCGCCCGCCGAAACGGCGGTCTGCACCCAATTGTTCTCAAGGATGTTGGTCTCCTGCCGCGGGAGAGCAGCCGCAATCGCGCGCAGCATGCCCATCGAGAGAACCGCCGCGGGAATCGAGGCAGAGACAGTCATCCCGACGTAGAGTCCAAGATAGACGTTGGCCGCCGTTAGCACCATCGCCAGGATGACAGCCAGCGCGACGCCTTTCGGCGTTATTTCCGGAAGGATACGTGACGCGGGCACATACGGCACGTGGTCATCAACCATCCTGCGTCGCGACCCCCGAAGGCGATAAACGATTGCCGGTCCGACGTGCTACCGCTAGTGCAGCGCCGGTCCGGGCTTTTTACCCCGGCCGGGATGCCGCAACGTGGGCGACGGACTGCAACTGGAGTTCTTCATCAGTAACGGCTTCCAGCGACAGTGCTGCCGCGCCTGCGGTAGCCACTTCTGGGCGCTCGCGGAGCAGAAACTGTGTGGTGACGCACCCTGCGTCGAGTACTCGTTCCTGGGCACGCCGCTGTTCGACCGACCGCTAGGACTCTCGGAGATGCGCGAAGCGTTTCTCACTTTCTTTGAAGCAAAGGGCCATACTCGCGTCGGGCGCGCGCCGGTGGTAGCGCGCTGGCGCGACGACATCTACCTGACGATTGCGTCCATCGCGGTCTTCCAGCCGCACGTCACTTCAGGGCTGGCGCGACCACCCGCTAACCCACTCGCAATTTCGCAGCCCTGTATCCGGCTCAATGACCTAGAGTCGGTCGGACGCAGCGGACGACACCTAACCAGTTTTGAGATGATGGCGCACCATGCCTTCAACTCGGCCGACGACGAAATCTACTGGCAGGACCGCACCGTCGAGTTATGCCACGAACTTTACACGGGGCTAGGCGTTCCCGCTGAAGGCCTAACCTACAAGGAAAATCCATGGGTTGGCGGTGGGAACGGTGGCGAGGCGCTAGAAGTGCTCGCTGGGGGACTAGAACTGGCTACACTGGTCTTCATGGATCTAGTCGAAGACCCAGAAGGCGATATCACGCTCAAGGAAGACCGCTTCCGCCGCATGTCACGCGCCATAGTAGACACCGGCTACGGGCTGGAACGGATGGTGTGGGCCTCTCGGGGAACATCAACAATCTACGAGGCTGTATTCCCTGCTGCGGTCGAGCTACTGACGCGGGAAGCTGGCCTTGCCGACAAACTGGGGCAAGCGGGCGCGCTTATTGCCGAGAACGCCCGCGTCTGCGGACTGCTGGCGATTGACTACGGCGCTGACCTGAGCAACTTGCGCAAACAAGTGCTCACGAGGCTGCACGCAGCGGGGCAAGAATTGACGCTCGAAGAATTGTGCAGTACAATCGAACCACTCGAAAAAGTGTTCGCAATTGCCGACCATTCACGCACGCTGGCGTTCATGTTTGGTGACGACATCGTCCCAAGTAATGTGCGCGCCGGATACTTGGCACGCATGGTTTTGCGGCGTACGCTACTGCTCCTGCGCGATCTAGGAATCCCGGAGGCGCTATCACAAGTCGTTAGCCACCATATCGATGAGCTGGGGGTAACCTATCCGGAGCTGACGGCGCGACGCGAGCACATCCTGGAGCTNGTCGAACTCGAAAGCGAACGGTTCGACGCAACACTCGAGCGTGGCCGACGCACAGTGCAGCGCACGCTCGCCACAGGTGACATCGGCGCCGAGCAACTCGTGGAACTGTACGACTCGCAGGGGCTTCCACCNGCGGTGGTGGCTGAATTCGCTGCTGAACAAGGCTCTACCGTCGCGGTGCCGGACGGCTTCATGGNGCTGGTCGCCGACCGCCATTCGGCGGCAACAGCGCCGACCTCGAAAGTGGAGACTGAGAAATTGCCACCGACAGAGCTGGCGTTCTACGATGACATGGTAGCGCGCGAGTTCGACGCGAGTGTGACNTGGGGCGACGGNAAAACCGTGGTGCTGGACCGCACNCTCTTCTACCCGGAAGGTGGCGGGCAACCNGCCGATTCAGGNACATTGTATTGGGATGGTGGTGAGGTGCGCGTGNCTGACGTGCAGAAGCATGGAGATGCCGTAGTGCANACGCTCGAGGGCGGAGCGCCACCAGTNGGTACCACTGTGCGAGGTGCCGTAGACGGAGGGCGACGGGATGCGCTCTCGCAACACCATACTGCAACGCATGTCATTGGCGCTGCGGCACGCCACGCGCTAGGTCCACACGTCTGGCAGGCGGGCGCCCGCAAGACAACCAACTCGGCACGGCTCGATATCACTCACCACCGCCGGCTCGACCGCGCTGCTGTTGCTGTTCTCGAACACGAGGCAAACAGCATCATCCGCGGAAACCATCCAGTAGAGACACACTTCGCCACGCGCGAAATAGCCGACGCGCAGTATGGTGTAACTCTATACCAGGGTGGTGCGCCCAACTACCGCGATGTGCGTGTGGTCGAAATCCCAGGAATCGACGCGCAAGCTTGCGCCGGGACTCATGTTGCCAGCACCGGCGCGCTACAGGCCATCAAGGTTTTGAGGACCGAGCGCATTCAGGATGGTGTGGAACGTATCGAATTCTCGGCCGGGAAAGCGGCGGTCGCCGCTGCGCAGGCAGAACGTGAGTTGCTGGAGCAAGCTGCTGCAGCACTGGGCGTACCGCTGGAGCAGGTGGCGGACGCTGCCAGTAAGCTGATGGGCGAGCGCAAGGAACTACGCACGCGTGTGGCAACGCTAGAAAAGGAACTGGCTGAAGGCCGTGCAGGTGAACTTGCAGCGGAGCGCATTGGTTCCGTCGACCTGTATATAAATAACTGCGGCGAAGCACCGCTCGCTGAAATGCAAGAACTGGCACGACGTCTCAGCGCCAACAGCGACGCGCTAGTACTGCTCGCGACATGCGCCGGCGGTAAGGGCCACGTCATGGCTGCGCGGGGCAGTAAGGTCGAGGTGGACTGCGGAGCGCTGGCTAACGCAGCCGCTAAAGCTTCGGGCGGTAGCGGCGGTGGCGCGCCAACGCATGCTCAAGGTGCAGTGCCAACTAATCGCGCCAGCGAGGCGCTGGATGCGCTTGTAAATGCCGCCCGCAAGGCGCTTGGAAAGTAGGCTCTTGTTCAAGGATGACCCTAACGCGCTACGTCGCGCTCTGCACCATGATGCATGCATCAGTCAGCGCGCTGACGCCTTCCTGCTCAGTGAGCCACACCTTCAACTCTTCACTTTCGGACCCGGGCTGGAACCATAGTCGATGGATGCCAAGAGCGACCGCCTGCTTTGCAACCGCCAGCGCGACCGGTGGAGGGACAACAAAATTGACAATGTCTGGTGTACCTGATAGCGATTCTAGATCGGCGCAGGCGGCAACACCTTCTATTTCTGGCTCGCGGGGATTGACAGGCCAGACTATGTAGCCCTTCCTCCGCAGGTCACGGAAGATGCGGTTGCCAAACTTGGTGGGGTCGTTCGACGCGCCGACCAGCGCGATGCGCACTCCCGGCCGTTGCAGTGCTTCGAGCACCATAAGGTGCCAGCGGTAACTGCTTAACCGAGTTTTGGCGGGGAGACTTACAGTCTCCCTGTGCGCGTGCGCGAGTCGCAACGTTTATGAGCTGTCAGNAACGCGGGGGCCGCGTGACCCGACTGCTGGTTGTGGAATCGGGCGCCAAAGCGCGCACTATTCAGCGCTACTTGGGTCGCGACTTTCTGGTCCGCGCCTGCCGCGGCCATGTCCAGGACCTGCCGAACGAGGGCAAGGAGGGTCGCAAAGCTATGTGGGCTGCACCCGACGGCAAGCTTCCATCGCCTGAATGGGGCTTCACTAAGGGAGCGAAGCGCATCATTGAGAAACTGCTCGCCGACGGACGTAAGAGCGGCGTCAGCGAAGTGCTTGTTGCGACCGATCCCGACCGCGAGGGTGAGTTCATCGCCTGGCGCCTGGCCGAACTACTCGGCAGTCTAGGTACCGTAAAGCGGGTGACATTCAACGAAATCACGAAAACGGCGATTGCCGCTGCGCTCGAGGAGGCTGGTGACGTCGATATTGGACTGGTCGAGGCTGCGATGATTCGACGGCTGATGGACAGGTTGATTGGCTTCCGCGGCTCTCGCTTTTGCCGCTCTTGGAACTTGACTTCAATGGGGCGTGTGCAGACGCCTACGCTTGGCTTTGTCGTTGAGCGTGAGCGCGAAATCGAGGCATTTGTGCCGATACCTTACTGGGAAGTCCACCTGCAAGCGAGCGGTATTGAGCTGCGGGTTCAGTTCGACGATGGCTGGCGCGATTCCAAGGGCAAGACACGGAGAGACCGCACCAGTGATAGCGACAGTGCCGAGGCTGCATACTCAGCGCTAGAAGCGGCAGGTAGCCTGAAACTGACTAGCGTCGCAGATGATGGCTTCGAAAAACGACCCCGGCCGCCCTTCACCACCGACACGCTGCTAGCAGCAGCTGGCCAGCGCTTGAGCTGGCGGCCGGCACGCGTGATGCGACTGGCACAGAAGCTATACGAGGCGGGGCACATCACCTATATGCGAACCGACTCGACCCGCACTTCCGCTGCTGCAAGGCAGGAAGTGCGCAGCTATATCGAGCAGGAGTGGGATGCTTCACACGTCGGCCGCGGCGTCGGTGGCGGCAGTGGTAAGGGCGTGCAGGACGCTCACGAAGCGATTCGGCCGACGCGGCCGCAAACGCGCGAACCGCAAGGTCTTGAGGCGGAGCAAACACGGCTCTACGCGCTCATCTGGGCGCGCTTCGCCGCCAGCCAGATGGCACCTTCGCAATGGCAACGGCTGAAACTGGCGGGCGAGGCGGGCGGCTGGAATGCCGCCGGCAAGACCGAATGGCGCACCTTCGCTGGTTGGGAAGCTGCATATACTAAGTTGACAAAGCCAGTGCCACAGGCATCACCACTGACGGGAGCTGCCGAGGGCGACACACTAGCGCTGGACGAATACGAGCTGATTGAGGATGAGACCAAGCCACCTGGCCGTTACACACAACATGGACTGGTGGCAAAGATGAAGGCTGATGGTATCGGCCGCCCATCAACCTATGCAGAGACCATCCGCAAGCTGCTTGATCGCAAGTATGCACGCGATGAAAAAGGGCGAATGTATGCTACTGAAGCAGGCTGTACAATGTGGGAGAACGTCGCGCCCTACTATGGCACCACTACTGACGGTATTTTCTCGACTGCCTTCACCGCGGGCATGGAAGTACAGCTTGACCATGTTGAGGGAGGTCAAACTGTTGCCGCACAGGCATGGCAAGAGTTCGCTGACCACTTCAGCGCACTACACAGCGCGGCGCTAGAGCGCAAGAAGGAACGGGCAACACCACGGCAGCTGGCCTACCTACAGTCGCTCACCGTGCAGGCGGGTACTGAGGCGGAGCCGTTGTTGGAAGGCAAGAATATCGAAAAGTTGGACGGCGAGGCTATCGGTGCACTTATCGAGCAGCTGAAACCGCTCACCGAGGGCAAGGACGTCCCCGCATCGGAGAAACAGGTTGGCTTTATCCAGCGACTGGCTGAGCGCGCCGAGCTCGATGAAGCAACAGCGTGCGCGCTGGTCAATGCCAATGGCTACGGCGCACTGACCGGCGGCCGCGAGGGTACTGCCAGCGCACTAATTTCGGCACTGCAGGAGCTCACTGCGGGCCAGCCGCGCGCCGCTTCGCCCAAGCAGGTTGGCTTCATCAAGCGCCTTGCGGGGCGCGCCAAACTCAAAGAGGCTGAGAGTTGCGCACTGGTCGGCGCTGAGAGTTTTGCAATGCTTACTGGCGGCCGTGAAGGAACTGCTAGCGCGCTGATTACGGCACTGCAAGAACGGTTGAAGAAAGACTAAAACGCACGGTAATTGCCCAGCGTGCGACTCTTCTTGGCGCTGGAGTGCCCTGACTTTGATTCTGGGCCATTGGAGCACGAACTGAGCGCGAAACCAGCTGGAAGCTATCACATAACGCTGGCGTTTCTGGGAGAGCGGCCCGAAGCTGCGGGGGTCGCAGAAGCTGTTGCACCCGCATGCGCAGGCAGACTGCCACTGCGATTGGAGTATCGCGGGCTGGGTGCGTTCCATTCGTCCAGAGCAGCGCGCGTAGCGTGGGTCGGTGTCCGTGGAGCGGGACTGACGGAGCTGGCGCAGGCTGTNCGTAGTGCAGCGCAGTCACAGGACCGGCCATTCGTAGGGCACGTTACGCTGGCACGCTTCAGNCCTCCACGCGATATTCGGCCACTGCTGCAGCGCTACAGTGACTGCNACTGTGGTAGTGGAACAGTTGAGTTTGTGACACTGTTCCGCTCAACGCTACAGCGCGGCGGTGCAGTGCACGAACCGCTGTTTCAAATCGACGGTAATGGGCGAGCCGAGGCGATAACGGTTTAACGGTGAAGCAAGTCGCGCCAGCGTGTCCAGTATCCGGCTCCTGACAGCCGCTAGCGGCAAGGCTGGCGAACAGAAGCTCACACTTGATGATTTGGCGGCCAAGCTTGAGGGGGTGCAGAGCGGCTGGCTCGACATAATGCAGCCCGGCGATGCCGAGAAAGAGTTCCTGCTCGAGACGATGGGGTTCCATCCACTGGCAGTTGAGGACTGCTTNGCTGACCCGGTCGCCCGCGCCGAGCANTACGAGGAACATCGCTTTGTTGTNCTGCGCGCCCGCGACGCCGACTCGGAGCTTGACACAGAATACCTTCTGGCATTCCTGACCANCANNCTGCTNGTAACTGTACGCCATACTACGCTCCCCGCCATGGATCGCTTCCGCGAGCGNTACCGCTCNCACCGGCGCATGCGGCGACTGCAACGTGGTCCCGAATTCCTGCTCTANGAACTNCTTGACGCNGTGGCGGACGACTGGCTTCACGTGATGGATGGCTACAGTCAGCGGCTGGANGACTTGGAAGACAGGGTCTTTGACCAGGCGAGGGAGTATCCCGGACTGCTAGANGAGCTGCACGAGATGAAGCAGGACCTGCGTGAAATGTCNAAGTCNATTACNCCACTACAGGGGACNGTGGCGCGACTGCTACGGCCCGACGAAGAATTNATCGCCGAGTCGAATTACCTCTACTTCCGCGACNTGGCCGACGTAATTCACGGGTTAGTGAACCGAATTGAGAACTACTCTGCGGGAGTCTCNTCGACGCGNGATGCCTACCTGTCACAAGTCTCGATGCGACTNGGNGANTCAAACGCCCGCTTGACCGAGGTGATGACTACGCTGACCATCATNGCTACCATCATGCTACCTCTAACNCTGATTGCTGGCATCTTTGGGATGAANACCGACCAGCTGCCNCTGGCNCAGGGCAATGGCTTCTGGCTCATTCTNGCGNTGATGGGNNNNTTCGCGGGNGGNATGCTNTACTACTTCTGGCGCNNNGGCTGGCTNGGNCGCCNGNCATGAAAANACTGNCCCANCCNCTNCTGCAGGGNCCNNNGCTNGAGGANCGTACCTACCAGCGNNNCGTCGCCGCCGCCTGCCTGCNNGAGTCCACNNTNGCAGTNCTGCCNACCGGNCTNGGCAAGACGGTNATTGCGCTACAGGTNATGCTNGANCGACTCGAGCNGGGGCGCGTNCTGATGATGGCNCCNACGCGTCCGCTGGCAGAACAGCACGCCACCTTCCTGTCCCGCAGCCTGAATGTACGTGTCGAGCTNCTCACCGGATCGGTCGCACCAGCGAAGCGCGAGCCACTGTGGCAGGTAGCACAGGTNGTAGTGGCGACACCACAGGTGGTCGAGAAGGACCTTATTCGCGGNACAGCCACACTTGCCGATTTCGCACTGGTGGTCTTCGACGAGGCGCATCGCGCCGTCGGCAACTACGCCTACGTCTTCATTGCTGCGCGCTACGGTGAGACTGCGCGACAGCCACTGGTGCTCGGAATGACCGCATCACCTGGCTCGACTCGCGCGGATGTGGTCGAGGTATGCCGCAATCTGGAGATTACGGCTATCGAGAAGCGTGATGACGAGGATCCCGATGTAGCACCCTACATCCAGCCAATAGAGACCAATTGGGTGAAGGTGCCACTGCCAGAATCCGCGGCACGAATTAGCAAGAATCTGCAAAAGCTACAGGACCGGCTCTGCGGACGACTGTATCAGGCAGGAGCGCTTACCCGTCCACGCAAAGTTTCAACAACGATGATTATCGATGCGGGGCGTAAATTGCAGGCACAGTTACAAGCGGCTGGCAAAAAANCGCCGTGGAATCTCTACAACCTTCTCTCTATGCAAGCAATGGCACTCAAGGTAGCGCACGCGCGGCTGACTGTTGAAACGCAGGGGTTGACTCAATTTCTGGACTACGCTGCTCGTATGCGCGAGAAACCGAAGAAGAGCCGCGCTACAAAGTGGCTGCTACAAAAGCCAGAATGGAAACAAGCGATTATTGACGCCGAGGGGAGCGAGGGAACACATCCCAAACTGAGNCGGCTGGAAGAGCTNATTGCACAGGAGCTTGCAGGAGGCGCAGAGCGAATCATAGTCTTTGCCGAAATCCGTAACACCGCTAGTCTGCTAGTCAAGCGACTTGGGAAGCTTGAAAATGCGAGGNCCGTGCGATTCGTCGGCCAAGGTTCACGCGAGGGAGATCCAGGAATGACGCAGAAAGTTCAGAAAACAACGNTGGAGCAGTTCCGCAGTGGCGAATTCAACGTCCTCGTTGCAACATCAGTTGGCGAAGAGGGGCTAGATATTCCTGCGACCGAGGCGGTGATTTTCTACGAGCCAGTATCATCGGCCATCCGGCTCATACAGAGGCGAGGGCGGACTGGCCGCGACCGGCCTGGCAAGGTGTTTGTGCTGATTACCAGTGGCACCCGCGACGAGGCTGCCTACTGGAGCAGTCGCAATCGTGAGATGCAAATGCAGTCGCTCTTCGATGGAGGACGCATGGAGATTGAGCTGCCTTCGCGCGAAGAAATTGGTGCCAGTCTACAACCTCCCCTTGAGAAGGGACAGACGCGGCTGAATGATTAATCCTGAGTAGAGCCGTAAGCGCTTAATCACCCACCCTCGTGGCGCCGCCATGCGACGTACTCCCGATGAGCCGCTGAAGGCGTGTATCAAGCATCAGCACGGCTATTTCCGCGGCGAAAAGTGTCAATATTGCAGTGAGGAAGGCGAGTTGGTTATGTCGCCGCGCCATCTAGACCAGTTTGGCCGCGTCATGGCAGGCGTTCTACGCCACTTTCCTGACCGTTTCGAGCTGGAAATGGACCAGCAAGGGTGGGTCGCTGCGGGCGAGTTTATCGAGTCACTAAAGCACCAGAGACGCCACTTTAGCTACCTTACTATGGACCACCTGAAGGCAGCGGTTGAAACCGACCCCAAAGGTCGTTACCAGCTCGTGGACGGGCGACTGCGCGCCACCTATGCCCACTCGCTCGAGCTAGAATTAGACCTGCCGACTGACGACGTTCCAGAGCATCTCTACTTCGCCTGCTCGCAGGAAGACTCCAATGAATATCTCGAGCAAGGGCTCTACCCACTGGACCGGCAAATGGTCCACCTGTCGGGCACACGACTCAATGCATTAGAGGCGGGGCGGCACATCATCGGCAAACCTGTAGTATTGCTGGTTGACGTACGCGCAGCCGAGAAAGCGGAAAAACCAATCATGAAGGCAGGCACGACGGTCTACGTTACCTACGAAGTTCCAGCGAGCTGCCTGCGCAAGCTCCCCGACAGCGCTTAAACCGGACGCGACTTGCGACGCGAGGAAAGGCTGTGAACTCCAGTAAATCCCGCCAGACAACCCGCCGCGCATTGCTTAGCGTCAGTGACAAGGGGGGGCTAGTCGAGTTCGCCACAGCACTCGCGGAAGCAGACTGGGAACTGGTTTCTAGCGACGGCACTGCCACTGCACTGCGTGAAGCCGGATTGAAGGTGACTCCAGTTTCCGAAATCACCGGTTTCCCCGAGATTATGGGGGGGCGCGTCAAGACACTTCATCCGCACATCTTTGGCGGTATTCTGGCGCGTGAACAGGATACTGCTGAGGCGCTGGAGCATGATATGCCGCTCTTTGGCGTCGTTGCAGTAAATCTCTATCCGTTCGCCGAAGCAGCACAACGCGAGGCTCCGCTGCCGGAACTGCTAGAGCAAGTCGATATTGGTGGTCCATCACTGATTCGTGCCGCCGCAAAAAACCATCTGCGCGTGGCAATAGTGGTCGACCCTAGCGACTATAGGCGTGTAGCCGAGGCACTGGCGGGCGAGGGACTGCTCGCTGCCGAGAGGCAGTCGCTAGCGCTGAAAGCGTTCCGCCATACCGCCGCTTACGACGCGCTTATCCAACGCAAGCTCGGCGAGCGGTTTGACGAGCAAGAGCTGCCGGAATCGCTGCACGTTGCCGGCACGCTGGAGCTGCGACCGCGCTACGGCGAAAATCCCCACCAGCAGGCGGCGTTCTACACCGACCCGCTGGCGACTGGGCCGGGACTGGCAACTGCTCGAAAGCTACAGGGCAAGGCGTTGAGCTACAACAACCTGCTTGACCTGGACGCGGCGCTTGCGATTGCTGCCTGCTTCCCGGAACCGGCGGCCGCGATCGTCAAGCATGGCAACCCCTGCGGTGCTGCAACTGCCGACGCGCTAGCGACCGCCTATGAGGCTGCGCTGGCGGGCGACCCCGTCTCCGCCTTTGGCGGCGTCATCGGACTGAACCGCAAAGTCGACGCTAGAACCGCGTCCGCTATTGCCGAGGCGTTCAAGGAATGCGTCATCGCCCCTGCGTTCAGCGATGCAGCACACGATGTGCTGTCTGCGAAACCGAGCCTACGACTGCTCGCGACCGGTGAACTTGATGATTATCGGCCTGCCGCACAGCTGCGGTCGGTTGCCGGCGGCTGGCTACTACAGGAATGCGATACAGCGACTCTCGACGATGCAAATATTAAGATCGGCAGCGACCGCAAGCCAACCGACGCCGAGTGGGAAGCGCTGCGCTTCAGTTGGCGGGTTGTCAGNCACGTTCGCAGCAACGCCATCGTGCTGGCGANAGATAGNNGTACNACNGGNATNGGCGCTGGNCAGATGTCGCGCGTCGACTCGGTACGGCTNGCCATCGANAANGCNAGCNAATCGGCGNACGGCAGCGTTATGGCATCTGACGCCTTNTTCCCNTTCCGCGACGGTATCGATCTTGCCGCTGCGGCCGGGATTACTGCAATTATNCANCCGGGCGGATCNATTCGTGACGACGAAGTGATTAACGCAATTAACGAGCACGGAATNGCGCTAGTGCTGACGGGNATGCGCCACTTCCGCCACTGATGCAACAGCTCGAGCTGGAATGTGAAAGCTGCGATAACACGACACAGCACGATGTGCTGAAGGCGCAGACATCGCAGAAGCGCGGCTTCAGCTTTCAGGGTACCGTACGGTGCAGCGAATGCGGTGCGACGCGCCATGCTAAAATCCGGGTGCTGCCGCCGCTCGAGCTGGAACTGCGACTCTCAGAAGGTGGTGAGACAGTGCGCGAAAAACTGCTGGCCGAACCGGGCGACCTGCTGCAGGTCGGTGAGCTGCTGTCGCACGCCCGCGGGCCGCTGGAAGTGACGGCGCTCGAGCTGGGCGCACGGAAGGGAACGGACAGCACAAAGCGCGTCCAGCAGGCAAAAGCCCGCGAACGGCCAATAATCTGGGCGCGACTGGTCGCGACGGTGCGTGTACGCTTTGCGCTGCATCGCGAAAGCGAAACCCTTTCGCTAAAACAGAAGCTGCCACCCGAGACCGAACTCGTGGTTGGCATGGTGCTGCAGCTCGACGGGCGAGCCGCAGTTATCGAAGCACTCCACCTGCGCGGCGGAAAGCGCGTCAGAAAAGCGGCGGCATGGGATCTGAAGCGCGTGACATGTCGCTGGAAGCGAGACGGACGTGGTAGGCGTGATGACAAACGCAGGCGACCGCAACATACCAGCGATGAGGCCCGTAAGCGGCTGACTGACCGTGGCGGCCGCCGCAAGGGTTAATCCGACAACGGCAGATGCCAGCACGAATGGCCGGCGACGAAGAAGACGTACTGCTCGAAATTGACCGCATTCTGGCAGGCGAGGACGAAGAGCCGGAGACTGTAGAAGAGGAGTCGGATGAGGGAGGCGAGGGCGAGCCCAATGATAGTAATAACGAAATAACTGAGGAAAGCGAAGCGCCCATAGCCGACTTTGATTTCGGCGTAGATGACAGTGCTGAAGATACTACAGAAACAGGAGACAGGGGACCCACCACTCCGTCATCGCCGGACCGCATTGGACGCACCGAGCTAGTGGCAATCCTGCTATCGCGCAAGACCAAGTTACACTTCATGGCACTACTGGCATTGCTCATTGCATTCTGGATTGTGAAAAATATCTCTGTTGACCTGCTTCTAATGCTGGGCTACGGCGGCACGCTGGGTTACCTACTAACTGGCGCACTGACACAGCTCGAGGCGGTGCGCAATCTTTCGCGCAGTGAGCATCCAACCAGCCTGGCGCTGCCGCTAGTAATGGGTGCGCTCTGCGCCGGCGCCATCTTCTGGGGACTGCGCAATCCTGAGTGGGGCGACAGCCTACGGTCGATGCTAGGGCTGGGGCTGGTGGTGATTTTCATTGCATGGCAATTCGCACAGGCGTGGTGGATGCGTGTGCCGTTCCGCGAGTTCGCACTCGTCCGCTCTGAGGTCGATGGCGCCGACGCTAGCCAACAGGGGCAACTGCTCAACGCGCTCTCGCCTGCACTCTGGATGGCCGTCGGCTTCGTGGTGTTCATAGTACTGGCGAGCTATAGCGACAGCTTCAACAATCAGTTTGACACATTCTTCAAGTTCAGCTGGGTGGCGCTGATGCTTGGGCTTGGCACGGCGGTCTTCCTACTGCTGCGCCGCATGCAAGGTGACGCGGCGACAGACGCGAGGGTAGCGGCCTTCTCGGGCTGGTTCGCACTCGGATACTGGGGATTCCTAGCCTACCATGCGGGAGTTCTACTCTACTCGTTGAGCCGCGACCCGAGTTTTGTTTTCGACCTGATCTTTATGTTCATCACCATTCTGGTTGCAATCTACTCGCTCTCGGTACAGGCACTGAAGGCAGAGGGCATTATCAACCGCCAAAACGTCATCTTCTACGCGACGGCATTCACGATTGCATACGGCGCGAGCAGCTTCTTCCTCACCGCCGATGAAGGCCTCATCAGCGACCCGAAAACCGTAGGGCGAGTGGCGCACATAATTGTGCTCGCTAGCGGAATGCTCGTACTGCTGCTTGCCAACTACAACTTCCTTACGGGTCGTGGACTCATGAAGAAGGGGTTCTTTGAGGCGCTGCGTGGACAGTGAGAGTTATTAGCGTACCCTGCATCGGCAGCACATGAAACCGGATGCGGTGGGGATACAGCAGTCGCTGTCGCGTACTTTCGGCGCGCTCGGAAAGTTCATGACTGGTAAAGCGGCACGCGACCCGGAACTGGCACCGCACGCCT
>PCBV01000016.1 GCA_002731905.1 Methanobacteriota archaeon
ATCACCATTGACGTCACCTGCACTGGCGACGCTGACGCCGAAAGAGTCGCCCGACGCCTCGCCCTGATCGCTCCAGATACCGGTCAGCCCACGGCTGAGCTTCAGCGTCCCGCCACTGGTATCGACGAAGAAGCTCTCTCCATCATCGAAATCGGCGGTGCTGGTCTGTTCCCAGCGGGTTCCACTGGCGTCAAGGACCAGCAGGGGCAGCGCCGCTCCCAGCAGGAGCAGTGCGACAAGCATTGAGGCGATTGCGTTGCGCATGGTAGGTCTCCTCAGGCACTACCTCGGCAGCAGCACCCGAGCGTAACCGCCCCAACGGGGGACCTCCTCAAAAAAGGACTGGGCGCGCCTGCGGCGCAGGAGGGCAATTGTCCCGAGCAATGCGGGAAAAGGTTGCCGCTCAACCGGCAGACTGAGGTGGGAGGGTTGCCCACCGGGAGCAGCTGGTTTTCAGCCCCGCACAGTAAAAAAGAATTGGGGCGAGCCTGATAAACTGCTGACCGGGTGCAGCCGTATGGAACCCATCCGTGCGCCGCACGGCAGCGAACTAAGCTGCAAGGGATGGCAGCAGGAAGCGGCGCTGCGGATGCTGATGAACAACCTCGACCCCGAAGTCGCGGAAAACCCGGACGAACTAGTGGTCTACGGCGGCCGTGGCAAGGCGGCGCGCAACTGGGACTGCTACCACGCCATCGTCCGCGCATTGCGCGAGCTCGGGGACGAAGAAACACTGCTCGTGCAGTCCGGCAAGCCGGTCGGCATCTTCCGCACCCACACCGACGCGCCGCGAGTGCTGATAGCGAACGCAAACCTGGTCGGTAACTGGGCCACCTGGGAACACTTCCACGAACTAGAGCGCAAGGGACTGATGATGTATGGCCAGATGACCGCTGGCTCCTGGATCTACATCGGCTCGCAAGGTATATTGCAAGGAACATACGAAACATTCGTCGAAGCGGGTCGCCAGCACTTTGGCGGCTCAATGAATGGTCGGCTCATAGTCAGTGGCGGACTCGGCGGCATGGGTGGCGCGCAGCCTCTCGCAGCGACTATGGCTGGAGCAGCCTTCCTCGCTGCCGACGTAGATCGCGCACGCATCGAGAAGCGGCTAGCAAACGGCTATTGCGACGAAATCAATGATGATATCGATGCGGCGATTGACCTAGCCCTCGAATGGCGCGACGCAGGCGCTGCGCGCAGTGTGGGCGTCGTCGCAAACGCGGCCGAACTGCTGGAGCGCCTCATCGCTCGAGACGTCGTGCCTGACCTGTTGACCGACCAGACCTCGGCGCACGACCCACTCAACGGCTACGTGCCACGCGGTCTCTCGCTCGCTGAAGCGCTGGCACTGCGCGAAAGCGATTCCGCAGGGTACCTGGAACGCAGTTACGCAACCATGGCGGACCACGTGCACGCAATGCTCGCATTGCAAACGCGCGGCGCTCACACTTTTGATTATGGCAACAACCTCCGCGCCGGCGCCCAGGAAGCTGGAGTGGAGAACGCGTTTGACTTCCCCGGTTTTGTCCCTGCGTACGTGCGACCGTTATTCTGCGAGGGAAAGGGACCGTTCCGCTGGGCTGTGCTGAGCGGCGACCCGGCCGACCTTGCAGCCACTGATGATGCCATCCTCGAACTGTTCCCCGACGACGAACCGCTTGTGCGCTGGATTACCATGGCACGGGAGAAAATAAAATTCCAGGGGCTGCCGGCACGCATCTGCTGGCTCGGCTATGGCGACCGTGCGAAAGCGGGATTGGCATTCAACGAACTCGTCGCGTCAGGAAAGGTAAGCGCGCCCATCGTGATTGGACGTGATCACCTAGACTGCGGCTCGGTCGCCAGCCCGAATCGCGAGACAGAGGCTATGCGCGACGGCAGCGATGCAGTTGCGGACTGGCCGCTGCTCAATGCCATGCTCAACGTTGCCGCTGGTGCGACCTGGGTCAGCTTCCACCATGGCGGAGGCGTCGGCATCGGCTACTCGCTACACGCTGGCATGGTCGTTGTTGCCGATGGCACGGATTCAGCGGCAGCGCGNCTCGAGCGAGTGCTNACTACTGACCCCGGGACCGGCNTCATGCGACACGTCGANGCCGGCTACGACCGNGCNCGCGAGGTGGCCGACGAGCACNACCTGCGGGTCGGGCTGGTCGATTGAGNCNCGNATGAANCTCATTCTCGCATCNCAGGCNGACNGNGCNGCGCTCAANCTGCGCGACCGATTGCTNGAGCTCGGAGANTGGCNNNAAGATGGNGANTTNCAGGGCACNCCCACATGGCNACTCGGTAGCGGTGACGGCTTCTGNNCTGCGGGAACCCGCATGGCGACGCTNGCNGAGCTGCACCTCTACGCCGAGCACGTTGACCGCAAGTGGGAAGAATTGACCGGTGAAACGCCTGAGTGTATCGCGTTCCTTTCGCGCCACAAATCAGCNAGTAAACGACCCAGCCTCACCACACATCCCGTCGGCAACTGGGGCGCAGCCGACTACGGTGGGACGCCTGGTNCAGTCTCTGGAACTGCACCAGAATGGATGACAGGACTGCTTCTCGCTATCTCGCGCACCGCACCAGACGATTACCAGGTCTGCTTCGAAGCGACGCACCACGGACCACTACTGGAGACNCCGGCGTTCTTCGTNGAAATCGGCTCCGACGAGAGCCGATGGGAACTGCATGAGCCGGCCNAGGTACTNGCACGCGCCCTGCTCGAACTGAANCCAGCCCGNGGAACGCCGNTGGTAGGCATTGGNGGCGGCCACTACACNNCGCGCTTCAGCGANGTNGCNCTGCTNCNNGANGCNTGCTTCGGCCANATGNTCCCGAAATACGCGCTAGAGCATCTCACGCCAGAGCTGCTNCGGTCNGCNCTGGANCATTCAGGTGCTGAANCCATCTACCTTCACCGCAAGGGAATGCCAAAATCNGCNGTTACGCGCTGGCGGGAGTGGGCGNAGGNNGAAAANATCGCGGTCGTTAGCTCGCAGGAGCTGCCNAAACGTNCTTGAGCNAGTNTAANANTTTTAAGAAGACCACTATATAAATAGAANTTCTATTCAGGAAGCANCATCTCGATAACTGCCTGCTTGAGTTCTGCAANGCCAGTTTCCTCTNTTGCNGATGTAGCGANNGCNCCCTCTGGAAGGGNTTTCTCTTGCTCCNGATCGCACTTGCTCCAGATATCGAGCCANTGGGCGTCGGGNAACCNCTGGCGCAACTCCTCGCGCAGNGNCTGCTGGCCTTCNANCGGGTAGCCNGAAGTACCTGAACCGTCNGTCACNAACATGATNGATGGCGANAGGTGCTCAAGCGCCGCGAGGCCATGNTTCTCGATATTNTTGCGCTGCGCGTCGGGACGGTCGAGCAGGCCGGGGGTGTCCATCACCTGCAATTTCTGGTATCTAGCGGTGATGTGGCCCAGACTCACCGACTTCGTCGTAAACGGGTATTCACGCACAGCTGGCCGGCCGGTGGAAATAGCACGCACCAGGCTCGACTTTCCGACGTTGGGCGCACCAGCCATCACCGCCAGCGGTGTTTCCGGNTCGACCGCAGGCAGCCGGCCCAGTGTTTTTCGGGTGTCACGCAGGAACTCCAGCCGGTCAGAAACCTGCCGCACAANCGAGGTAAGGCGGCCGTAGCCCTGCCTCTGTAGCTGAAGTGCTCGCTCACCGCGGGCGCGCGCTGCTTTTGATGAGAACTGNCCGCCNAGCTTCTGCAGCTGTTTACGCGCCCAGTCTATACCNCCCAGCGACTGCCGTAGCTCGTCCAGACCTACGCTCAGATTGACGATGTCGCGGTCAAACGGGTGCAGNTGGTCAAGGCTTGGGAACTTCTCGACAATGGCTCCCAGTGGCGCCCCGAGGTTATCGGCCAGCGAAGAGAGCTTGCGCGCCGCGGAGTCGGATTGGCCACTGCGCTTCTTAGCTGCACTGTGAAGCGCACGCTCGATAAGCTGCTCTGCATCAAGTATCTCGGGCAGCGAACGCCATTCCATGCCAGCGCGAAAACGGGGGGTCTAAATCACATGTGGTCGATTACGGCCTGCCCGAACTCGCTGCACTTCAGNAGAGTCGCGTCTTCCATCAANCGATGGAAGTCGTAGGTAACCGTNCGTGCTGTGATGGTACTCGTGACTCCCTTTACCACCAGGTCGGCCGCCTCGTCCCACCCCAGGTAGCGCAGCATCATCTCGCCACTCAGGATGACCGAGCCGGGATTCACCTTGTCCTGTCCCGCATATTTCGGTGCGGTGCCGTGCGTGGCTTCGAAAATGGCGTGGCCGGTGTCGTAGTTGATGTTGGCGCCAGGAGCGATGCCTATGCCACCCACCTGCGCCGCTAGTGCATCGGAGATGTAGTCGCCGTTCAGGTTCATGGTAGCAATCACTGAATACTTGCGCGGACGCGTCAGCACCTGTTGCAACATTGCATCGGCTATGACATCATTAATGACTATATCGCGGCCGGTCACAGGATTCCGCAGCGTGCACCACGGTCCGCCATCCAGCTCGGTCGCACTGAATTCTGCTTTTGCGAGCGCGTAGCCCCAGTCACGGAAACTCCCTTCGGTAAACTTCATGATATTGCCCTTGTGGACTAGCGTTACGCTTGGCCGGTCCTGGGCGATTGCGTAACGCAGCGCAGCGCGCACGATACGCTCGGTCCCATCACGTGATATGGGCTTGACACCGATACCTGAGCTGCTGGGGAACCGGATTTTAGTGACGCCCATCTCCGACTGCAGGAAGTCAATTACCTTCTTCGCCGCGTCCGAACCGGCCTCCCACTCGATGCCGGCGTAGACATCCTCCGAGTTTTCGCGGAAGATTACCATATCCACTGCGCCTGGGTCCTTGACAGGGCTCGGGACACCCTTGAACCAGCGCACTGGTCGAACACAGGCAAAAAGATCCAGCTGCTGCCGCAGCGTTACGTTGAGCGAACGGAATCCACCCCCAACTGGTGTCGTTAGCGGCCCTTTCAACGCGACCAGATGGGTGCGAAGCTCCTCCAGTGTCGCCGCCGGTAGCCACTCGCCGGTCGCGGCATGCGCCGCTTCACCTGCCAGAACCTCTCGCCAGGCAAGTCGCCGCTGGTCGCCGTAAGCACGTGCAACAGCCGCATCGAGCACGTCGCGCGCAACCGGTGTCACGTCCTGGCCAATACCGTCGCCAATAATCAGTGGAATCACCGGCTCGTCCGGAACGGTGAGTTCGCCATCGAGGCTAGTTATCACGGCGGAGGCCATCGGCCGTCCATTCACGGGAGTATAAACCGGCTACTGCTTTATTCCCGCTCCTTCTGCGGTGATGTGGGATTGCTCAACCGGCTGGTCGTGGGCAGCGCACCACTGCTACCGCGCTTCTTTATCGGNCGCATCGCAGCGCGCTATGTTGCAGGNGATTCGCTGGATGACGGGCTGGCGCTGGTCGCGCACCTGAACGCGCAGGGCTTTGCNGGGACACTCGANATCCTGGGCGAGGAAGTTCAAGAGACGGACGCNNCGCTACGGTTCCGCGACNCCTACCTCGAGNCATTGGACGGNATTGNNAATTCCGGGGCGGACTGNAACGTNTCACTCAAGCTCTCGGCGCTAGGGCTGCGCATTGANCCNGAACTCTGCTGGNACAACCTGGCACTCATCCTGGACCGGGCGCGCGAGTTCGACAATTTCGTGCGCTTCGACATGGAAGACTCNAGCATTACNCAGGNGACACTCGGNATGTGCCAGCGNGCCCGTGAATTCTACCCGCAGTGCGGGACGGTGCTGCANGCNTACCTGCACCGCACACTGGATGATGCACGNAACCTGNCTGGTNCGGGGANCAACGTNCGACTCTGCAANGGAGCCTACGTCGAGCCCGGNNNGATTGCNTACCNNGGTTATCAGGAGGTNCGTGACAGCTTCATGGCTACCGCGCGGCAGCTGCTTGAGCAAGGCAGTTACCCCTGCTTTGCGACGCATGACCTATGGCTTATCGAGCAGTGCGAAGCACTGGTGACGGAACTGGGCGTCGCGCCCGACCGCTACGAGTTCCAAGCGCTCTCGGGCGTACCAGTCGAGGCGACGCTTGACAAGCTTGTCGCAGCAGGTCATCGCGTTCGCTACTACATCCCGTTCGGACCGGAGTGGTATGCCTACTCACTACGCCGCATGCGCGAGAACCCCGCTATCTGGCGCCATACTATGCGCGCCATGTTCTCACGCTCGCGGCACAGACGGCGCTAGAACGGAATGTCGTCGAGCAGCCCCGGCCCCAAGACCAGCGCCCTAGCTTCACCAGCCGTGAGCCTTTCGCCTTCCATTGGTCGCTTGACGTAGCCCAGCGCCAGCTGGCTGCCGTCCGGCTGGAGCACACTGCTGGTCACCTCGCCGGCAGGCGCGCCGTCGCGCTCCAGTGTCGCACCTAATTCCACTGGTGCCGAGAGCTGCAAGCGTACAAGGCGACGACGCAGCCCGCCCACGTGCCGCAGCTTGGAGATGACTTCCTGCCCAGGGTAGCAGCCGACGTCGGCTGGCACCAGCGCGCCGAGCCCCGCCTCGAGTGGGTTACGCCGCGCTACCGACTCTGCGTCCCAGTCGGGAATGCCTGCAGCCAACTGCGCCAGCCGCGCCAGATCCGGCTCGTCATCCGCCACGATGCCAGGAGCGGCAGTGACTGTCTGCCCCAGTAGCGCCCGGAAGCGCACCCCCTCGCGATTCGGGGTCCAGCCGCTACCGGCGGTGGTTGCCAGCCTAGCACCAGTTACCCAATCTAACCGTTCGAGTTTAACGTCAGCCGCCAGGATGTATTTTTCCAGCGCGTTCACCACCACTTCACCACCGCTGGCGATGGCGGCGAGCGTGCGTTCACCGTCGGCGAGCAGCCACAGCTCGCCTAGTGTGCGGCCAGTACGTGACAGCAGCAACCCGTGCGTAGTCTCTCCAGGCTCGAGGCTGGCCACAGAGCAAGTGAGCATACGTTCCAGGTAGTCGTGCTGCTCACTGCCGGTGCAGGCCAGCCAGATCCATTCGAGACGCCACACAGTTGCGCCAGAGCGCCAGCCTTATGTAAACCGCCTTTGTAGCGACGAAATGGCGCCTCGTCGTGTGCGAAAGGGAAAGCAGCGGGAGCGCAGGACTGTACCGCAGAGCGGACGCCCGACAGTTGCCCTGGCACTAGGGGCGCTGATGATCGTGAGCATCTTTGCCGGGGTGGTGCTATTCCTGATTCCGGATGAACCACCAGTAATCACCCACGAGGTCGCAGCTGAGCTACTCAGCAATAACCACGCAGTGATGCCGGGCGAGGCGACCGATTTTGTACTGCTAGTCGAAAACCGGGGATCGCACGTTGACACATTCATAGTTGGAGTCGAGTCCAACGACGGAGGCTTCGATATCCAAATCGAGTCCGATTTCAAGTCAGTTGTGGTTTCGCCAGGTGTGCAAGTGCCGTTGCTGGTGAACGTGATTTCGCCCAATAGTGGAGAGTTGTATGGATACCTAACTGTCCACTCGCAGGATGACGCCTCGGCAACTGCGACAGTGCGTTTCAACGTCAGCGCCACCGCCACCTTCGGTAACTCCAGCTCTATCGGCGATGTAGTTGAGGTGCAGTATGCCGGTATCCTTGCGCGAGATGGAGTGATGTTCGACACAAACCTGGAGTGGTTGGAGCAATCCAGTCATCCTCGGCTACCAGAGATGGACCTACGCCACTGTGGACCAGGGGAGACCCCCCAGAACAACGACTGCTACACTCCGCACTATGACCTGCTCTGCGCCTGGGAAGTCGGCGTCCCGTCCGTTGATAAGGACCCGAACCCGTCGCAAGGCTGTGGTGGGATGATTCCGGGCTTCGACGCTAAGTTGGTCGGGATGCAGACAGGGCAAACACTTGCAGTGCGCATACCTGCCAGCGACGCCTATGGAGAGGATTCGTCGCAAGGAAAGCTAGGTGGTGAGGATCTTATCTTCCTAATCACACTGGTTGCCATCAGGTGAGCCCGGAAAAGTGGGAAACAGGCGAGCCGCAGGAGCGTGGACAGTTCCGCATCTTCCGCGTAAAGGAGGTCCAAGGCACCTCGCCCCGGACCGGGGAAGAACTGAGCTTCTACCTGCTTGAATGCAACGACTGGGTAAACGTCATTGCATTTACGGAGGGGGGTGAAGTGGTGATGATTCGGCAATACCGCTTCGGGACACAGCAGGTGGAGCTTGAGATTCCGGGCGGAATCATTGAGGAGGGNGAAACCCCGGAAGAGGCGGCAGTGCGCGAACTCGAAGAGGAAACCGGTTACAACGGTGGTAAAATCTCATACCTTGGGTCGGTCTCACCCAATCCAGCCTTCCACACCAACCACTGCCACACCGTTGTCATTCAGGGAGTGAAGCCGGAGGGTGAACAGTCACTCGACCCAGGCGAGGACCTGGATGTGGAGCTGATGCCGCTTGCCGATATTCCTGGATTGATTGCCGACGGTACTGTCCGGCACTCTCTAGTGATGGCTGCCTTCCAGCTGCTAGGATTAGCGGTCGACACTTCAGATGAATAGACTAGACCGCAAAAGCACCGAACTGGCGGCAGAACTGGCATTCACCCTCGCCTCCAGCCGGTTCACCGCAGGTGGGGCAAATCGCCAATGGCTGCGGCGGTGCCAGACTCTCGCGCAGTCGATCCATCCCACGCAGTAGTCCGTAGCGCGTTCCGGGCTGCGCATGCTCCAGCTGCAGCAGTAGCTCGCGGAACAGATTACGCTGTGCTTTCGCCGCATGCGGGCAGTCACCGTCGTGGAACTCCCACCCCTGCAGTAGTGCNAGGAGGTAGACTTCCTGTTCGGGAATTCGGCGCAGCGGCAACAGCCGTGGCACCATCCCCGGCTGCCGGTACAAGTGCGGTGCCATGCGCTGAAGTCGCGCCACGTCACCGCGCGTGTGATTCATCAATACTGTCTGCGCGCAGTCGTCTAGGTTNTGCCCCAGCACCAGCGCATCCACTCCGGCGTCGCGNGCGGCGAAGTTAAGTGCTCGACGGCGCAGGATTCCGCAGGGTGAACAAGCTGAACCGGCAGGGGGCTGCACTTGCAGCATCTCGTCCAGTCCTATACCTATAAGGTCGTGATAGCTACTGACTCGGAGCTCGACACCAAGTGTGTCACAACAGCTACGTGCACACTTGAGAGCTGAGGAACGATAGCCGGCAATTCCCTCGTCGACTGCTAGCGCCACCATCTCTAGACGTCGTGCACTAGCCCACTCCTGCACAAGATGAAGCGCGACTGTTGAGTCCTTACCTCCTGAGAGTGCAACTGCTACACGTTGCAGCCGGGAGCCATTGGTTTCGAGCGCGGCGATCTGCTTACGCAATTCTCGCTGTACCACCTTTTCCACTGCAGAAACAAAATGTCGGTGGCAAAGTTGTTCGCCCGAGTAACGACGACTAATAACCGGTTTACTCGTGCAGACACGGCAACTCATACAGCCACAGCAGCCACTAGGTTTAGCAGCTGCCGGCAACCGAAAGTATGACGCAGTTTTGACTCTANAAATTGNAATAATATTNTAGTATGACGCAAAAANGTTGTCAAAAGCCGATATCTTTAAATAGGAATATAATGTAGTTGTGTATATGGCTCCGTTGGGAAACCTTACTTCAAACCGTCTGACAGTGCGACTGGACCCGGAGCGGGCAGCACAGCTGGAGTACTATGCCAGCCAGAACCCGATGTCGATCCGTTCCTACAACCAGGTGTTGCAAGAGGCACTTGACGACTTGCTAAAGCGAACTGTTCCTGTTCCCGGCCGGCAAGACCTAACGATTTCGCTACCGGACAGGACTGCCAAAAAACTCTATGAACTGCAAGAGCGNGGCTTCGGCTCGCTAGACGAGCTTATCGCCGGAGCGATTTCCGCGCACGCCCGGACCTTGATGCGTGAAGAGAGTGAATACGATACCATAGTGAGNGGATTCAGCACGGTGGCAAGCAGGCGCAAGATGCTTTTCTCAGACTCAGGGAGGGAACAGCCGTAAGTTCTAGGTATTAACTATGCTTAACAGACTCGAAGAATTTGACAGCCAGAATCTACAAGAGTACGTNACACCGCCCCGTATTCGNCTGATGGGCGTCGGTGGGGCTGGTAACAANATTCTGCGGCGGTTACACCGCCGTACTATCAGCGGTACCGANACTATNGCACTCAACACAGACGCAATCCAGCTGAACGTGTGTCAGGCTGACCGCCTGCTACTGCTGGGAAANGAAGAAAACAAAGGACGCGGCACTGGTGGCAGACCCCAGCTAGGTCGCCGCTACGCCGAGGATGANCGGGAACTCATCAAAGCTTGCGTTGAAGGCGCCGATCTAGTGTTCGTGATTGCTGCCATGGGTGGTGGTACGGGAACAGGCGCAGCGCCAGTTATCGCAAGGATTGCAAGAGAAGCCGATGCACTGGTAGTCGGAGTCTCGATTCTGCCGCAAACTATGGAAGGCAAACCTAAACGACAACTAGCACGGGACGGACTGGAAGAATTCCGGCAAGCGTGTAACTGTGTCATCGAGCTCGATAACCAGCTGCTACAGGAACTCAGGCCAGATTATCCGTTCAAGCGCGCGTATGATGTCATGAGCGACTTGGTGGCTGATATGGTCCAGACACTTACTGAGACCGTTACTGTGCCATCAACCATCAACGTNGACTTCGCCGANCTGAAACGAATTATTGAGGCGGGCGGGTCGGCCAAGGTGTTGTTTGGCGAGGCTAGTTCCCCCGAACCAGCCGATGTGCTCAACCATCTGCTGGGTAACCCNCTGCTGAATCCCGACTTCCAGGGTGCCGAGGCGGCACTGCTGCATATCACTGCCGGGACCGATTTTGCGCTCAGCAACTGCCATGAAATCATGGCCGCACTAAGAGTAGATCTGGCCCGGGACGTCAATCTGATTCTAGGTTACCGTACCGACGAAANCCTCGATAGNCGGGTACGGGTCGTAATGNTGGTCTCAGCNATCCCGANCAATGTTAACGGCGANGNNNACNCGNACNNGATNGTCAGCGNGNNCGGTANNANCGNCNNCANCACCGCTTCGGTGCTNGGCGACACCATCCCTATGGTAGGGTAGGCCAAGCCAAGGCTTGAAGCGCCCGGAATGGGCCGGCGGCGGGGGATTATCCCGCGCGCCTACTCTTCTTCTTTCCGTCGTAGCGCTATCGCCAATCCAGCCAGCAAGGAGCTAGCCAGCATTGACAAGGGTGCCAGTGCGAAAGAGGGAATGGTGTTGATTTCGGCTATCGTCGTAATCTCAACCGAAAGGCGGTTGTTATTCTCGTTCGACTCACCGATGTTTTCCTCAGTGTCTACTGCCAAATAGAACACATAAGTGCCGGAGATATCGTCGCCGGGACCGGCTGACATGCCCAGTTGGCTGGCGGTAGCGCGGAAGTAGACAAACTGCCGTCCTCCCCGCTCGCGCAGCTCGGCGCCGGTAGCGGAGGTTTCGTCAGTGTCGATGTCCCATTCGCTGCCGGTCCAGAAGAGACCGACGTCGACCCCGACTGGGTTGCCGTCCAAGTAGAGCAAGCCGACCTTGAAAGTGCCGACTGTCTCGGTGCCGCTGTTGAGCACTTCTACCTCAAAGCTGAAGTGGGGCTCGCCGCCGCTGGTCTTGCTCCAGCCGCTATTCGCACCTGCACTCATGCCAATGGCATGCGTAATCCAGGACGCATCGCCCAGCTTCAGGTCGGGCGGGTCGATGGTCATNGTCGCCTGGCCCTCGACATCACCCTCAGTAAAGGTGCTGCCATAGTCGGTCCAAGAGCGCGCGTCGGCCTGGATAGTGTAGGTTCCCGGAGGCGCCCAAGTAGCGAAACCAACCGTGATTTGGACATTCACGTTGAGGGTCTCGCCAGGGTCCTTCATGCTACCAGCGGTAGGTGCCTGGGGCTTGTCCAGACTGGAGTGCCAGTATTCCTTGGTGGGGTTGCCTATATTCCATCCTGGGGCTGCGGTAAACTCACTGTTGCCGCTGGGCCACGTGATTTCTCCATCCTCGCCAATGTAAGCNGTCTGGTCGCCCTCGGCGTAGCGACTGGGGTCCTGCCAGTTACCGCCAGTGGGCTTGATTGCGACAACTGTTTCGTCGTCACGCTGTAGGATGCGGTCCAGCTTCGCTACTGGGCAACCAACGCATAGGCTGCCACTTTCCAGATCTACCAGCGAGTTGTCCGGGATCGTGATGCTAAAGTCAACCACGCCCGAGTCTGCCACAGCGCCCAAGTTGCGCACCTTGACTGTGTAAGTCCGCTCGGCCGGAAGGAGCTGGCTTGACGGCTCCGCCTTCTGCGAAGTGGGCGTCATGCCCGTAACATCTACGTCGTAGCGGTTCAGGCCAAAGACCGATGGGTCGAATGCCTTGAAGTTACCGCTGCCATCGTTGGAGACGCCGCGCAAGCGGACTTCCATCGAGCCACGTACGTACTGCTCCTGCAGGCTGGTACCATCGCTGATATCNTCCACTACGCCCAAGTCGGCGTAGAACGCGTGCTTNCCCTGCCCGNTAAACTGGCTGCTACCAGTCCAGCTGGTAGGTAGTTCAGTGTAGTTATTGCCGGGGATGGCGTAGAGTGAACTAGCCTCNAGGGTGGCATCGCGCCACTTAACGTCGTACCACTGCGAGCCGACCTTTACCTGCGCTTGCACGTAGGAGTNNGTCAGATCGAAACTAGATTCGACTACCAAGAACGGTTTGCTGTTCCAAATGTCGAAGCTGTCGGAATTCAGGTCACCCGAGCCACTGCTAGAATCCCAGCTCCAAGTACCTTCGTTGCCAGACCAGTCGCCAGACCAGCTGTCTCCATCGAGCAGGGTCGCTCCGAGAACCAGCGTAATATTGCGCCGATTGTCGCTCGGATTCTCGTCCGGATGAGCCATCGGATCGCTGCCGCGCACACCCACCCGCAGCGTGTAGATACCTGGGTCCAAGCCAAGGCCCCACTTCCAGGCGTCGCCTGCAGACTCTGGGTCAACTGTGAAGGTATCGCCCTTACTCAGTGTGGTGTCCTGAATGGTATATTCGGTGTAGGGAGTCCCANTGGGCCAGACGCGCTGGCCGTTGACATCGGTAATCTGNGCGAAGACAACCACGTCATCCTGGTCCTTGAGTCCCACGTTCTTAACCTCAATCGAGAGGTCGTGCTCCTTGCCGGCAGCGCCGAAATGGGTAGTATCCACATCGGTGACGGCCAAGTTGTAGCGGTACTCATTGCCTATGACTGAGATGTCGTCTATCAGAATTCCGCCACTGCCGCCAGTAGAGGTCACAACACGGAAGTCAATCCAGGTCTGGTACCCCTCGAAGGCAGCTAGCGAAATCGATTCATCAACCCAGCCTCCACTGTCCCAGGTACCGCTACTGCAGCCAGCCTCGGACGANCAGCCATAATCCTTCAGTACCGTCCAGGNACCNGATGTTTGCTGTAGTGAGTCGAAGTTGGTTGCGGCGCGCACCTCAAAGCGGTCGCCGGGCTGCAACTCCCACATAACGTAGAACTGCAGGATTGGATCGAACGCAGCGCGCAGGTCAATGCAGACATCAGTCACTGGTTGTCCTCCTATGCTGCGGGTGCACGCATCAGGAGTAACGAAGTGGCTGTCAGCGCCACNCGAATAGCCGTCACTACCATCNTAGTAGCGATAGATACGGGTGCCGTCGTTGCCCGCGTCGGAGGAACCGACGCCAGCGCTACTAGCCGTCACAGTATTCCAGAAGTTGTCAACCATCGAGGTAGACTCGAATTCCGTGTACTCAATATCATCCTTGCCCGGTTGCGAGTCAACAGGGTCGTANAAGAATGTGTCGAAAATTCGGAACGTTACTGACTTGGTATTGTTCCAAGGGAAGAAATCGGCACGTAACGCCCTGACCTCGACTGTGATGGTGTAGGTATTGGGTCCGCTCGCACTGAAGAGCACGAACAGGTCCTTCTGGTCCTCGTAACCCTCGGCGTCAATGTTGCCGTAGGATGAGTCGCCCGGTAAATCCGTGATAACCGCATCCGTCTCGTCGAGCATACCATCCAGGTCATCGCCCTGGAGGTTGGTAGCACTGAAAACTACCGGCACGTCGGTCCAACCCGCCTCTCCAGCATTCAGCACTGTGGCGTTGATTTCACGCTGTAGGTCGTCAGTCTTGGACTTGACAATGAAGCCCTCCTCGCGCACGGCCACGTTTTCCATCGCCAAGTCACGGGAAACCTTCTCAGTACCGCGGAAGGTAATTTCGTCTACGTACCAGCCGGTTGCAGCGCGGCCGTTTTGCTCAGTGATCTGGTCGCCTTCGTTCTGCTGCATTATCCGGAAGCGTACGTTATCTGTATCCTCCTTACCGTAGTAGGTGGAAGCGAGTACGTAGCCNTGGTAGCGCGCGTTTCCGCCGCCCCAAAGATACCAGGCACCCTTGCCGACGCAGAAATTGGTGTAGGAAATCAGGGAGGTCCAAGTTGCACCGTTATCTTTGGAAATCTGCATCCGGAAGTAGTCCCCCGACTCCATACAGCCGGAGAAGACCATCCCGATAATCACTTCCTCCATCGCGCTCATATCGAGCGAGGGAGACATGGCGAANTCGTCCTGCCAGGGTTCAGGGGTGAACTTGGGACAATCCTTGTCCGAGTAGTCCTCCCAGTCGCAGGCGTCCGGCCACCCGTCGCCGTCGTTGTCAGCGGTGTTGGCAGTGCTCTTGTACCAACCCTGGGCCCTGTAGCCATCCAAGGCGTACATACCCTCCATCTCCGACATACCGAGTGACTCATTGGCTGTGCCAGCGCCACCTGCGCAGCCGGAGTCGGTCATCGGACGTGCCCAGCCGCAGCCGTCAGAGTCGAAATCGTAGCTATGGCCGCGATGGTAGTTGACGTAATCAAGACTGTTGGCACCATTAGCACCGGTGTCTCCGAAAGTGAGCGTGGCACCTGTCTCGCAACGGTCGTACCAGCGCGTCTGTTGATTGGGAGCGCAGGTCGGNTCGCCGTTGTCAACCCATTTGGAAACACCGACGCTAGCCTGGACGTAGTTGTTGGAAGGCACCTGGTCACCAGCGTGCACTATCGACACTGAGAGGAAATCCATTCCAGCACTGGTAAAAATGACGTCACGCGACTTGCTAGGATCTTTTTGGTCGTACTCAAGTTGCAACGCATCGTTGGTCCTGTTAAAGGTGAACTGCACCGAATCGCCCGCGAGGCCGTGCGGTGCCAGGCTGGTAATAGCCATCGGATGGGGCTCGTTGTACTGGCCGTCACCATTAGTATCGTAGCCTGTAGTCTCGCCGNCGAACGCCACGGTGTCAAAGGTGTTGTCGAATAGAATCTGCCCGAACTGGTTCTTNAGCTGTAGGTGAGCGCCAGTGTGGCTCTGCTCAAGGTTGCCGTAGTTGGTGATGATGGTCTCGATTTGGACCGGAACCATCGACTCTACGGTGCGCCAGTACTGCGAGTGATTGGGGATGTGCAATCCACCAATTCCGACATCGACATTCTTCTTGGCTTCGGGGTCAACATCCATCCAGTCCAGCATAGTGGTGAAAAAGTCAGCCCGATCCTCGCGGCCGCCAATGCAGCCTATTTCAGTTCCGAAGTATAACGACTTGTAGCCCGGGTCTGTCGACGGGGGCACGTCAGTACGCGGGAACTGAATGGCGTGGTAGGGGGCAGTCGTAGTGGAGAGTGCATCGTAGTGGAAAGCACCCATGGCGGGGCCAGTAGCAGCAGTGCCAGCTCCTACAGGGCGGTCCAGGTAGTGAACACCGAGCTCGTCAGTGTTGTACTCCTTGCCGTCAAAGATTGAGTCATCTACACCTTTCAGCGGGTTAGATGTACCATCAACAATCAGGCCACCACGAGTATCGTAGTGTATGTACCCTCCACGGTAGCCGGCTCCGCCATAGGAGTGGAACCAGTCACCCATCTGAGTCACGTGGATAACGTTGCGATTGGTAGTGCAGAAGCCGTTGCCGCCAGTGGCGCAGTCGCCGTCCAGGTAATCTCATCATGATATTCTGCTCCTGGGCATTGACNTAGGCNCGGCCNTTCCAGCCGCCGTACCAGATGATNGCTTCGTAGTCATCAACNATATCGAGTCCCGCNTCTCCGCTCGGCAGGCCGCGATCAACCTGCTCCCAGAATCCAGCGCGGAAGACNTCGAACGAGAAGCCCCCNTCATTGAGNGCNGTCTCGATATGCGTTGCTTCCANCCAGGGNCCNGACATCCAGAACTCGGCATCATCATCCATGACGAGAATCTTGGCGTCGCCAGGGTCNGCCCTNACGGGCGAAAACTTGCCTGCCTGTACNTTCACNGGCTGTGGCAGCATNTNGTCCGGCNCGACGCCGAGCGGTGCTTCATCCGCGACGCCNANCGCCTCGGTTCCAGCTGCACTNCAGTNTTCTAGNATNGCCGCCTCGGAGGCGACTGTGGCCTGCTCTTCGTAGTCACCGCTGGCCAGCAGAGTAAAGCTGCTGAATGCCATCAAGACGGCGACTACAAACGCTGTCANCTTCCCGGTTGGGGAAGCGAACGAAAAGCTGTTTGTTTCCATTTTAACACACCTTTGGGTTTTGTCCTTTACCGACTCGCTGATGCGAGCACGGTCCTGTGGTATCCGCACCCCCTTTAATAAAATAACACCCCGATGTGGTGAAACTACTATTTAAGTTAATCGGTTAACAGTTTTGACATTCAGCTACTTCCACGCCGGATATCGAGCACACGCAATTCCCGACCAGGCGAAAAAGGATGGACCAGTCGCTGAGCCTCCACTCGACCCCGTTCAACGAGCGCAGCGGCCGTTTCTGCAGTCGCATCCTCGCCGCGATTGGCAAGCAGATAGAGGTGCAAGCTCCCACCCGGCCGGGTTGCCGCTAGCGCCGGCTCGAGGTAATTCAGCTGAGCTGTGGGGTGGTTCAGTACTACGCGGTCGAAGTCCCGCAAGCTGGGCAGAAGCGTTTCTGCCAGCGCGATATGAAACTCAAAGTTTTCTGACGACAGATTATTAAGTGCAGAGTTGCGCTCCGCCCAGCGCTGTGCAGCAGGATTACCGTCTGCTGCAAGTACCTGCGCACCGGCAGCCGCAGCGCTGACTGCAAAGGGTGCCGCGCCAGCGAATGGGTCCAAAAATCTCTCGCCGGGTCGCACTAAGGCTGCTATGCGCGCGCGCTCGGTCGCCAGCCGCGGTGAGAAAAAGACTTGGCGCAAATCGACCTCGAAGCGCAGACCGTTCTCGCGATGGTGTACGACCAGATTGTCCTCGCCGGCGATAACGCGTAGCGCGCGAACTCGCCATCGGCCGTCGACGCCACTGTCGAGTGCGACTGTACGCAACTGGCCATGGCTTGCAAGCAGCGCCTCTGCAATGAGTGTGGCGTGCGGTTCAGCTTCATCTGAGAGCCGCAGTATAGCTGCATGACCCAACAGGTCGAACCCGCGCGGAGCCAGCTTTCGCAGCGTAGAGGGCAGTTGCTGCCGGTAGTCACCGGCCGGTCGCTGACACAGCCGCGGTTCGCGCTCGACGACGTCACCCTCAGCTGCTCCGCAAAGCGGCCAGAGTACACTATCGCCTTCCCGCTGAGGCAAGTAAGCAGAGTGCAGCACGCCGCTACGCTCGAGTGCGTGGCGCGCTGCCTCCGCCTCCCTACAGGACACCCTTAGGTGCTTCACGCTATTGCCTTACAGTAGCTGCCAGCATCCAGGAGACCTTCCGGTGTGCCAGCCGGCTGGAAAGCGGCAATCCAACCTAACTCATAAGGTGACTCATTGACTAATTCAGGCGCCTCTTCCAACTGCGAGTTGACCTCCACTACCGTTCCCGCCATCGGAGCGTAGAGGTCGCTGGCTGCCTTCACCGACTCGGCGACGGCGAAGCTCTGGCCTGCATCGAAACTGTCACCGACCTGCGGCAGCTCGACATATACGACATCAGATAGCGCCGCCTGCGCATGGTCAGTGATACCGACCAGGAACGTACCGTCCTCGCGCTCACGTATCCATTCGTGCGTCTCGGCAGACTGTGGTGCATGGAGACTACGTCGATGACAGGGACACAACTTACGTCGATGACCGCGATACCATCATCAAGGACAGCGTAGTGAGCAAGTCGAACATCGGTGCTGGTGGAGATGACAAATTCACAAAATTAAAGGAACTGACTGAGATGAAAGAGAAAGGCCTTATCGATGACGACGAGTTCAAGCAGATGAAGAAGGAGATTCTGGGGAAATAATGGGCTGGTTCGGAAGTAAAAAGTCTCGCAATTCCGAGGGAGTAAAGCCAGTCGGTATCGAGGTAGTAAAGCCAGTCGGCATTCGTGTTCAAGAAAATTATACATATTATTTGGGTTTGGACGGTCATGTGTGGAGAACTGACGAAAATAATACAGTCGAAATGGTTTCGACTGCGGGAGTTTATCCGACAGATGGTTTT